>JAAAPE010000004.1 GCA_009908385.1 Gammaproteobacteria bacterium
AGCTTGAGGAACTCGTCGAAGCACTGGAGTCGGGAGACCTGAGCCTGTCCGACTCGCTCCAGCGCTTCAAGCGAGGCGTCGAACTGTCGAAGCACTGTCACGACATGCTCGATCAGGCGCGTCAGTCGGTCGAGATCCTCACTCGCCCCGAAGACGAAAGCAGCGCCGAGTCGTTCGATTCGCCCGCGAACTGACACAGGCCGGCATCAATCGAACCGGAGCATGGAGGTGCATGGAACATGAGCCTTCGGACAATTGGCATCCTGTTGTTGATTTCGACGTCGGCGGTCGCCGACGCGCGCATCTATCGCTGCGAATCCGGCGGCGTGATCGAGTTTTCCGATCGACCCTGCAGCGAGGGCGCGCGGGCCTTCGAGGCCGAACCGGTCAGCGTGGTGGTTCCCGACGAAGGCCTGCCCGCACTGGCTGAAGCCAACCGCCGCTTCATCGAGGAGCGCCGTCGACGCCTGGCCGAGGACCGTCGCAGGCGGCCAAGCGCGCCCTCGCCGACGCCCATCGAGATCCATCCGCCCCCGCAGCAGACGGTTTTCATTCCCTGGGTCCTGCCCGACCACGAGCGCATCCATCGGGTCGAGCCGGGGACGCCGCCCGAGGGCTTCGAACAACGCTATTCGCCGCTCAACGGCCCGATTCTCGGCACCCGACGGGATCGCAGCGCTCGCGGCGCACCCACCTTCCGAAACCTACGCGACGCAAGGCCATGAAGCGACTGATCGCCATCCTGTTCCTGTCCGCCGCCGGGGCGGCCACGATTCACTTCGCCGCCGGCGATCGATCGCCGCCGGAGGAAGGCGCGTCTAATCGGATCCAGGCCTTCTCGCCCTGGGCGCCGGTGGATCAGGCCGAACGGGTGACCCGCCGGGCCGTTTCACCGGGGTCGGCCGGGGACCGTGCGATCCCGCTCCGAACCGCCGCACCTCCCGAGCGAGAGCCGCGCCGAATCGAGCTGCCCCTTCCCGGCGGGAAGTCCCTGTCCGGCGCCGTGAGCCGAACCCATCGCCATCCCAACGGCGACACCAGTCTTCGCGTGGAAAGCGCGTCGGGAGACACCGCCCTTGTCACGCTGGGGCAGAGCGGCGTTTTCGCCCGGATCCACGCCGGCGGCGACGTCATCCAGGTCACGACCGACCACAGCGGAACCTGGATGCTGGATCTCTCCACACCGGGGTTCGAGGTCGATCATTTCGGGCACGACGTGATCAGCGCTGCGCGTTCGAACCGGCCGGGCGACGAGACTGCCGCCTGGTCGCCACCCGCCGACCTGGCCAGCCACAGCGGCGATACGATCACTCGCATCGACGTGATGATGATCCATCCCCCCGCGCTGGCCCAGCGCTACCCCGGCTCGCTGCTCGCCACGCGCTTCAATCACTTCGTCGGCATCGCCAACCAGGCGCTGGTCGACTCACGGATCGACGCCCAGGTCGAACTCGTCCACTTCGAGCAGACCGGCTACAACCGCCACCAGGCCAATAACCTCGCCCTGCGCGATCTCGGCGATGCCCTAGACGGCGAATCGATCCCCGGCCTGGCCGGCCTGGCGAACACGCGCGAGCAGAAGGGCGCCGACATCGTGGCGATGATCTGGCCGCACGACATCGAAACCCGCGGCTCCTGCGGCATCGCCTATTTTCCTAGCATCGAATCGGGCGGCCAGGGAGAGGCCCGCTTCGGTGTCCACATCACCAACGACGGCGTCAGCAACTGGTCGGTCTGCTCCGACGCCGTTTTCGCGCACGAACTGGGGCACAACCTCGGCGCCCAGCACCAGCGCGACACGATCGCCTCGCCCGACCCGCAGTCGGACAACTTCGCCTGGACGCGCGACGGACGCTGGCACACTCTGATGGGAAGCTTCGGCACCGGACACGTCGACCGCTATCGCCGGCTCGATGTCTACTCGAACCCCGCCGTTCAGTGCGGCGGCGAGCCCTGTGGATCGACCCAGACGGGCAACGGCGCCGACAACGCCGGCCTGATGAACGACCTGGCCCCGGTCATCGCTGCCTACGCCGGTGAGGCGGCGATCGCCGAAGCCCACGTCGATCCCTCCGACGGCGACCAGGACGGCGATGGCACGCCCGACCGCAACGATCCCTTTCCCTTTGATCCCTACGACGGCGGGGATCCTCCCGAAGTGGAGCCGGAACTGGTGTTCGACGATCGCCGGCTTGCCTCGCCCCCCGGCGATGCGCGCTGGGAACTGCTGGTGGTCAGCAGCGGCAACGACCGGGTGCTGTCATGGGGACTCGACGGCCGCTACCGCGGCGTGGTCGTCGCTCCGGAACCGGTCAACCCGGGTCCCGTACTGACCGAGTACTCCGATCTCCTGGCCGACGACGCCGGCCGCCTCTACCTGCTGGCCAGCGAAGACCTGAGGCGCTTCGACCGGCTCAGCGGTCGGCTGATCGACGTCTTCCTCGATTCCGCACTGCCCGGGCCGCGCACGCTCAAATCGTCCTTCCCGAGGGCGATGGGCTGGCTCAGCGGCGACAGACTGGCCGTGCTCGGCGACAACGCCATCGAGGTGTATGACGAGGACGGCGAGCATCTCAATCCGCTCACGCAGGCGGAACCGAGCACCGACCCGATGGGCTGGAGCCGGGCGATGGACCTGCCCTTGCGGGCCCTGGCGCAGTTCCGGAACCAGCTCTACGTGGCGGAAGCCGGCCAGAACCGTATCATGGCTTTTTCGGCACTCAACGGCTTCCGGGGCCTCGACCTGGCCGGTCCCGGCGAAGGCGGACTGACCGATCCCTGGGACATGGCGGTCGGCCCCGATGACCTGCTCTACGTCGCCAACGGGTCGGCCGACAACGTCCTGCGCTTCGATCCCGAAGCGGGCGAGTTCGTCGACGTGTTCGTCGACGCCGGCAGCGGCGGACTCGACTTCGCCCGCGCGCTGGCCTTCGGCCCGCAGGGCGATTTGTTCGTGGCCAGCCGGAACAGCAACCAGGTGCTTCGATTCGATCCTTCCGGCAACTTCACCGGGGTGGCCACCGAGCAGCTGGGCGGCGATGCCCTGGAGGCGCCGGAGAACCTGCTGGTCGCGCCCGTGGTCGACGAGGTCGGTCCCGGTCACAGCGGCCACTACTTCGTACCCGAACGCGGCGGTGAAGGCTGGCTGCTCGAGATTCTCGACGCCGACCGCGCGGCCATCAGCTGGTTCACCTACCCGCCCGCATCCTTTGCCGCCACCGAGCAGGCCTGGGTCGTGGGCGTCGGCGACATCGAAGGCTCGCGCATCGTGTTCGACGACGTTCTGGCCACGCGCCTGGCCGACCCCGATCGCCCCATCGCAACGGCCAACATCGAGGTACTGCCCTGGGGCACCCTGACGCTCGACTTCAACAACTGCCGTTACGGGCGGGCGAGTTTCGACAGCCCGCTGTTCGAATCGAGCGGTGAGCTCGACTTCGTTCGCCTGATCGCCATCGACGGGCTGCCCTGCGGCAGCGTCCCGCAACCCCCCTCGCCCGCCGCGCCGGGCATAAGCGGTCAGTGGAGCGATCCGGAGAGCAGCGGCCAGGGCTGGTTCATGCAGGAGCTCGGCGAAGGCCGGGTGTTCACCGCCTGGTTCACCTATGACACGAACGGCGAACAGGCCTGGGTCGTCGGCGAGGGGCTGATCGACGGCAAGCGGCTCGAATTCGACGAGCTGACGCTGACCGGCGGCACCGACTTCGGCGGCGACTTCGATGCCGACGCCGTCGACTACACCCCCTGGGGAGAACTGGTATTCGAGTTCGAGAACTGCGACCTGGCGACCGCCACCTACTCGTCGGTGCTGCCGCAGTTCGGCAACGGCGAACTCAAGCCCCGGCGCTTGACCGATCTCGACGGGCTCGACTGCAGCCTGCCCGAGTGATCAGTAGCCCTCGAGCACGTCGACACCCTCGGGAGGCTCGAAACTGAAAAGGTCGGCCGATAGCGTCGGATTGCGTTCGAGCGCGCTCAGCGACAAGCGCGTGAGCTGGCCGAAACTGTCTTCGAGCTCGAGCCGTTCGGGCCGCCCCCCGGCGAAGTAGAGGCGGCCGACCTCGATTTCGGGATTGTCGGCCAGGGACTCGAATTCGATCAGGCCGGGCTCCGACGCCGTCACGCGGTAGAAGCGATCCAGCAGTTCCGGTCGGGTCAGCACCAGCAGCGGCGATTCCGACGCCGACGGCTGAGGTCGCACCGTCACCTGTTCTAACGACACGTCGTAGTGCCAGAGCTGCTCGCCGTCGGCGACGATTTCCTGCGGAAAGGGCTCGTCGTAGCTCCAGCGAAAGCGATCGGGCCGCGAGAAGTAGAGCGCCCCGCTCGATTCCTCGGTGATACGCCCGCTGCCGTCGATCGTGACCTGCTCGAAGCGCCCGGACAGCGTGTCGAGACCTTCGGCGAAGGCATCGAGCTGGGCACGCCCGTCCTCGGGCGCACTGGAAGCGGAGACCGCCAGCAAAACAACGGCGAGCCAGTCCATGATCATTTCGGTGCTCCTCCTCTGGAAGGTTCGTGTAGCGAGTGTGACCGGACCGCGCTGAACCGCGGCTGACTCATTCGCGCGGCGGCGGTTTCGGCGCCAGGACCTCGCGCTGGCCATTGTGCTCCGGCGGGCTGACCACGCCCTGGGCCTCCATGTCCTCGATCAGGCGGGCTGCGCGGTTGTAGCCGATCCGCAGCTGCCTCTGGACACTGGAAATCGAAGCCCGCCGGCTCTCCAGCACGTAGGCCACGGCCTTGTCGTAGAGCTCGTCCTCAGAATCACCGCTGCCGCCTTCCGGCAGGCCGGTCGCGCCGATTTGCTGTCCGTCCGCCATGGTCTGGGTCTCGGAGAGCACCTCTTCGAGATAGTCCGGCTCACCCTGCTGCTTGAGCGACTCGACCACGGCGTGAACTTCGTGATCGTCGACGAAGGCGCCGTGGATGCGTTCCGGCAAGCCGGAGCCCGGCGGCAGGTAGAGCATGTCGCCGTGGCCAAGCAGCTGTTCGGCGCCCTGCTGGTCGAGGATGGTGCGCGAGTCGACGCGCGAGGACACCTGGAAGGCCATGCGCGTCGGGATGTTGGCCTTGATCAGCCCGGTGATCACGTCCACGGACGGCCGCTGCGTGGCCAGGATGAGGTGGATGCCCGAGGCGCGGGCCTTCTGGGCCAGGCGCGCGATGAGCTGCTCGATCTTCTTGCCCACGATCATCATCAGGTCGGCGAACTCGTCGACAACGACCACGATGTAGGGCAAGGCTTCGAGCACGGGCTTTTCCTCGCCCTCGGCCACTTCGGACGGATCGGCCAGGGGATCGGGGATGGGCTGCCCCTTCTCGGCCGCCTCCTTGATCTTCCGGTTGTAGCCCGACAGGTTGCGCACGCCCACCGAGGCCATCAGCTTGTAGCGGCGTTCCATTTCGGCCACGCACCAGCGCAGTGCGTTGGCGGCATCCTTCATGTCGGTCACCACCGGCGTGAGCAGATGCTGGATGCCCTCGTAGACCGACAGCTCCAGCATCTTCGGGTCGATCATGATCAGCCGGACCTGGTCCGGCGTGGCCTTGTAGAGCAGGCTCAGGATCATTGCATTGATCGCCACGGACTTGCCCGAACCGGTGGTGCCGGCAACCAGCAGATGCGGCATGCGCGCCAGGTCCGCGACCGTTGGCTTGCCGGCGATGCTCTTGCCCAGTCCGAGGGTCAGCGGGGAACTCGAACGGGAATAGGCGTCGGAATCCAGGATCTCCCGCAAGTAAACGATTTCCCGGTTCTGGTTGGGAATCTCGAGCCCGATCACGCTCTTGCCGGGAATCACGTCGACCACCCGCACGGAAATCACGCTCAGCCCCCGCGCCAGGTCCTTGGAGAGATTGGACACCTGCGCGCCCTTCACGCCGGGCGCCGGCTGCAGCTCGAAGCGGGTGATCACGGGGCCGGGATGGACGGCCACGACTTCGACCTCGACGCCGAAATCCGCCAGCTTGAGTTCGACCTGCCGGCTCATGGCCTTGAGCGCGTCTTCCGAGTAACCGGCGCGCTTCGCCGGCGCCTCGTCGAGCAGTTCCAGCGGCGGCAGCTCGCCCGGGGACAGGTTCTTGAACAGCGGCTGCTGGCGGACCTTCTTCTCCGCCGGCTTGCGCGTTTCCGGCTCCACCCGCGGCTCGATCCGGACTTCCTTGCGGGACTTGCGCTTGATGGAGTCGCGCTTGCGCACCTCCTCGCGTTCGGCTCGCGCTCGCCGGCCGGCGAACCAGTCGCGCCCCTTGGCGACCTTGGCGACCGACCAGGCGAAGGACTGCATCGCGAATCGGCCGGTACGGTCAACGACGTCGATCCAGGACAAGCCCGTGAACAGGGTGATACCGCCCAGGAAGATGCTGAGGCTGATGAGTACCCCGCCGGTCAGCCCCATGGTGGCGACCATCGGCTCCGAAAGTACGTCGCCGATCACGCCGCCGCCCGGGACGTGGCCGGCTTCGGGCGCCTGCATGGACAGCAGCATGCAACCGGTCATCACGGCCAGGAGCAGGCCGGCGGTGCGCACCGACCATTCCGCCAGGCCGGCCGGCTCGCCGCGCTCGCTGAGCACGCGAAATCCGGCGAAGCCGATCAGCAGGGGTGCCGAGTAGGCCATGTAGCCGAACAGCACCAGGAACAGGTCGGCCAACCAGGCTCCGAAGGCACCGCCCAGGTTGTCGATATCGGAATCGGCGGCGGCCCGCGACCAGCCCGGGTCGGAAGGATCGTGGCTGAGCAGGCAAAGCAGCAGGTAGACCGCCGCGACCAGGATGAGCAGGAACAGCGCCTCGGAGAGGCGCCGTTTGAGTGCCAGCGCGGATTCGTCGACCTTCTCGCTCTTCTTCGCGCGCTGACTCACTTGCCACCCTGCATCAAATTATGTTCGCAATTACCTGATTATGATTGCTTCAATGCCGGATGCACAAGCTCGCCGTCTCGCAGGTTCACGCCTCGGGACAGCGCCTCGACCCGTTCCCAGTCGGGGCGCGCCATGTGCTGGACGTACGGGAGGATGGCGGCCGAGAGCGCCTGGCTGGAGGTGCGCGGCACGGCACCCGGCATGTTGGTGACCGCGAAATGCGTGACGCCGTCGACCTGGTAGGTCGGGTCGGCGTAGGTCGTCGGGCGCGTGGTCTCCACACAGCCTCCCTGGTCGACCGAGATGTCGACCACGACGGCGCCTTCGTTCATCGACGAGATCATCTCCCGCGAGATCACGTGCGGCGCGCGAGCGCCGGTGACCAGCACCGCGCCGATCACGAGGTCGGCCTTCGACACGAAATCGGCCACGGTTTCGCCGTAGGGATACAGCGCCGTGACGTTGGGGCCGATCGCCATCATCTCCGCCAGCCGGTCCTGGCGCTTGTCGAAGACCGTCACGCGCGCGCCCGAAGACGCCGCCAGGCGGGCCGAGTTGCCGCCGGCGGCCCCGGCACCGAGCACGACGACGTGCCCGCGATCGGCGGCCGGAAGGCCACCCAGCAGCACGCCCCGCCCGCCCTCGGGCTGGTGCAGCAGGTGCGTACCCACCTGCACGCCGATCCGCCCGGCGATATTGCTCATGGGCGCGAGCAGCGGCAGCGAGCCGTCGTCTTCCTCGACCGTTTCGAACGCCACGCCGGTCAGCCCGATGTCGAGCAGGCGATCGGTCAGTTCCGGCTCGGCGGCCAGGTGCAGGTAACAGAACAGCAGGTGATCGGCGCGCAGGTGGTGCAGGTCGCCCTCGATGGGCTCCTTGACCTTGACCAAGAGCTCGGCCTTGCCGTAAAGCGCCTCGGCATCCGGCAGCACCTCGACCCCGACCCGCTCGAAGTCCCCGTCTGAGAACCCGCTCATGCTGCCCGCCCCGGCCTCGATGAAGACCTCGTGCCCGGCCTGGACCAGGTCGCCGCAGGCCGCGGGCACCAGGGCCACGCGTCCTTCCAGGGTCTTGATCTCGCGGGGAATTCCGATACGCATCCTCTAAGCTCCTTGAAAACTGCCAAAATGAAAAGACCGATCGACGACCGGTCAGCCTTGGATTGGGAGGCGGCCGACCGCACGTCTGTTCTTTTGAATCGCCCGGCCCGAAACGGAGAAATTATACATGTCCGACCCCCGTCATTTCCGGCTGCTGATCCTCGGATCCGGTCCTGCAGGCTACACCGCGGCCATCTACGCGGCCCGCGCCAACCTCGCACCCGCCGTGATCACCGGCATCGAACAGGGCGGCCAGCTCACCACGACAACCGACGTTGAGAACTGGCCGGGCAGCTACCCCGATCTGCAGGGGCCGGAACTGATGCAGCAGATGGGCGCGCACGCCGAGGCCTTCGACACCGAGATCGTGTTCGACCACATCCACACCGCGGACTTGTCGCAGCGCCCGTTCCGGCTGGAGGGCGACAGCGGCGTCTACACCTGCGACAGCCTGGTGATCGCCACCGGCGCCTCGGCACGCTACCTCGGGCTGCCTTCGGAGGAAGCCTTCAAGGGCCGCGGCGTGTCGGCCTGTGCGACCTGTGACGGCTTCTTTTACCGCGGCAAGCCGGTCGCGGTCATCGGCGGCGGCAACACGGCGGTGGAAGAAGCGCTCTACCTGGCCAACATCGCCAGCAAGGTCACCCTCGTCCACCGCCGCGACGAACTGCGCGCCGAGAAGATCCTCCAGGAACGCCTGTTTCAGAAGGAAGCCGAAGGCAAGGTGGAGATCCGCTGGAACCAAGTGCTCGACGAAGTCATCGGCGACGACGACGGCGTCACGGGCATGCGCATCCGGCACGTCCACGACGGCGAGACCAGCGACGTTGACCTCGACGGTGTGTTCATCGCCATCGGGCACGATCCCAACACGAAGATCTTCGAGGGCCAACTCGACATGAGCAACGGCTACATCCATATCCGCGCGGGCCAGGACGGCATGGCCACGGCCACGTCCATCGCCGGCGTGTTCGCCGCCGGCGACGTGGCCGACCACATCTACCGGCAGGCGGTCACCTCGGCCGGGTTCGGCTGCATGGCCGCCCTGGACGCAGAACGCTACCTTGACGAGTTGCAGGATTGAACGGCTGAGCCAACGGCCGTTCTCCGGCTTCGAGGAAACGGCCTGGAACGGACTGTGCGAATCCACGGGGCCGTTCGTCGACTGGCGCTTCCTGGCGAGCGCCGAGGAGGCCGGCTGCACCGGCGGCGCGACCGGCTGGCGCCCCTGCCCACTGACCGAGCCCGCCGAAGGCGATGTCGTCTGCGCCGCTCCGGCCTGGCTGAAGGAGCATTCCCACGGTGAATTCGTGTTCGATTTCGCCTGGGCGCAGGCCTCCCGGCAGGCGGGCATGCCCTGGTACCCCAAGCTGCTGGTCGCCGCGCCGTTCACGCCGGTGACCGGTCCGCGCCTGCTCGGCGCGGAATCCCATCCACGCAGCGCGCTTCGCCTCGTTCGACGCATGGAAAGCCTGGTCGAAGCGCTCGACCTGTGGTCGGCCGGCGTGAATTTCTGCGACCCGCACGACGCCGGGGTTCTGCGCGAAGCCGGCTGGCTGGAGCGCTTCGACTGGCAGTATCACTGGTCCAACGACGGCTACGCGGATTTCGACGACTTTCTCGGCCGCCTGCGCCGCAAGCCGCGCAAGAACATCCTCGCCGAGCGCAGGCGGGTTCACGAAGCGGGATGGCGGTTTCGCTGGCGCGACGGGGCGTCACTCGAGGAGTCGGAGATCGACCTGGTGGACCGCTGCTACCAGACCACCTTCGCGCTTTACGGCAACCTGCCCTCGCTCAATCGCGAATTCTTCACCCGCGCGGCATCGAGATTCGGCCAGCAGTTCCTGATCTGCATCGCCGACCTGCACGGGGAGGACCTGGCCTGCGCGGTGTTCTGGCGTGACGGCAAGCGACTCTACGGCCGCTACTGGGGCAGCCTCGTGGATACGCGCGACGTCCACTTCGAGACCTGCTATTACCAGGGCGTCGACTACTGCATCCGCCACGGTCTCGAAGGCTTCGAGCCCGGCGCACAGGGCGAGCACAAGATCCGGCGCGGGTTCCTGCCGAGCCGGACGCGTTCGTTCCACTACATCCGGCACCCGGGCCTGCGCGAGGGCGTCCGCAGATGGCTGGCGGCCGAAGGCGAGTACCTGGAGAACCGACGCGAACAACTGCAGGCACTCGATCCCTTCAAGGCCCCTTGATGCGAGCACCCGTTCCCAGGCTGGGCGAGCCGCCGGACAGCCCCTTCCCCGATCCCTCGGCCAACCCCCGGGAAGACGGGTTGCTGGCCTGGGGCGGGGACCTTCACCCTGCGCGGCTGCTCAACGCCTACGCGCAGGGCATCTTCCCCTGGTACGAGGCACCCGGTCCGATCCTGTGGTGGTCGCCCGAGCCCCGGGCGGTCATGCTGCCCGACGCGATGCACCTGTCCAGGCGCCTGAAACGCACGCTTCGGCAGGGCCGGTTCGGGCTCAGTGCGGACCGGCACTTCGACGAGGTCGTCGCTGCCTGTGCAGCGCCGCGACACGATCAGGACGGCACCTGGATCACGCCCGAAATGGCGCGGGCCTACGTGCGGCTGCACGCGCTCGGCCATGCCCACAGCATCGAGATTCACGGCGGGAACGGAGAACTCGTCGGCGGGCTCTATGGCGTCGCGATCGGCCGGATATTCTTCGCCGAATCGAAGTTTCACCGGCAGCGGGACGCCTCCAAGATCGCGCTCGCGGTGCTGATGCGCGCGCTGACGCAGTGGGGCTTCCTGCTGTGCGACTGCCAGCTATGGAATCCGCACCTCGAACGGCTGGGTGTGCGCATGCTCTCCGGCGAGCTGTTTCGCGCCGCCCTCGCCAGGGGGGTTGCCGAGTCCGCCGGGGTGGCCGACTGGAAGACGGCGATCGAGCGAGTCGACTTCAGCCGCTGGTAGCGGAGAACAGCGCCGCCAGCGACCGGTCCCCGGTCCGCGCGCCGCGCTTTTCGCGCGCCAGGGCAAGCGTGGCGCGGCCCAGTTCGGAGAACAGGCGTGCCCGCTCGGCGTCGAGGCCGGACGCGGCGGCGGCCAGGCGTCGACAAGCCGCCGCATCGCCGCGCTCGATGGGCCCCGTCAGGGCCGCTCGCGGGCTGGCTTCTCGCAAGCCCTCGAGCGTACCCTGCTGCAGATCGCAGAGCAGCTCGCGAGCCTGGTCACCGGGCAATCCCGCCCGCTCGGCCAGATCCCTCGCAAGGCCGTGAATGGTGACCAGGAAATTGCTGGCCGCGACCGTCGCCGCATGCCAGGCGGCCTTGTCGCGCGCGGAGAAGGCCAGCCACCGCCCGCCGGCGGTTTCGAATGCCGGGCGGAGCCGTTCGAGCGCGCCGGGTTCGCCCTCGGCCACGCACCAGGTGCCTTCGAAACGCGCCGCGGCCGACTGCGGATCGGCGAAGGCCCGCACGGGATGCACGGCCGCGAAAGGCGCGCCGATGCGCTCGAGCACGCGCGCCTCCACCGATCCGGACAGGTGGAACACGAGTTGCGGGGGCTGCGGACAGGCCCGGGCGATCGTCCCCGGCGCGTCGAGCAGGACCCCGTCGGGGAGGCCCACCATCAGCCAGCCGCCCGCGACCCGATCGTCGAGCGCCTCGGCGGGCTCTCCCCCGCCGATGAAGTCCGCGGCGCGTTGCGCGCTTTCCAGGCTGCGGTTGACGATCAGCCCCGGCTCGACCCGTCCGGCATCGACGAGCCGGCGCGCAATCGCTCGTCCGGCGCGGCCGCAGCCGAACACGTGCAGTCGCGGCGTATCAATCATGGCCGGGATCGGGTCCGCTCGGGCAGCTCCGGAACGCGCCCGGGGCTGCTCGACAGGTACTCGTCGAGACGCTCGAGGCCCTCCCCGTAGTCCCGGCCCACGAGGCCCGGCAGCAGCAGCCCGACATACCGGCCGACGAGATCGAGCGCGCCGAAGCGCATGCTCATGCCCCAGCGCACTTCGAGGCCGCCCTCGCCTTCGACCAGCTCGAACCAGCTGTCCGCCTCGTTCCCGCCGAGCTCGAGCTTCATGTCGATTCGATTCGGGCGGTCCACGCCGACGATCCACAGGCGGCTGGACTCGGCCTCCGGCGTTTCCTGCCACACCAGGGTCGCGCCGACGCCCCGCGGCGGCTCTCCTTCGAGGCGCCAGCTCATCGTGGGGTTGCGCGACGTCCACGGCGCCCACTGCGTGAAGTGGCGCAGGTCGGTCAGGACCTCGAACACCACATCCGGGGGGTGGTCGATCACGCGCGAGCGTTCGACTTCCGCCCGAGTCGGCAGCAGGAAGCCGATAACGACGAGCGCGATGACCAGCGCCAGCAGGATTCCGAACACTTTTCTGATCATGACTGCTTGCCTCCCGATCGTCAGGGCCAGGGATCTCCGGGCCGGGGTCCGCCCCGGTCGTTGGCTTCATCCGGAAACTCCTCTTCCCACTCCCATTCGTAACGTTTGAGCGGGGGAAGATCGTGATCCCGGTAGACGAAGGCCAGGATGACGCCGATGAGCATGCCGCTGGCGTGCAGCTCCCAGCTGCTCGAACCGGCCCCGGGCAGCACACCCCAGAGCATGGAGCCGTAAAGGAACCAGATCATCAGGGAAACGCCGACCGAACGGAGATCCCGCTTGAGGATGCCCGACACAAACACGAACGCGAGGATGGCGTAGATGAGTCCGCTCGCGCCGATGTGCACGCTGGGCCGTGCGAACATCCAGGCCAGGGCCGCACTGCCGACATACATCACCGGCAGGGACCGGAGGGCGGAATTGGGATAGAGAAACAGCATGGCCACGCCGCCGATGAACAACGGCAGGGTGTTGGATGCGATGTGCGCCAGGTGCGCGTGCAGCAACGGGGTGGTCGCCAGGCCGAGCAGCCCGACGCCCTCGCGCGGGCGCAGACCGAAGCGAATAAGATCGAGGCCGGTCAGGCTGTCGAACAGGAACACCGCCCACATCACCGCGACGAAGCCCGCGGTCAGGCGCATGGCGAGCGAGAAGCTGCGACGGGCGCGCGACGAGCCGGTGAATTCGGGATCGGGTCGCTTGAGATGCATCAGCTCGCGCTGCCCTGCGGGAGGGCGCTGGCGACTGCGGCATGGCAGTCGCGGCGCAACTGGCCGAGCTGGGCCGCCGTGAAGCCGCGCGTCTCGATCGGCGGGTGGACGATCAGGCGCACGCGGCCGGGCCGGATTCTCAAACTGTCTGCGGGCAGTATCTGGCGGGTGTCGACGACCGTCACGGGGAGCACCGGCAGCTGCTGGTCGATCGCGACGCGAAACGCACCTTTCTTGAAGCGCAGCAGTTCACCGCTGCGGCTGCGCGTCCCCTCGGCGAAGAACATCAGTCCGGTACCCGGCTCGAGGCGACCCACGGCCCGGTTGATGGCGGAACGCGCCTGGTCGGGGTCGGAACGATCGATGAACACGTGGCCGATCGCGCGGCAACCGGCGGCGACGAAGGGAATCCGGCCGACCTCGGCCTTGGCCACCCAGCGCAGGTCGAGGCCGATCCAGCCATAAACGACCGGTATGTCGAACTGGCTCTGGTGGTTGGCCACCACCACGTAGCTCTGGCCGGGGTCGATTCGGTCGAGCCCGTCGACGTCCACCCGCACGGGCACCAGCCAGGCCAGGATGCGCCCCCAGGGAACGGCGATCCACAGGTTCGCCAGGCGCGGCGACACCACGAGCGCCAGCGGCACGGCCAGAAACGCGCCGACGAGCGTCGCCAGCACCACCAGCGGGATGTAGATCAGCCACTGGTAGATCGGGTAGAGGGTGAACCAGACCGGCTGGCTCGACGACCGGGACATGCTCATGGGGGTCATGCTACACAAAAAAGGGGCGCCCGAAGACGCCCCTGCCCGTGTCGCTCACGGCATCCGACGGCCGCTTCAGGCCGCCTCGGCCGACCTGGACTTGCCGCTCTCGATCGCGCGGGCATCGCCGCTGCCGATCTCGATCTTGCGCGGCTTCATCCGTTCGGGCAGCTCGCGCTGCAACTCGATGTGGAGCAGACCGTTCTCGAGGTCCGCGCCCGCCACCTTGACGTGGTCCGCGAGCTGGAAGCGCCGCTCGAACGAGCGATTGGCGATGCCGCGATAGAGGAATTGGCGATCACCGCCCTCGTTATCCTGCGTTTCCTGCTTGCTGCCGGAAACGGTGAGCGTGTTCTGCTCGGAAACGATGTCGATCTCATCGCGACCGAAGCCCGCCACCGCCATCGTGATGCGGTAACGATCCTCGCCGAGAGACTCGATGTTGTAGGGCGGATAGCCGTTGCTGTCGACGCGCGAGGCGTTGGACAGCATGTCGGCCAGGCGGTCGAAGCCGATGGCCGTCCGGTACAGGGGTGAAAGATCGAACGTGTTCATAACCGTATCCTCCTTGAGAAGCAATCGGTATTGTCGGTTGATGCCCGCCTGCATCAGGCCGGGCTCGGTGAGACCCCTTGCGGCGATCTCGGTATCTCAAATAGGTATCGGCGGCTGAGGTTTCAAGGGGGGAACGAGGTCGACGTAGGTCGCGGTCGCATCCGCGACGGACGACGTTTCAGGCAGGAACACGCATAGCTGCGTGTGAACAAGATTGAAGCGTCCTCCGTCGGGGACGCGGCCCCGACCTACGGGGTTGCGATCAAACGGTCATTCCCCGTATTCGACATCAACGATCTCGAGGACGCGCTCCCCGATCGGCGTGTGCACCGAAACTTCATCCCCCACGGCCCTGCCAAGGAGCGCGCGGGCGACGGGGGAATCAACCGAGATCCAGCCCTTTTCGGCGTCGGTCTCGTCGGCGCCGACGATGCGGTAGCGCACCTGACCGCCGTCGACTTCGGCCAGGGTGACGGTGGCGGCGAAGAACACCTTACCGGGGTTGTCGGCGCGCGCGGGCACCGGCCGCAGTTCGTCGAGGCGGTTGCGGAGATAGCGCACGCGACGGTCGATCTCGCGCAGCTGCTTCTTGCGATAGATGTACTCGGCGTTCTCCGAGCGGTCACCTTCCGCTGCGGCGGCCGAAAGCGCCCGGGTGACCGCCGGGCGCTTCTTCTCCCACAGGTACTTGAGCTCGTCCTGCAGCCTTCGGTGACCGTCCGGCGTGATGTGCGTGCTTCGGGCCAGGATGGCGTGTCTCCTTCTGGATGATTCCGTGGCTTGCGGGACTTTGCAGAGCGCCCTACAGCCCACCGCGCGTGAGCTTGACCGGATCGAGCAGCGCTTCGAGTTCCTCGCGGCTGAGGTCGGTCATTTCGGCCGCGACGTCGAGGATCGGCCGCCCCTCCGCGTAGGCTTTCTTGGCCGCCGCCGCGCCCTTCTCGTAGCCGATGACCGGATTGAGCGCGGTCACCAGGATGGGATTGCGCGCCAGCGCCTCGCCCAGCCGGTCCTCGCGCACCTTGAAGGTGGCGATGGCACGGTCGGCGAGCAAGCGCGAGGCGTTGCCCAGGATGTCGAGACTGTCGAGGAGGCTGGCGGCGACTACCGGAAGCATCACGTTGAGCTGGAAGTTGCCCGACTGGCCGGCCACCGTGATCGTGGCATCGTTGCCGATGACGCGGGCGGCCACCATGCAGACGGCCTCCGGGATGACCGGGTTGACCTTGCCCGGCATGATGGAGCTGCCCGGCTGCAGGGCTTCGAGTTCGATTTCACCGAGACCGGCCAGGGGGCCCGAATTCATCCATCTGAGATCATTGGCCATTTTCATCAGGGCCACGGCCAGGGTCTTGAGCTGACCGGAGAGTTCGACCGCGGCATCCTGGCTGGCGATGCCCTCGAACTTGTTGTCGGCCGAGGCGAATTCGAAGCCCGTCGACTTGGCGAGGCGAGCGGCAAAGACACGGCCGAAGGCCTCGTGCGCATTGATGCCGGTGCCGACGGCCGTGCCGCCCTGGGGCAGATAGCGCATGCGCGAGAGCGCATCGCGGATGCGCTGCTCCGCGCTGTCGATCTGCGCCGCCCAGGTCGCCAGTTCCTGGGCCAGCGTGATCGGCATGGCGTCCATCAGGTGGGTGCGGCCGGTCTTGGCCACGTCGTCCAGTCCTTCAGCGCGCTTGCGCAGGGTGTTCTGGAGATGGTGCAAGGCCGGCAGCAGGTGCTCGGCGGCCGTCAGGCAGGCGCTGACCTGGATGGCGGTCGGAATCACGTCGTTGGAGCTCTGCCCCATGTTGACGTGATCGTTGGGATGGACACCGAGCTTGCCGTCGGGATCGGCCAGGTGCGCGATCACCTCATTGGCGTTCATGTTCGAGCTGGTGCCCGAGCCCGTCTGGTAGACGTCGACCGGGAAATGCCGGTCGACCTCGTTCACCGCGACGCGGCCCGCGGCCCGAACAATGGCCCCGGCACGATCGGCATCGAGCAGCTCCAGTTCCTCGTTGGCCTCAGCGCAGGCCGCCTTGATCAGGCCCAGGGCGCGGATGAAGGGAGCGGGCATGCGCTGGCCGCTGACGGGGAAGTTGTTCACGGCGCGCTGGGTCTGCGCACCCCACAGGGCGTCGGCGGGCACCCGGAGTTCGCCCATGCTGTCCTTTTCGGTACGGAAAGTGCTCATGTCGTCGTATCCCGGTAGAAGCTCGTCCAAACCGGCAATTATAACGCCGCGGACCGCTGTTTCCCTGCCCCGTGAACACCGCCTCGTGAGATACTGCGGTACATGCCCGACAAGCTGATCGCCTTTCTGCGCATTGCCGCGGCCGGCCTGCTGCTGGCCGCCAATTCCGTGGTCCACATCCTGCCCCTGCTCGTCGTCGCGCTGGTCAAGCTCACGATTCGCATCGCAGCGGTAACGCGAGCGTGCGACCGGGCGCTGGCGGCCATCGCCGCGAGCTGGATCGACTTCAACTCCTGGCTGTTCGACAGCGTGACTTCGACGCGGATCGAGGTCGAAGGCCTGCCGGACGACGACATGGACGGCCAGATGCTGGTGGTGTGCAATCACCAGAGCTGGGTCGACATCCCCGTCCTGCAGAAGCTCTTCAACCGCCGCCTGCCGCTGCTGCGCTTCTTCCTCAAGAGCCAGCTGATCTGGGTCCCCCTGCTGGGGCTGGCCTGGTGGGCGCTCGACTTTCCGTTCATGAAGCGCTATACGCGTGCCCAGGTCGAACGCCGGCCTGAACTGGCCGGGCGCGATATCGAAGCCACCCGCCGCGCCTGCCGCAAGTTCAGCCGCATTCCGGTGGCGATCGTGAATTTCGTGGAGGGAACCCGCTTCACGCCCGAAAAGCACGCGGGCCAGAACGCGCCCTATCGCCATCTCCTCAACCCGCGCGCGGGCGGCGTGGCCTTCACGCTGGACGCCATGGGCGAAACGCTCGACACGCTCGTCGACGTGACCATCGCCTACCCCGACGGGCGGCCCAGCCTGGCCGACCTGTTCGCCAATCGCGTGCGAGAAATCCGCGTCCACGTCCGCCGCCTGCCGATTCCGGAAGCGTTGCGGGGCGGCGAGTACCAGAAAGACCCGGAATTCCGCCAGGGAATCCAGGATTGGGTCAACCGGCTCTGGCTCGACAAGGACGCGATCCTCGAAAGGCTCCAGCACGCTGCCGGACCGGACTGATCCCGGTCGGCTTGCGCCCCGGGCGCGGCTGAGCCGAGAATGGCGCGGACCCCGTCCACCGAGGATTCTCGTCATGCTCAAGCGCTTCTTCCTGATTTCACTCGTGCTGCTGGCCGGCACGAGCGCTAACGCCCAGCAGTCGGCCGAAACGTGGCACCGCTACATCGACGACAGCGCGGCGGCGATGCAGTCGCAGGTGGTCGACTGGCGGCGGCACTTCCACGCCCACCCCGAGCTGTCCAACCGCGAGTTCGACACCGCCGAGACGATCGCCGATTTCCTGCGCTCGCTCGACATGGAAATCACGACCGGGGTCGCCCACACCGGCGTGGTGGGCGTGCTGCACGGCGCCCTTGACGGTCCGGTTGTCGGGTTGCGCGCCGACATGGACGCCCTGCCGGTCCCTTCACGGGTCGACCTGCCGTTCTCGCCGGACGTGAGCAGCGAATACCTCGGCGAAGAGGTGCCGGTTTCGCACGCCTGCGGTCACGATGCCCACATGGCCATGCTCATGGGCGTTGCGAAAATGCTGGCCGATCGGCGCGAGCACCTCCCCGGAACGGTCAAGTTCATCTTTCAGCCCGCCGAGGAAGGCACCCCGCCGGGCGAGGAAGGCGGCGCGGAAATGATGGTCGCCGAAGGCGTACTCTCCGATCCGGACGTCGACGTGATCTTCGGCCAGCACATCTGGGCGCCGGCGCCGGCCGGACAGATCGGCTATCGTCCGGCCGGCACCATGGCCGCATCGGACCGCTTCGTCATCACCGTACACGGCAAGCAGACCCACGGCTCCACGCCCTGGACCGGTGTCGACCCGATCACCACAGCCGCGCAGCTCGTGCTGGGCCTCAATACGATCGTCAGCCGGCAGACCGAGCTGACCCGGGCCGCGGCCGTGATCTCGGTCGGGCGCATCCGCGCCGGGGTACGCAACAACATCATCCCCGAGGAAGCGGAGCTGATCGGCACCATTCGCACGCTCGATCCGGCCATGCGCGAGAAGATCCACGCCGACATCCGGCGCACCGCCGAGCACATCGCCGCCAGCCAGGGCGCCGAGGTGAGCGTCGACATCCAGCTCGGCTACCCGGTGACCTACAACGACCCCGGGCTGACCGAGGCGATGGCCCCGAGCCTGCAGCGGGTGGCCGGCGACAAGGCGGTCCGGATCGACGCCCTGACCGCGGCGGAAGACTTCTCCTACTTCCAGCGCGAAGTGCCGGGCCTGTACTTCTTTCTCGGCGCCGCGCCCCGGGACATTCCCCGCGATGAAGTCGCGCCGCACCACACACCCGATTTCCGCATCGAAGAGTCGGCGATGCAGACCGGCGTTCGCGCACTGGCCTCGCTGGCCATCGATTACATGCTCGGCCACCATGATTAATTAGGTTCTGTTAATATAAGGCTTGTTCGCAAGCGGAGTCGTCAGCCATGTCGCGCGTGACCGTCATCGGATCGGGATTCGCCGCACTCACGGCGGTCCGGAAACTACGCAAGGCCGATGCCGACCTGGGCATCGACCTGGTCGCTCCCAGGGCCGAGCTGGTCTACTACCCGGGCACCATCTGGATTCCCACGGGCAAGCGGCAACCCGAAGACCTGATCGTGCCCCTCGAGGGGTTCTTCCGGCGAATGCGCGTCGACCACCACGCCACGCGGGCCACCGGCCTGTCCGACGACGGTCGCACGCTTCGAACCGAATCCGGCGAGATCCGCAACGACGGCCTGGTGATCGCCTGCGGCGGACAGTTCCTGCGCAAGCTGCCGGGCATCGAGCACAGCATCCTGCCCTGCGGCGGCCCGGAAGAAATCGTCCGCCTGCGCGACCGTCTCCACGCCCTGGAATCGGGATCGATCGCCTTCGGCTTCGCCGGCAACCCGGCCGAACCCTCGGCAATGCGGGGCGGCCCGGTGTTCGAATTCCTGTTCGGCATCGATACCTGGCTGCGCAAGCAGGGCCGCCGCGAACGATTCACACTGCACTTCTTCAGCCCGGCCGAGAAGCCCGGCCAGCGACTCGGAGGCAAGGCGGTCGATCGCCTGCTCGGGGAGATGGGCAAGCGCGACATCCGCACGCACCTCGGCCAGAAACCCAGGCGCTTCGGCGAGGGCGTGGTCGAGACCGAGGCGGAATCCTTCGCGGCCGACCTGATCCTCTTCATGCCGGGCATGACCGGCAACGACTGGTTCGACGACACCCCCCTGCCCCGCTCCGACGGCGGCATGATCCGCGCCGACGAGCATTGCCGGGTGGACGGATTCGATCGAGTGTATGTCGCCGGCGATGCCGGCTCCTTCCCGGGACCGGACTGGATGCCCAAGCAGGCGCACATGGCCGACCTTCAGGCCGAAGCCGCGGCCAGGAACCTGCTCGCCGAACTGGGCGGCAGGCCCGGAACGGCGACCTTCAGGAGCGAGCTGATGTGCATCGTCGACCTCTACGACCGGGGCATCCTGGTCACGCGAACCGAGCGCGGCAATCGCGTCCTGCCTCCGCTGCGCGCCATGCACTGGGCCAAGCGCCTGTTCGAATGGAAGTACCTGCGACCGTACCGATAGGGTGATTTCCCCGGCAAGCAGGAATGTAGCCCGGGCAGCGGAGCGCCGGCGAGACAACCTTCCAGGCGCGCTGCGGTATCATGACGGATTGCCCGAATCGACCCGCAAGAATCGATGGATACCCACGCTCTGACCGCTCTTTCGCCGCTGGACGGCCGCTACGCCGGCAAGCTCGCCGGGCTGCGCTGGCTCGCTTCCGAAGCAGGCCTGATCCGGCACCGCGTCCGCGTGGAGGTGGCCTGGTTCAAGGCGCTGGCCGCCGAACCCGCCTTCACGGCGCTGCCCCGGCTGTCGCGCGAAGACCGGGAGTACCTCGACCGCCTGGCAGAAGACTTCGGCGAAGACGACGCGGCCGCCGTCAAGGCCATCGAGCGGACCACCAATCATGACGTCAAGGCGGTGGAGTACTGGCTCAAGGAACGCCTCGGCGAGCGCGAGTCGCTGCAACCCTATACCGAGTACATCCACTTCGCCTGCACCTCCGAAGACATCAACAACCTGGCCTGGGCGCTCATCATTCGCCGTTCGGTGGTGGAGGAACTCGACCCCCTGCTGGCGCAGATCGACCGTCGGCTCGCCGCCCTGTCGAAGGACACCGCGGACATGCCGATGCTCTCGCGGACCCACGGACAGACCGCTTCGCCCACGACGCTGGGCAAGGAGCTGGCCAACGTGGTCTTTCGCCTGCGCCGGCAGCGCCGCTCGCTCGACCAGGTCGAGATCACCGGCAAGATCAACGGCGCGGTCGGCAACTTCAACGCCCACCTCGCGGCCTGTCCCGGCGTTGACTGGCCGGCCCTGGCGCGCGATTTCGTGGAAGACCTTGGACTGGTCTGGAATCCATACACCACCCAGATCGAACCGCACGACATGATCGCCGAGGCGGCCCACGCACTGATGCGGATCAACACCGTCCTGCTGGATTTCGCCCGCGATGCCTGGGGTTACGTGTCCCTGGGCTACTTCCGACAAAAACTGGTCGAAGGCGAGGTCGGTTCGTCGACCATGCCGCACAAGGTCAACCCGATCGACTTCGAGAACGGCGAGGGCAATCTGGGCCTGGCCAACTCACTGCTCGGGCACCTCGCCGGCAAGCTTCCGATTTCGCGCTTCCAGCGCGACCTCACCGACTCGACCGTACAGCGCTCGCTCGGATCGGCCTTCGGCTACTGCTCGCTGGCCTGGCAGTCGATTCTCAAGGGCCTGGATCGGATCGCCCCCGACGAGCAGCGCCTGTCCGACGATCTCGAACGCGCCTGGGAGGTGCTGGCCGAAGCAGTCCAGACCGTCATGCGCCTTCACGGCGTGCCGGAACCCTACGAAAAGCTCAAGGCCCTGACCCGCGGACGCGGCATCGACCGGGAACGCCTGCGCGAATTCATTGCCGGACTGGACATTCCCGAACCCGATCGCGAACGCCTGATGCAACTGACGCCCTCGTCCTATATCGGAAACGCGGCAAGGATGGCGCACGACATTGATCGATACGTGTAGCCCGCGGCGCGCCGCAGCGAGCCGCAATACGGAGCAATATCGGCATATCCGGCACAATCAAATGCCCGCCGCCGTTATAATCAGCGGTCTTTGACTGGGCACCCGAGCCGCGCTTGTCATGACAGATTTCCTTCAGGAGCAGTACCGGAACTCCCATCTTTCCGGCGGCAACGCCGATTATGTGGAGGCCTTCTACGAAGCCTGGCTGGATGATCCCGAATCCGTTCCCGAGAACTGGCAGAGACTGTTCTCGCAGCTCTCCGATTCGGTCGATACCGAAACACGCCACCGGCAGATCGAGGCGCATTTCCGGGCGCTTGCCGCCAATGGCCACTACAGCGCCGGCACCCCCGCAGAGGACTTCAAGCAGGCCGGCGTCCTTCGCCTGATCAACGCCTACCGGGTACGCGGCCACCAGCGCGCCCGGCTCGATCCTCTCGGTATCAGCGAGCGCCCGCAGGTTCCCGACCTGGAACTCGGTTTCCACAGCCTCGACGAATCCGATCTCGACACCAAGTTCCATACCGGCTCCCTGTCCGGGCCGGATCACCTGCCGTTGCGGGACATCGTCGAGACTTGCCGCGACACGTACTGCGGCAGCATCGGCGTCGAGTACATGCACATCACCGACACGAACCAGCGCCGCTGGCTGCAGCAGCGTCTCGAGGGCGCGCGCGGTCACTACACGCCGGATGCGGAAGAACGCCGGCGCCTGCTCGACAAGCTTTCCAGTGCCGAAGGGCTCGAGAAGTATCTGCACTCGAAATACGTCGGGCAGAAGCGCTTTTCGCTCGAAGGCGGCGAGAGCATGATCCCGCTGCTCGACGCGCTGATCCGCCACACCGGCAGCCAGGGCGTGCGCGAAATGGTGATCGGGATGGCCCACCGGGGCCGTCTCAACGTGCTGGTCAACATTCTCGGCAAGAGTCCGCGCGACCTGTTCGCCGAGTTCGAAGGGAAGATCGCCCGCGACGACCCCAACCGTGCGGGCGACGTCAAGTACCACATGGGCTTCAGCTCCGATGTCCCCACGCCGGGCGGCCCGATGCACCTGGCCCTGGCCTTCAACCCGTCTCACCTCGAGATCGTCAATCCGGTCGTCGCCGGTTCGGCCCGCGCCCGACAAATGCGGCTCAAGGACGATCGTCGCGAGCAGGTCCTGCCCGTGCTGGTGCACGGCGATGCGGCCATCGCCGGCCAGGGGGTCAACATGGAGCTGCTCAACATGTCGCAGGCGCGCGGCTTCTCGGTCGGCGGCACCTTCCATGTCGTGGTCAACAACCAGATCGGCTTCACGACGTCGAACCCGCTCGACGCGCGCTCCACCCTTTACTGCACCGAAGTGGCCAAGATGGTCCAGGCGCCGATCCTGCACGTCAACGGCGACGACCCCGAAGCCGTGCTGTTCGCCACGCGCGTACTCGCCGACTTCCGCCGGGAATTCAAGAAGGACGTCGTGCTCGACCTGGTGTGCTACCGCCGTCTCGGTCACAACGAGGCCGATGAACCAGCGGCCACGCAACCGCGCATGTACGAGACGATCCGCAAGCTCGATCCCGTGCGCAAGCAATATGCCGCAGAGCTGATCTCCGAAGGCCTGGTCGACAAGAGGGCGATCGACAAGTCCAACGAGGACTACCGCGACAAGCTCGACGCCGGCGAACCGGTCGTCGACCTGCTGAGCGAAGACGAAGCGATCGAGACGGTCGACTGGGAACCCTACCTCGAAGGTGAATGGCGCGAGGACGTCACGACCGGTGTCGAAGCCCGCAGCATCCGCGAACTGTCCGATCGCCTGACCACCCTGCCCGAGGGCTTCGAGCTGCACAAACAGGTGCAGCGCATCATCGACTCGCGCAAGAAGATGGCTTCGGGCGAGTCGCCCATGGACTGGGGCTTCGCCGAGACCATGGCCTACGCGAGCCTGATCGAGGGCGGTCATGGCCTGCGCCTGGTGGGTCAGGATTCCGGCCGCGGAACCTTCTTCCACCGCCACGCCGTGCTGCACAACCAGGCGGACGGCACGTCGGCTCTTCCCCTGCAGCAGTTCACCGACGATCCGCGCCGCGTGACCGTGATCGACTCGCTGCTTTCCGAAGAAGCCGTGCTCGGCTTTGAATACGGCTATGCCACCGCCGAGCCGTCCACGCTGACGATCTGGGAGGCGCAGTTCGGCGACTTCGTCAACGGCGCCCAGGTGGTCATCGACCAGTTCATCGCCTCCGGCGAAACCAAGTGGGGCCGCCTGTGCGGCCTGGTCATGTTCCTGCCCCACGGCTACGAGGGTCAGGGGCCAGAGCATTCGTCGGCGCGCCTGGAGCGATTCATGCAGCTCTGTTCAGGCGCCAACATCCAGGTCTGCGTGCCCACCCTGCCAGCTCAGATGTTCCACATGCTTCGGCGCCAGATGCTGCGTCGCTTCCGCAAGCCGCTGATCGTCATGACCCCGAAGTCGCTGCTGCGGCACAAGGCCTCGACCTCGTCGCTCGACGATCTCGAGAAGGGTCACTTCCAGCTGGTTATCGACGACCCGGCCGAGCCCGATCCGAAGAAGGTGGAACGCGTCGTGTTCTGCGCCGGCAAGGTCTACTTCGACCTGGCCAACCAGCTCGCCGAAGACGAGATCGACAACGTCTCGCTGGTTCGCGTCGAACAGCTCTACCCCTTCCCGCGCGAGGAGGTCCAGGAAATCATCGCGCGCTACGAACAGGCCGGCGAGGTCGCCTGGTGCCAGGAAGAACCGATGAACCAGGGCGCATGGTTCCAGATCCGCCATCACCTCCAGGCCTGCATCCGCGACGGTCAGCAACTGGGCTACGTCGGCCGCCACGGCTCGTCGTCCCCGGCCGTCGGCTACTATCAGGTCCACCTCGAACAACAAAAGCGCCTGGTCGGCGAGGCGCTGACCCCAGGCAAATTCACGGAGTAAGCTACCCATGAGCGTTGAAGTCAAAGTCCCCAACCTGCCCGAATCCGTTTCGGACGCCACCGTCGCCAAGTGGCACAAGAAGCCCGGCGACGCGATCGAGCGCGACGAGAACCTGGTCGACCTGGAGACCGACAAGGTCGTCCTCGAGGTACCCGCGCCGGCCGACGGCGTGCTCGAGGACATCAGCGCCGAAGAGGGCGAAACCGTCACCGAGGGCCAGGTGCTGGGCCTGATGAAGGAAGGCGAGGCGCCGAGCAAGTCCGGGGACGAAGATTCCGAATCGGAGGACGAGAGCGAGGACACGGAGGCGTCCGGGGACGATTCGGCCAAGAGCGGTTCCGACGAGAACGGCAAGTCGCGTCGCAGCGACGACGGGAAGTCCGGTCGCTCCAAGGACGCGGAGAAGGACCTGCCGCCCTCGGCTCGCCGCATGGTGGCCGAGAACGACCTCGACGCGAGTCAGATCGAGGGCACCGGCCGGGGCGGCCGCATCACCAAGGGCGACGTGGCCAGCCACATGGCCGGCGGCGCAACCGGACCGCGACCGGAAGAGCGCGTCAAGATGTCGCGGCTTCGCTCGCGCATCGCCGAGCGCATGAAGGAAGCCCAGAACACCGCCGCCATCCTGACCTCCTTCAACGAGGTCGATCTCAAGGCGGTCATGGACATCCGCAGCCGCTACAAGGAAGACTTCCAGAAGAAGCACGGCATCAAGCTCGGCTTCATGTCCTTCTTCGTCAAGGCGGCCTGCGAAGCACTGCAGAAGCACCCGGTGGTCAACGCTTCGGTCGACGGTGACGAGATCATCTACCACGGCTACCAGGACGTGGGCATCGCCGTATCCACCGACCGCGGCCTGCTGGTGCCGGTGCTCAGGGACGCCCATCGCATGGGCCTGGCCGAAATCGAACAGGGCATCGCAGAGTACGCCGAGAAGGCGCGTAAGGGCACCATCCAGCTCGAGGACCTCCAGGGCGGGACTTTCACCATCACCAACGGCGGCGTGTTCGGCTCGCTGCTGTCCACGCCGCTGCTCAACATGCCGCAGAGCGCCATTCTGGGCATGCACACCATCAAGGAGCGCCCGGTCGCCATCGACGGCGAGATCGTCATCCGCCCGATGATGTACATCGCCCTGTCCTACGACCACCGCATCATCGACGGCAAGGACGCCGTCCAGTTCCTGGTGGCGATCAAGGAAGCCCTGGAAGACCCGGCGCGCATGCTGCTGGGCCTTTAGAAAGAAATTTGTCCACAGATGCACACAGATAAAAAAACTCATTCGCCGAACCTTGATTGCCAGGTCTGCCCGGACTGAGCCAATGAGAATAAGCCCCTTAATCAGCAATCAAACGGGACTCGTGGTTTTTTCATCTGTGTTCATCTGTGGAGCATTGAGTAGCTTTAAATCAAGGAAACGAAATGGCTGACAAGGAATTCGACGTAATCGTGATCGGTGGCGGCCCTGGCGGGTACGTGGCCGCCATTCGCGCCGCCCAGCTCGACCTGAAAGTCCTGATGGTCGACGATCGCAAGGGCAAGGACGACAAGCCCGCGCCCGGCGGTACTTGCCTGAATATCGGCTGCATCCCCTCCAAGGCCCTGCTGGACTCCTCCAAGCACTTCGCCCACGTGCGCGACGATTACGCCGAGCACGGCATCCAGGTCGACGACGTCAGCATCGACGTCGGCCAGATGCTCAAGCGCAAAGACCAGGTCGTCAAGCAGCTCACCGGCGGCGTTACCCAGCTGCTCAAAGCCAACAAGGTCGAGTTCGTCAACGGCCGCGGCAAGCTCAATGCCGACCGGGAAGTGGAACTGACCCCGCACGACGGCGATGCCTACATGGCCAGGGGCAAGCACGTCATCCTCGCGGCCGGCTCGGTGTCCTTTTCCATCCCGAACGTGGAAATCGACAACGAGGCCATCGTGGACAACATCGGCGCCCTCGAGTTTTCCGAGGTGCCGGAGCGCCTGGGCGTCATCGGCGCGGGCGTGATCGGCCTCGAGATGGGCAGCGTCTGGTCGCGCCTGGGCAGCGAGGTCATGCTGTTCGAAGCCCTCGATGAATTCCTGCCGGCCATCGACAAGGACGCCTCGCGCCTCGCCGCTCGTGAATTCAAGAAGCAGGGTCTCGACATCCGCCTCGGCACCAAGGTCTCCGGCGCCGAAGTGAAGGACGGCAAGGTCACCGTCACGTTCGAAGACAAGGACGGCGAACACAGCGAGACCTTCGACAAGCTGCTCGTCGCCGTCGGCCGCAAGGCCGCCAGCGAGGGCCTGCTGAACGACGATTCGGGTGTCAAGCTGACCGACCGCGGCCAGATCGAGGTCGACGACCACTGTCGCACCTCGGCCGAGAACGTGTGGGCGGTGGGTGACCTGGTGCGCGGCCCGATGCTGGCGCACAAGGCCTCCGAGGAAGGCATCGCGGTTGTCGAAACGATCGCCGGCGGCCACGGCCACTTCGGCCATGACACCGTGCCCTGGGTCATCTACACCGACCCGGAAATCGCCTGGGTGGGCAAGACGGAGAAGCAGCTCCAGGAAGAAGGCATCGAATACCGCGCCGGCAACTTCCCCTTCGCGGCCACAGGTCGCGGCCTGGCCATGGGTCATGCGCCCGGCACGGTCAAAGTCATTGCGGATGCCGAGACCGACCGCGTCCTGGGCGTGCAGATCGTCGGCCCCAATGCTTCCGAGCTGATCGCCGAGTGCGTGGTGACGATGGAGTTCGCCGGCGCATCCGAGGACCTGGCCCGCATCATCCACGCCCACCCGACCCTGTCGGAGGCCGTACACGAAGCCGCCCTGGCAGTCGACAAGCGAGCCATTCACAAGGCGAACTGACGATCCGTGGTCCGTGGTCAGTAGTCCGTCCGTCTGACCACGGACCACAGACTACCGACTACGGACCACAGACTTCCAATGAGTGACAAAATACCCGACACCTTCCGAGCCTTCCGTATCGACGACGACGAGAGCGGCTACCGCGGCGAGCTGGTCGAGCAGTCGATCGACGAGCAGTCGGGAGGTGACGTCGTCATCGAGGTCGCCTACTCCAGCGTCAACTACAAGGACGCGCTGGCCGGCACCGGCAAGGGCAAGATCCTGCGCAGCTTCCCGCTCAATGGCGGCATCGACGCCGCGGGCACCGTCGTTCGCTCCGAAAGCAACGGTTTCTCCGAGGGTGACGAGGTACTCATCACCGGCTGCGGCCTTTCGGAAACGCGCGACGGCGGCTACAGCGAGTACCTGAGCGTGCCCTCCGACTGGCTTGTGCCGCTTCCGCGGGGCCTGAGCCTGCGCGAGGCGATGATCCTAGGAACCGCCGGCTTCACGGCCGCGCTGGGCCTGTGGCGCATGGAAGCCAACGGCCAGACGCCCGACATGGGCTCGATCGCCGTCACCGGTGCCAGCGGCGGCGTCGGATCGCTGGCCTGCGACATCTATTCGGCCGCCGGCTACGAAGTCGCCGCCATCTCCGGAAAGGAAGACGAGTTCGAGTGGCTGCACGAACTCGGCGCCTCGCAGTGCATTTCCCGGCACGAGCTTTACTGGCCGGAGTCGCCGCTGGCCTCGGCGCAGTTCGCCGGAGCGCTCGACAACGTCGGCGGCGACATGTTGTCCGGACTCACCCGGGTGATCAAGCCCTGGGGCAATATCGCGTCCTGCGGCATGGCCGGCGGCATCGGGCTGAACACCACCGTGATGCCGTTCATCATCCGCGGCATCACGCTGCTGGGCATCAATTCGGCCGGATGCCCCTACCCGATCCGCAAGGCGCTCTGGGAGCGCCTCGCGGGCGAATGGCGGCCGCGCCATCTCGACAGCATCGCCGCGCCCGAAGTCGACCTCGAAGGCCTCCCGGACGCCTTCGACCAGCTGATCGCCGGAAAGGCGCGCGGACGCATCGTGGTCCGCGTGACGGCGTCCTGAAAGCGCCTCGCCGACGGGACCATCCAGCCCGGTTTCGGGTATGATGGGAGCGATTCGAGCTTGAGCAACAAAACAGTCAAGAAGGGATTCACATGGCCAAGATTCTGATCGTTGACGATTCCGAGACTCACCTGTATTCGCTTCAGAAGATCGTCGAGGGGGGCGGCCACGAAGTCATCACCGCTTCCAGCGGCGAGGAAGGCGTCGAGCAGGCCAAGGCGCACATGCCCGATGTCATCCTCATGGACATCGTCATGCCCGGACTCAACGGTTTCCAGGCGACCCGCCGCATCGGCAAGGACGAGGCCACCGCCAACATTCCGGTCATTTTCGTGACCACCAAGGATCAGGAAACCGACCGCATCTGGGGCATGAGGCAGGGTGCATCGGCCTACATCACCAAGCCGGTCGACAAGAAGGAACTTCTCAAGGCCATCAATACGGCCCTCGACGGCTGATGGCCGCAGCGCCGGGGGACCGGGTCCCCGAAGCCACGCTCACGGTGATGACGCCGGAAGGGCCTTCCGGGCAATCCACGACCACCCTGCTCGGCACCGGCCTGAGCGTGGTTTTTGCCGTTCCGGGCGCCTTCACCCCCACCTGCTCCGCGCAGCACCTGCCGGGCTTCGTCGAGCGGGCCGCCGACATCCGGGCCGCCGGCGCCGACCGTATCGTCTGCACAGCGGTCAACGACGTCTTCGTGATGGACGCCTGGGGAAAATCGGCCGGTGTCGGAGACGCCATCGTGATGGCCGCCGACGGCAACGGGGCATTCGCCCGGGTGCTGGGACTGGAGATGGATGCCACCAACTTCGGCATGGGCCTGCGCTTCCAGCGATTCGCCATGATCATCCGGGACGGAACGATCGAGCACCTGATGGTGGAAGGACCGGGCGAATTCCGCGTTTCGAGCGCGGACAGCGTGCTCGAAAAGCTGCAGCAAACCGGCTGAGCGCTCCGTTCAGCCGTCGCTCGCCGGATACTGAACCGGATTGACCCCCTGGGGCTCGATCCATCCCATCTGGAACGCGATCCACAGCAGGATTACCAGGCCCAGGGAGAGGCCGACGCGCCAGCTCAGGCGCTTGACCGTGCGTTCACCTTCTCCTGAATCCTTGACCAGAAAATAGAAGCTCGACGCGAGCGTGTAGAGGATGACGAGGAAGGCACCGATGATCAGGACTTTGCTGAGCAAGAAAGGACTCCGGGAGAAGTGTTGCCTGAATTATAATGCCGTCCCGTCATGAGCAGGTCGTCTTCCTTCATCCTCCGCTGGCTGCCGCACCTTGCCGCCCTGCTGGTCATCGTGCTGTGCGCGCGGCTGGCCGCCTGGCAGTTCGACCGAGCGGACGAGAAGCGGACACTGCTCTCGGCGTGGGAACAGGCCGACCGCATGTCCCTCGAGCAGGCCGAATCACTCGATTCGAGCTACGCTCGCATTTCGGCCCGGGGCCAATTCGACACGCGAAGGCACGTCCTGCTCGACAACCAGATTCGCGCCGGGCGGGCGGGGGTGCACGTGTTTACGCCCTTCCGCCCGGACGGGGCGTCCGGGAGCTGGCTGGTCAACCGCGGCTGGTATCCGCTCGCCTCCCGGCAAGCGCCGCTGCCCTCGATCGAGACCCCTTCGCGGGCGGCAAGCATCGAAGGGCGCCTGGTCGATCCTCCCCGCGTGGGCCGGCAGCTGGGCGAGGCCCGGGCTCTCGACGCCGATGAGTGGCCCAACCTGGTCACCTACCTCGATCTCGACCGCGTCGAGGCGGCCCTGGAAACGTCTCTCGCCGGGCGGATCATCCTGCTCGACCCGGCGCACGACATCCACCTGACCGGCGATCCCTGGCGCCCGGTCAACTTCGGTCCCGACCGCCACCGGGCCTATGCCTGGCAATGGATCACCATGGCGGTCGTGGTATTCCTCATCTGGGTCGCCCTGACCTGGCGCAGCTTCAGGAAATCATGAATAAAACGACCGTTCTTGCCGTTCTCGCAGCCTTCCTGGCTCCGGTGATCATCGCCGTGCTGCTCAACAGCGAGTGGTTCGACTGGCGCCCCGACAGCACCAGGAATCACGGCGAGCTGCTCGAGCCGGCCGTGCGTCTGCCCGAATTCGAACTGACGACCGCCTCCGGCGAAGCCGTCACGCGCGAAACGCTCGACGGCCAGTGGCAGCTCCTCCACTACCGGGCCTCCGGCTGCGATGAGGCCTGCATGGACGCGATCTACTGGATGCGGCAGGTCCGCCGGGCCCAGGACCGCCACCAGCCGGAAGTCGCCCTGATGTTCGTCACGCCGGGCGAGCTCGAGCAGGACGTCCTCGATGAAATCCACGGCCTGGCGGACGACTATCGCGTGTTGACCGGCGACGCAGGCAGCGAGCTGTCAACGGCCTTCCCCGACGCGGGTCTGGAGGCAATCAGCTACATCATCGACCCGATGGGGCATATAATATTGCGTTACCCGCCAGAGGCGGATTTCAACGGCATGCGGCGCGATCTCTCGCGCCTGCTCACCTGGACGCAGTCCGGCCCCGAGTGAGGCCCGGATGCCTGGCACACCCATCACCTCCCGACCATCGGCCATGACCGCAGCGACTGCATCGATCTGGCAGCGAACGCGTTTCTTTCTGGGGCTCTGCAAGCTCCGGGTGGTCGCGCTGATCGTGTTCACGGCAATCGTCGGCATGGCGCTTGCGGTGCCGGGCATGATTCCGCTCGATGCGCTGGTCTGGGGCACGCTGGGCATCGGCATGGCCGCGGCGGCGGCGGCGGCCATCAACCACCTGCTCGACGAACGCGCCGACCGCATCATGACGCGCACCCGCAACCGCCCGCTGCCGAGCAGGCAGCTCAGCCGCCGGCAGGCGCTCGCCTTCGCCCTGGCACTGGCCGCGATCTCGATGCTGATCCTCACCCTGTTGGTCAACCCGCTCACGGCGGTGCTGACCTTTGCCAGCCTGATCGGCTACGCCGTCGTCTACACCGCCTGGCTCAAGCGCGCGACGCCGCAGAACATCGTCATCGGAGGCGCCGCCGGCGCCGCGCCCCCGGTGCTTGGCTGGGCGGCGGTCACCGGCGAGGTCCATCCCTACGCCCTGATCCTGTTCCTGATCATCTTCGTCTGGACCCCACCGCATTTCTGGGCGCTGGCCATCCACCGCAGGCACGATTACGCGGCGGCGGACGTGCCCATGCTGCCGGTCACCCACGGCGTCGCCTTCACGCGATGGCAGATCCTCTTCTATACCATCATCCTCGCCCTGGTGACACTGCTGCCCTGGCTGACCGGAATGAGCGGCCTGGCCTACCTGGTCGGCACGGTGATCCTGAACCTCGGCTTTCTCGGATACGCCATCGGCATCATGCGCTCCAAGAACGAGCAGCTGGCGATGCACATGTTCAACTACTCCGTGGTCTACCTCATGGCGCTGTTCGCGTTCCTGCTGGTCGATCACTACCTGTTCAGCGTTTCTGCGCAAGGACTGTTGCTGCAATGACCGAATCCCGGAACCCCTCCACGCCCCTGCACGCCCTCGAGTCTCACGACGCGTTCGTTTCCCGGCACATCGGCCCCAATGCCGAAGACGTCCGGCAAATGCTCGACGCGGTGGACTGCGAGTCGCTCGAGGCGTTGATGATCGAGACCATGCCCGGCCGCATCCGGACCGACAAGCCGCTCGAGCTGCCGGACAGCGACAACGAAGACCGAGTGCTCGAGCAAGCCCGTGAAATCGCCGGGCACAACACCATTGCACATTCGATGATCGGCCTGGGCTACCACCCCACGCTCACGCCACCGGTCATCCAGCGCAACGTGCTGGAGAATCCCGGCTGGTATACCGCCTACACGCCCTACCAGGCCGAAATCTCTCAGGGCCGTCTCGAGGGCCTGCTCAATTTCCAGCAGATGGTCATGGACCTGACCGGCATGGAACTGGCCAATGCCTCGCTCCTCGACGAGGCCACCGCGGCCGCCGAAGCGATGGCCATGCTCAGGCGGGTCAATCGAAAGAACAAGAGCGATGTCTTCCTGGTCGACGCCAATTGCCTGCCGCAGACGATCGACGTGGTGGCGAACCGCGGACGACACCTCGGAATCGACGTCCAGGTGCGCGAAGACCTGGCCGCAGCCCTTGAGGACACGCCCTGCTTCGGCGTCCTCACCCAGTACCCGGGCGCCGACGGCGCGGTCCGGCCGCTCGATGCACTGGTCGAATCGGCGCACGCCCGCGATTCGCTGGTCGCCGTGGCCGCCGACCTGATGTCGCTGGTGCTGCTCGAAGCACCCGGCAGCGCCGACGCCGACGTGGTGGTCGGCAGCGCCCAGCGCTTCGGCGTTCCCATGGCCTACGGCGGGCCGCACGCCGCCTTCTTCGCCACCCGCGAGGATTACCGGCGCAGCGTGCCCGGGCGCATCATCGGCGTGTCCAGGGACCGGCACGGCGACCCGGCCCTGCGCATGGCGCTGCAGACGCGCGAACAGCACATCCGCCGGGAAAAGGCGATGAGCAACATCTGCACGGCCCAGGCGCTGCTGGCTGTCATGGCCAGCTTCTACGCGGTCTGGCACGGCCCGGACGGCCTGCGAAAGATCGCGCGTCGCATCCACCGGCAGGCCGCCATCCTGGCGCGCGGCATCACCGAAGCGGGGTACGAGCTCGAGCACCAGGACTACTTCGACACGATCTCGATCCGGGTCGACGAACCCAACCGGCAGGCCATCCTGCACAAGGCGCAGCAGGCCGGCATCAACCTGCGCGCCGATCGCGACGGTTTCATCGGCATCAGCGTCAGCGAGCAGACGCGCAGGCACCACCTGTTCAGCCTGCTCGGCATCTTCCGCGGCAGCAAGCCGGACGCGATCGCCACGCTCGACGCCGAGCTTCCGGGCGATTTTTCGGCCGTACCGGAATCCCTGCGCCGGCAATCAGCCTTTCTCGAGCACGAGGTGTTCGCGAGTTACCACTCCGAAACGGAGATGCTGCGTTACCTCAAGCGGCTGGAGAATCGCGACCTGAGCCTGACCCACGCGATGATCCCGCTCGGTTCGTGCACCATGAAACTCAACGCCACCGCGGAGATGATTCCCGTCACCTGGCCGGAGTTTTCCGAACTGCATCCCTTCTGCCCCTGGGAACAGGCGCGCGGCTATCACCAGCTGACCGGCGAACTCGAGGGCATGCTCAAGGCCATCACCGGCTTCGCCGCCGTCTCGCTCCAGCCCAACGCCGGCTCGCAGGGCGAATATGCCGGCCTCCTGGCGATCAAGGGCTGGCACGAGCACAACGGCGACCACGATCGCACGGTCTGCCTCATTCCGTCTTCTGCGCACGGCACCAATCCGGCCAGCGCGCAGATGACCGGCATGGACATCGTCGTGATCAAGTGCGACAAGCAGGGCAATGTCGATCTCGACGACCTGGCCGCCAAGATCGAGAAGCACCGCGACAAGCTCGCAGCGCTGATGATCACCTACCCGTCGACGCACGGCGTTTTCGAGGAAGCGGTCGTCGACATCTGCGAGCAGGTGCGCGCCGCCGGCGCGCTGGTCTACCTCGACGGCGCCAATCTCAACGCCCTGGTGGGCTGGTCGCAGGTCGCCGACTACGCAGACGTGTGTCACCTCAACCTGCACAAGACGTTCTGCATCCCCCATGGCGGCGGCGGTCCCGGCGTCGGGCCGATCGGCGTGCGCGAGCACCTGATCCCGTTCCTGCCGGGGCACGGCAGCGGACTGCTTGGGCCGGAATTCGGCGGCAATCCGCCGGTCGCGGCCGCCCCCTGGGGCAGCGCCGGCATCCTGCCGATCTCCTGGGTCTACATCCGTCTCATGGGCGGCGACGGCCTGGCGAGGGCGACGGAAATGGCGATTCTCAACGCCAATTACATCGCGCGGCGGCTGTCCAGTCACTACGACATCCTCTACACCGGACGCAACGGCCGCATCGCCCACGAATGCATCGTCGACCTGCGTCCGTTCAAGGACAGCGCCGGCATCACCGAGGAAGACGTCGCCAAGCGCATGATCGACTACGGCTTCCATGCGCCGACCATGTCGTGGCCGGTCCCCGGCACGCTGATGATCGAACCGACCGAAAGCGAGTCGAAGGCCGAACTGGATCGCTTCATCCAGACCATGATCGCCATCCGCCGCGAGATCGAGCGCGTCGCCAGCGGCGAGTGGGACGCCGAGGACAATCCTCTCAAGAACGCCCCACACACCATCGGCGAGCTGGCCGCGGACGACTGGCCGCATGCCTACTCCCGCCGGGAAGCCGGATGGCCGGTCAAGGAACTGCGGCTGGGCAAGTATTTCGCGCCCGTCGCGCGCGTGGACAACGTCTTCGGCGACCGCAACCTGGTCTGCTCCTGCCCGCCCATGGAGGACTGGCTCGAGGCCGGTTGAGGTTGTGGTCGGGGGCCGGCTCACGGCGGTGGTGGCCCTGCTTCAGTTCGACGCGGTGGCGAGGCCTTCAGCAGGCCCAGCACCGCCGTGAGCTGGCGGGGCGGGTGAGAAATTGGTGGAGGATCGACACAGAGCGTTTGCCCCGGCCGGGGGCACAAACGCACCCCCGGCCGCCAATCCATCACTCAGTTCGTCTTCACCGGCGGTTCGGGACGCTCGGGGAAGGTGGGCGGATCGGCCTCGATCTGCTTCATCACTTCCTCGATGGCCCGCTCGAGCTGGGGATCCTCGCCGGCGATGACGCTGGCCGGGTCGTTCTCGACCTCGATATCGGGCTCGACGCCCTCGCCTTCGATCACCCATTCGCCCTCGGTGTTGAGGAAGCCGAACTCCGGGACGTTGACCGAACCGCCGTCGATCACCGGTCCGTGGCTGGTGATACCGACCACGCCGCCCCAGGACTTCTTGCCGATCAGCGGCCCGAGCCCCGCGTTGCGGAACTGCCAGGGGAAGATGTCGCCGTCCGACGCCGAGTTCTCGTCGAGGATCGCCGCCATGTGGCCGTTGAACGCCTGGTACGGATAGGTCGAGACATTCGGCTGGGTGCGTGAATAGCCCAGCGACATCGGCTTGCGGGCGAGGCGCTCGATCAGCATCTGCGACACGTTGCCGCCGCCGTTCGAACGCACGTCGATCACCAGGCCGTCCTTGCGGATCTGTCCGTAGAACCACTTGATGAACTCGCGGATGCCGTCCGGCCCCATGTCGGGCACGTGCAGGTAGCCCACGCGCCCGTCGGTGGCCTCGGTCACGCGACGGTGGTTGTCGAGCACCCAGGCGAGGTAGAACAGCTCGCTCTCGCCGGCAATCGGCTCGACCAGCACTTCACGCGTGTCGCCCCCCGACGCCCTGGATGAGACCGTCAGCGCCAGCGCCTGCCCGGACGGCAGGGTGAGGCGGCGGTAGATGTTGTCCTCGGCGGTCAGCGGCTGCCCGTTGATCGCCAGGATGTAGTCGCCCTCTTCGACGTCCACCCCGGCAACCGTCAAGGGCGAGCGATAACGCGGCTCCTGGTTGTGGCCTTCGAGGATTCGGGCGATTCGATAGCGACCGTTGTCGATCTCGAAGCGCGCGCCGAGGAGGGCCACCGACGGACGGTCCGGCAGTTTCTCGTCACCGCCGGCCACGTACGCATGGGAGACGTTGAGTTCCGCGATCATCTCGCCCATCAGGTAGTTGAGGTCGCTGCGATGCGCAACATGTTCCAGCAGCGGGCGGTAGCGTTCGCGCAGCCCCTCCCAGTCGTAGCCGTGCATATTCTCGACGTAGAAGTGATCGCGGAAGCGCCGCCACACCTCGTCGAAGATGGTTTCCCACTCCGCCGTCGGATCGATCCGGGAGCGCATATTCGACGTCGCGACGTCCTCGCCGTCCTTGCCTTCCTTGGCGATGGGATAGACCTTCCAGCTCGACCCGCTGCGGATCAGCACCTGCTTGCCGTCGAGACTGGGGTCGGCCAGGGCGATCTCGGTGGCGAAGTCGACCACCTTCTTGTCCTCGAACTTGAACAATTTCAGACGCGGGGGGACGGCCGGCGCGCGGCCGTAGTAGAAGGCGTCACGCTCGCCGAACAGGATGCCGTTCTCGGCCACGCTCAGGGCCATGTAGTTGCCGGCCTCGACGGGAACGCGAATCACGCGGCCGTCGAGCCCGTCGAAGCCGATGCGCGTCTCGGAATCCACTTCGCCGTTGTCACCGTTCTCGCCGTCGGCCTCGTCACCGTTTCCGGATACGCCTTTCTCCTCGCTGTCCTCGGGGGCGAAAGGGTTGTCCGTCGAGGCCTCGAGGGCGAAGGCGTAGATGCCGGTGGTGCGGTTGGTGGCGTAGTTCCACTCGCGCCCGGAGATCTGCGGCGCGAACTCCCGGTCGGCCAGGAAGTACAGGTGGTCGCCGTCGGGGGCGAACGCCGGCTGGTACTCGGAGAACATGCCCTCGGTCAGCCGCCGGGTCTCGTCGTCGGCGATGGAATGGATGTGCAGGGCGCGCAAGCCCGATGGTTCGGTGAGGCTGAAGGCCAGCCACTGACCGTCGGGCGACCAGGCGTAGTCGCGATTGCGCCAGCCCTCGTCACGACCGACGCGCCGCAGCTCGTCCCCGTCGGAAGGCAGCACGTAGATGACGCCGTCCTTGTCGGCCACCGCGATATGATCGCCGTCGGGCGAGAAGCGCGGATCATAGAACCGCGTACGATTGCCCGAAGTCAGCGCCCGCGGCGCTTCCGAACCGTCGGCGGGGACGATGTAAAGCTCTTCCTCGCCGTCGATGTCGGACACGAAGACGATGCGCTCGCCATCAGGCGACCAGTCGGCTTCGCGATCGTGGGCGCTGGACCGGTTGGTCAGGTTTCGCGTGATGCCCTCTCCCACCGGCGCGTTGAACAGGTCGCCGCGCGCTTCGAACAGGACGCGCTTGCCGGTCGGACTGATCCGCGCGGAGTGAATATCGCCGGAGACGTCGACCATCCGCGCACGACGATTAATGCCGTCGTCGGGTACGACGATCTCGATGCCGCGATCCTCGCCGCTGGCCGTGTCGAACACGCGCAGCACGCCGCCGAGCTCGTAGACGATGCGGCCCGACTCGTCCGCGCTGGCCCAGCGCACGTCGAAGTCTTCGTGTTCGGTGAGCTGCTCGATCTCGCGACTGTCGGGATCGACCCGGTAGAGATTGAGCGTGCCGTCCCGATCGGACACGAAGTAGCCCTGCCCGCCGATCCACATCGGATCACGTTCGGTGCGCTCGTGATCCGTGAGCTGGCGGGCCTCGCCCGAGTCGATATCGAACAGCCACAGATCCTGCGCCCAGCCACCCTCGTAGCGCTTCCAGGTCCGGAAGTCCCGGAACAGGGGCGAATAGAAAATGCCCTCACCGTCGGAGGTGAACGTGCCGGCGCCCGAGACGGGCATCGGCAGCGATTCGGGCAGGCCGCCCTCGACATCGATCGTGTAGAGCCTTGCCGTCGAAGAGCCCCAGGCGTCGCGCTGCGACCGGAACACGACCGATTGACCATCCGGCGCCCAGCCGAACACCTGGTTGTCGTAGCCCCAGCGCGGCGGAAGCGGGCCGGTCGCCGGATACCAGGTCAGCTGACGCGGCTCTCCGCCCGAGGCGGGCATCACGTAGATCTGCTCATCGCCGGCATACTGCCCGGTAAAGGCCAGCCAGCGGCCGTCGGGCGAATACTTGGCGAACAGCTCCAGTCCCGGGTGCGCCGTCAGGCGCCAGGCCGTGCCGCCTTCGACCGGCGCGGACCACAGGTCACCGCCGTAGCTGAACACGACGTGGTCGCCGTGCAGGTCCGGGAAGCGCAGCAGGCGGGTTTCCGCCGCGGCGCTGCCGACGGCACCCACGAGCAGCGTGGTCAGCGAACAAACGGCCACCAGGGCCCTGAAAATAGTGTTGGACACAGCAATTCTCCGATCGGTGAACGCTCGTGATGATAGCTGAAGCTACCCGCCCCGGCGCGTGACTAAAGTCACGAACCGGGGTGAATCCACGGCGGGCTTGATGTATCATTAGCTCAGTTGCGCGAGCCACGAACGCTCGGATCAGCGCGCTGGAGGGACGGAATCAGGGGGCAAGCCGCCGGCATGGCTGAGATGCGCCGTTCGCGGATCGCGATTCAGCGACCCATTCAGCCAACCGTAAGAGACGCCAAATGATCCGACCGACCATCGCGCGAGGCCTGCTGAGCGCATGCCTCATGATCCTCCTTCTTTCCCTGGCGATTCCCGCCGCTCTGGCCGAAGACGGCCGCGTCTGGGTACGGGTTCACCACCCGCTGGACACGCCGGCACTGCAGCAGGTCGACCAGGTCCAGCAACTGACCGACTACGGCGGCTTCCTGTGGGGACAGCTCGGCCGCGAGGACGTCGAGTTCCTGCAGAAGCAGGGGATGACGCTGACGGTCGACTCGACGCCCTTCCACGTCACGCTCGGCGGCGAGTCCTTCGACCCGGTCGAACTCGCTGCCCAGCGGCAGAGCTTCACCACCGATCCCGGCGGCGCGTTCTACCTGGTGCAGTTCGAGGGACCGATCCGGGCCCACTGGCTGGCCGACCTGCGCGCGACCGGCGCCCGGGTGGCGCAGCCCCTCTACCCGTTCAGCTATTTCGTCTGGGCCTCCGAGGACCAGATGGCTTCGATGCGTTCGATTCCGGCGGTACGCGCCACCCTGCCGGTCATGACCGAGTGGAAGCTGCAGCCCCATCTGCGTGAACTCGACGCCACGACTCGCCCGACGATGGCGCTCGCCAGCGCGCACGTCGACGAACGGGCCCTCCGGGAAGACCTCGAAGGTCTCGGCATCCTGCACAGCATCACGACGCTGAATCGCCACTTCCGGGTGATCCACATCGACGTGGCCGGGAGCGACTACGGCCGTCTCGCCTCACTCGGCGCGATCTACACGGTGCAGTACATCCAGCAGGACGCCGGCCCGCGAGGCGAAATGTCGAACCAGTCGATCGTCGGCGGCATCAGCGGCGGCACGATCCAGACGGGCTACCTGTCCTGGCTCAACCCGACCGGGCTGGACGGCAGCGGCGTGACGGTCGGCATCGTCGACGGCGGCGTGCAGGAAGGTCATCCCGACCTGACCGACAACATCGTGCCCTGCACGGGCACCGAGGGCAGCTGCGCCGGCGCCACGAGCTCGCACGGCACCCACGTGGCCGGCGCGGTCGCCGGCACCGGCGTGAGCGGCGAAACCGACGGCAACGGCTTCCTGCGCGGCCAGGGCGTCGCGCCCGCGGCGAGCATCGTCAACCAGGCCTACAGTCCCTTTCTGGGTGCCGGCCCCGGCGGCATGGTGCCCGAAGGCATGCTCAGCATCTACAAGGACTCCGCCGAAAGCGGCGCCCTGCTGACGAACAATTCCTGGGGTCCCACCGGCAGCCCCCAGGGTTACGACATTCCGACCATGGAAATCGACTTCATCTCGCGCGACGCGCTTCCGGACACTCCCGGCAACCAGCCGGTCCTCGCCGTGTGGTCGATCATGAACGGCGGCGGCGACGGCGCCGGCGCCTGCGCCCCGAGTTCCCTGGGCTCACCCGACGAAGCCAAGAACCTGTTCGGCATCGGTAGCACGGGCCTGCAGACCGGCAGCGGCGCCCAGGTCCCGATCGCCGACGTGTTCAGCGTGTCGGGCAACTCCGCGCACGGGCCGGCCTGCGACGGCCGCCGCGTGCCCGACATCGTCGCCCCCGGCTGCTCCACCGACAGCACCGACTCGGGCAGCTCGTACGGCCTCAAGTGCGGCACCTCCATGGCCTCGCCCGTCGTCTCCGGCGCGATCTCGGTCTGGGCCGACGGCTACATCGACGAGACCGGCGTCAATCCCAGCCCGGCCCTGATGAAGGCGGTCTTCATTGCCGCGGCGGAAGACCTGGTCGGCGGCACCAACGCCGACGGCGGAACGCTGGGCCATCGTCCCGATCGGTTCCAGGGCTACGGGCGGCTCGATCTCGACGCCGTCATCAATCCGGCCGGCGACGAGGTCTACCTGATGGACCAGGAATTCGTCTTCACGTCCACCGGCCAGGATTGGGGCATCGGCCTGAACGCGGCCGACCCGTCCGAGCCGATGAAGGTCGTGCTGACCTGGACCGACGCGCCCGGGCCGGGCGTCGGCGGCACCACGCCGGCCTGGATCAACGACCTCGACCTGCAGGTCGACGCGCTCGACGGCAATACCTACCTCGGCAACGTCGTCGGCGGCGACGGCTGGTCGGCCACCGGCGGCTCACCCGACGGCATGAACAACACCGAGGCGGTCTGGCTGCAGCCCAGCCAGCACCAGGGCGGCTTCAACCTCAACGTCCTGGCCACCGACATCGCCGGCGACGCACTCAACCCGCACGATCCCGACGACCCCAGCCAGGACTTCGCCATCGCCTGCTACAACTGCATCGTGGGCGACCCGACCTTCGCCGTGTCGACCAGTCCCGGAACCCTCGAAGCCTGCATCCCGGAATCGGGCAGCGCGGACTTCGACGTCGACGTCGGCGTCAACGCCATCGGCGCCTATTCCGGCACCGTCGCCCTGACGACGTCCGGGGAGCCCGCGGGCGTCTCCAGCGTCCTGAATCCCGACAGCGTTTCGGTGCCGGGCAGCGCCGTGTGGACCGTGACCGTCGACGACACCGCGGCCGCGGGCGACTACCCGCTGCTGGTCGAAGGCGACGACGGCACCGATCAGGACAGCGCCGACCTGGCGCTCGCCCTCGACGCGTATCTGGCGGCCACGCCACCGCTCGTGGCACCGGCCGACGGCGCCGAGGATCTGCCGCTGGCGCCGACCTTCGACTGGGACGCCCTGCCCGACGTGACCGACTACACGATCCAGGTCGCCACCGACGCGGGCTTTTCCAGCATCGTCATCGACGAGACCGTGGCGGCCACCGACTTCGTTCCGGCGGCCGACCTGGCCCTCGGCACGGAGTACTTCTGGCGCGTGCAGGGTGTCAACCTCTGCGGCGGCGGCGACTGGAGCCCGGTGCGCAGCTTCACCACCAGGCTCGAACCCGAGGCCGAGCTCTCGGCGACGGCGTTCAATTTCAGCGTGCCGTCTGGCTGGACCGACGACAGTACGCTCGAAATCGGCAACATCGGCACGGGCAATCTCACCTTCGAGATCACCACCGACGAGCCCGCCGCCGTCGCCGGCGGACCGGCCTACGACCCCGCCTTCGACGAACCGCTCGACGTACCCGACTTCTCGGTCACCGGTGCCGCCGGCGGCGGTCCGATCGTCGGCTTCGACATCCCCGGCGGCGTGGCGACCCAGGGCACGGCCGTGGGCTTCACCTTCGAAGGCACGGTCGCGGGAATTACCGGTGAAGGCGACTGGGCCTCGGACATGCGCATGGTCATCACCAGCCCCGAAGGCGCCAGCTTCGACGTCGGCGGCTTCAGCAGCGTGGTCAACGACTGGGACTTCCAGGGCAGCGGCTCGGCCGACGACGGCACCTACACCAGCACCCACGTCCCGGCCTTCGGCACGGAGGGCACGTCCGACGAAGGCGACTGGTCGCTGAGCTTCCGGCACGGATGGGAGTCGGCGTCCGCCGGCACCATGGACTGGAGCGCCGTCACCGTCACCCTGCACAAGACCCCGCCGCCTTACTGCGGCGAGACGCAGGTGTCGGCCGACTGGATCACGGTCACCCCGACCAGCGGCAGCGTGCCCGCCGGCGACAACGTCGCGACCACGATCGGCGTCGACACCACGGGCATGGCGCAGGGCGACTACAGCGCCTGGGTCTGCGTGGCCACCAACGACCCGAACGCGCCCATGATTCCGGTCGAGGTCAACATGACGGTGACCGAACCGCTCGATCCGGAGATCTTCGGCGACCGCTTCGAAAGCTCGCCCTGATCGGCGTCGGGACTGACACGACTACGCCCGGCCGGCCTCCCGGCCGGGCGCTTCACTTCTGACCGAACGACAAAGCGAACGCATGACCATTTTCAGACCGACCCTCCTCGCGGCGGGCCTGCTGCTCGCCCTTCTCGCCGCCCCGGCCACGGCCCGCGAAGTGATCCGCGTCCACGACGTGCCCCGGGAAAGTGTCCAGCAGCTCCACGAGATCGGCGACGTGTGGGGCGTGGACCGCCGCGGCGACTACGTCAGCATGTACGTGACCGGGGAAGAGCGCCGGGCCATCGAAGCCCTCGGCTTTCGAACCAGCATCGACGACAAGCGCATGCGCTCGCTCGAGTACGCCCGTTCGATCGACGCCGAGGCCTGGCAGCGTTCGGGCATGCGCGGCATCCCCGGCTTCGACTGTTACCGCACGGTCGACGAGACCAAGACCGACCTATCGGCGATGGCCGCCGCCAACCCGGACCTGGCCCGCTGGGAATCGATCGGCCAGAGCTGGCGATCGGCCAACGGCCAACCCGACGGCGACGACATCTACGCGCTGGTGCTGGCCAACCAGAACAGCCCGCACGATCAGGCGCCCTTCGTGCTCATGGCCGCCCAGCACGCCCGCGAGCTGACAACGGCCGAGACGGCCACGCGCTTCGCCGAATGGCTGTTCGACAACTACGACACCGATCCGACCGCGCGCTGGCTGCTCGACCATCGCGAGATTCACATCATCGCCCAGCAGAACCCGGACGGGCGACGGGAAGTCGAGGACGGCGATATCTGGTGGCGCAAGAATTCCAACCTGAATGCCTGCCCGAGCGGGACGACCGGCGTCGATCTCAACCGAAACAGCGACTATTTCTGGGGCGACTACTCCAGCGGCAGTGCCTGCAACGAAACCTACCGCGGCACCTCAGCGCACTCCGAACCCGAGACGCAAGCGATCCAGGACTATCTCGGCGAAGTCTTCGTCGACCAGTGGCCGGCCGGCGGCGGACCGGTCCCCGCCGACGCCGAAGGAATCTTCATCTCCCTGCACTCCTGGGGCGAACTGATCCTGTTCGCCTGGGAAGGCTCCGGGCCGGGCGCCTCGAACAACGCGCCCAACCACGAGCAGATGGCCTGGCTGGGACGCAAGTACGGCTTCCATACCGGCTACGAAGTCGGCCGCGACATCCTTTATTCCGCGGGCGGGACGACCCCCGACTTCGCCTACGGCGAGTTCGGCGTCGCGGCCTACACCTGGGAGCTCGGCACCGATTTTCACCAGAGTTGTTCGTACTTCGAGTCGACCATGGTCGACGACCTGCTCGATTCCCTAATCTACGCCGCGAAAGCCGCCCGGCGGCCCTACCAGGCGCCTTCCGGCCCGGAGGTGATGGAGGCCTCGGCCATCTACAATGGCGTCTCGCAGACCCTGGAAGTCGGCGGGCTGGCCGACGATACCCGTTTCGATCGCGGCGGCGTCTCGGAGGCGCCGGCCAGCGATCCGATCGAGGACATCGCCGAAATCCGCGTCAGCTTCGACCTTCCCCCCGACCTGGCCGCCAGCTGGTTCACGATCGCGCCGGCGTCGACGGCCACGGTGTCGGCCTTCGAGGACGTGATCGAGCCGACCGAGCCGGTCACCCTGCCCCGACTGCTGTTCTTCCAGGCCGTCGACACGGCCGGGAACACCGGCGTGCCGGAGGCGGTCTGGATCACCCAGCGCCAGGCCGCGATCACGCCGGCGAGCCTCTCGGCCACGCTGCCGGCGGGACAGACCGGTCAGCAGACGGTCACGATCGAGAACATGGGCAGCGATCCGCTCGAGTGGTCGATCGCCGCCGAGGCGCCGACGGCGCTCCGCGGCGGATACGACCCCACGCTCGACGAGGCGCTCGCGCTCGAGGCCTTCAGTCTTCCCGGCGGCGGCACGCATACGGCGTCGGTCGCCGCCGGCCAGGCGTCGCGCGGCCAGGTCGTCGGCTTCAGCTTCGAGGGCACCGTGTCCAACCTGGGCAACAACGCCTGGGCCTCCGACATGGCCATGACCATCACCGCACCCGAGGGCCAAAACTTCATCGTGGGCGGATACCAGACGAGCAACCCCGACTGGGATTTCCAGGGAAGCGTCTCCGGCAGCCCGGGAACCTACAACAGCCAGCATATCGGTGCCGGCATCTTCGGCGATGAGGGTGCCCTGGATGAAGGGAGCTGGTCGCTCGGCTTCGAGGACACCTGGACCGGCGGCATGGACTGGTCCGACCTCACGCTCACCCTGCACAAGCAGGAACCGCCGGAATGCGCCAGCCCCGGCGGCATCGGCTGGCTGAGCTTCGACCAGACATCGGGTTCGATTGCCGCCGGAGAAAGCACGGGGATCGGGATCACGATCGACACCGACGGCCTGGCGCAGGGCCCGCACGAAGCGCTGCTCTGCCTGGTCACCGACGATCCGACCGCCGAGCTGACCGTCATCGAACTGAGCCTGCAAGTGACCAGCGGCGAGCCGCAGATCTTCCGTGACCGTTTCGAGCCCGACCTGCCCTGAACCCCAAACCGCGCTGGCGGGAGCCGGCGCGGATCGTGACCCGGCCTGCTCGAATCAGTCGCCGGCGTCCTCGACGTCGGCGGCCGGCTCGTCCTGGCCGTCGTCCTCGGAAGCGGCCACGCGCGCCATGCCGATCAGCTGCTCTTCCTCGGCCAGACGCATCAGGGTCACACCCTGGGTATTCCGGCTCATGCGAGAGATTTCGGCCGCCGAAGTTCGCACCAGGGTGCCGGCGTTGGAGGTCAGCATGACATCGTCGTCCTCCATCACCGCCAGTGCGGCCACCAGCTGCCCGTTGCGGCCCTCGGTCTGGATGCCGATCACGCCCTGCCCGCCGCGCTTGTGCACCGGAAACTCCTCCAGGGGGGTGCGCTTGCCGTAGCCGTGGGCGGTGCCGAGCAGCACGTCGCCTTCGTCGGCGACCAGCATGGAAACCACCTGCTGGTCGTCCTTGAGCCGAATCCCCAGCACGCCCCGGGTCTGTCGACCCATCGGCCGCGCATCGGACTCGTGGAAGCGCACCGTCTTGCCCGCCGATGAAAACAGCAGGATGTCCCTCGTTCCCTCGGTGAACGCCACATCGACCAGTTCGTCGCCCTGCTCGAGAAACACGGCCCAGATGCCGTTGGAGCGGATGTTGGCGAAATCCGACAGCGGTGTCTTCTTGACCCGCCCCCGGCGCGTGGCGAAGAACACGAACCAGTCGTCGGGAAATTCGCGCGTGGGCAGCACGGCGTTGATGCGTTCGCCTTCGTCGAGCGGCAGCAGGTTGACCATCGGCCGCCCCCGGCTGTTGTGGCCGGCCTGCGGCAGCTCGTAGACCTTGGTCTTGTAGACCTTGCCGGCGCTGGTGAACACCAGCAGGGTGTCGTGGGTGTTGGTCACCCAGAAGCGCTCGACGAAATCCTCGTCCTTGGTCTTGGCCGCCGAGCGGCCGCGACCGCCCCGCTTCTGTGCGCGGTAGCGATCCAGCGGCTGGTACTTGGCGTAGCCGGCGTGCGACAGCGTGACCACCACATCTTCGGGCGTGATCAGGTCTTCCATGGTCAGGTCGAGGTGATCGCGCACGATCTCGGAGCGGCGCACGTCGTCGAACTGGTCGCGCAGCGCCACCAGTTCGTCGTGGATGACTTCCATCAGGGCATCCGGCTCGGACAGGATGCGCATCAGCTCGCGGATCGTGTCGAGGATGCCCTCGTACTCTTCCGACAGCTTGTCCTGCTCCAGCCCGGTGAGCTTCTGCAGGCGCAGATCCAGGATGGCCTGCGCCTGCTGCGGCGAAAGCTGATAGCCGCCCTCGCCCAGGCCGTACTCCGGCAGCAGGTCCTCCGGTCTCGACAGCTCGGCGCCGGCCTGGCCCAGCAGCGATTTGACCAGGCCCGCGTCCCAGCGCTTGCCCTGCAGGGCCTCGCGGGCGTCGGCCGGCGTCTTCGATGCCTTGATCAGGGCGATGACTTCGTCGAGATTGGCGATCGCGACCGTCAGCCCTTCGAGAATGTGGGCGCGCTCGCGCGACTTGCGCAGTTCGTACAAGCTGCGCCGGGTGACCACCTCGCGGCGATGCGCCAGGAACGCCGAGAGCATCTGCTGGATGTCGAGCAGCTTGGGCTGACCGTCGACCAACGCGACCATGTTGATGCCGAACACCGACTGAAGCTGGGTGAGCTGGAAGAGATTGTTGAGCACCACTTCGGCGACTTCGCCGCGCTTGAGCTCGATGACCATGCGCATGCCGTCCTTGTCGGACTCGTCGCGCAATTCCGAAATGCCTTCGACGCGCTTGGCCTTGACCAGCTCGGCGATCTTCTCGAGCAAACGGGCCTTGTTGACCATGTAGGGCAGCTCGGTCACCACGATGCGGACCCGGCCGCTGTCCTCGTCGGTTTCGATCTCGGTCCGGGCACGCATGTAGATTCGGCCGCGACCCGTGCGGTAGGCCTCGTCGATTCCGGCAGCGCCGTTGATGATCGCGGCGGTGGGGAAATCGGGGCCCGGCAGGTGCTCCATGATCTCGTCGATACCGATATCCGGGTCGCGGATCATCGCCAGCAGCGCGCTGATGACTTCGCCGAGGTTATGCGGGGGAATGTTCGTTGCCATGCCCACCGCGATACCGGAGGCGCCGTTGACCAGTAGGTTGGGCACCCGCGCCGGGAGCACGGTCGGTTCGTGCTCCGACTCGTCGTAATTGGGGATGAAGTTGACCGTTTCCTTGTCGATGTCGGCCAGCATCTGGTGGGCGATCTTGGCCATGCGCACTTCGGTGTATCGCATGGCCGCGGCCGAATCGCCGTCGATCGAGCCGAAGTTGCCCTGCCCGTCAACCATCATGTAGCGCATCGAGAACGGCTGGGCGAGGCGCACGATGGTGTCGTAGACGGCGCTGTCGCCGTGCGGGTGGTACTTACCGATGACGTCACCGACCACGCGAGCCGATTTCTTGTAGGGCTTGTTGAAATCGTTGCCCAGTACGTGCATCGCGTAGAGGACGCGCCGGTGGACCGGCTTGAGGCCGTCGCGGACGTCCGGGAGCGCCCGGCCCACGATCACGCTCATGGCGTAATCGAGGTAGGACTGGCGCATTTCGTCTTCCAGGTTCACCTGGAGCACTTCGCGTGCCATTTCCGCCATCTACGGATACCCCGTATTTACTTCAAGTTGTTTTAATAAGTTACTGAAAAACAGAGTTTTCAGTGCAGCGCTTACCGGCAGGCTGGGAGCCGTTCGGGCAAGCCGCACCAAACATGAAATATTACCACAGAAGGCCCCCTGCAGGACCCGCCGCCAGAGGCGCTCAGGCGAAGTGAAAAGGGGGGAAGTGGGCGCCTGCCTCGGTCACGATGCAATCGACCAGCTCGGCGGGCGTGACGTCGAAAACGGGGTTCCAGGCAGCGAAACCCGGCGGCTCGCTCTCGAGCCCCGCGGCCCGCCAGATCTCGGCCGGCGAGCGCTCCTCGATGTCGATACCCCGGCCGGACTCGAGCTGAGGGTCCACCGTCGAGGACGGGGCGACGACCATGAAGCGCAGTCCGTGGTGGCGGGCCAGAACGGCCAGCATGTAGGTGCCGATCTTGTTGGCGACGTCGCCGTTGGCGGCAATGCGATCGGCACCCGTGATCACCCAGGCAACCTGTCCCGAAGCCATCAGCGACGCCGCCGCCCCTTCGATGATCACGCGGAACGGAACCCCCAGCTGCGACAGCTCCCAGGCGGTCAGGCGGGAGCCCTGCAGCCACGGCCGGGTTTCGTCGGCGAAGACCCGGCCGATCCGTCCCTGCCGCCAGCCTTCGGCGATCACACCCAGCGCCGTGCCGATCCCGCCGGTCGCCAGCGCGCCCGTGTTGCAGTGGGTGAGCACGCCCGAGCCGGGCTCGATCTGCGCCGCCCCGGCCTCGGCCATGGCCCGGTTGGCTTCGATGTCCTGACGGTGAATCTCGCGGGCCTCGCTGAAGAGTCGCTCCGGGTCCGGACCGCCGCTGCGCTTGGCGCAATCGCGCATGCGCGCTACGGCCCAGCTCAGATTCACGGCGGTCGGTCGCGCGCGCTCGAGCCGATCGAGAGCGGCCTGCCAGGCCGCCTCGTCTCCCTTGCAGCGCCGTGCGGCCAGCACCGCGGCATAGGCCGCCGTGATGCCGATCGCCGGCGCGCCGCGAACCACCAGGTCGGCGATGGCGCGCGCGGCCTCGTCCGGACCGGTCATTTCGAGCCAGGCCTCGCGCGCCGGCAGCAGGCGCTGGTCGAGCAGCTGCAGCCGCTCGCCGTCGAAGCGGATGGCCTCGATTACATTGGGCCGATCGGGCTGGTTCATGCGGCAACTCGCTGACATTCGGAACGTGAAAACGTATTATGAGCGATTGGAATCCCCATGAAAAACCCGACCACCATGCGAACCCTGCTTGCTCTGCTCATGCTCGCGACGCTGCCTTTGGCAGCGCAGGACAATCCCGAACCGGCCGAGCCGGAACAATCGCCAACGGAGAACCCGACCGTGATCCTGCACACCAACTTCGGCCCCATCACCGTGGAACTCTTCGAGGAAGACGCCCCGCGATCCACCACCAACTTCCTGGAGTACGCCCGAAACGGTCATTACGACGACACCATCTTCCACCGGGTGATCGACAACTTCATGATCCAGGGCGGCGGCTTCGACACCGACTTCCAGCAGAAACCGACGCGTGAGCCGATCGAGAACGAGGCCGACAACGGCCTCAAGAACGAACGCGGCACCCTGGCCATGGCACGCACCAACGACCCGCATTCGGCCAGCAGCCAGTTCTTCATCAACGTGGTCGACAATACGTTCCTCGACCACCGCAACAAGATGTCGGGCCAGACCTGGGGCTACGCGGTCTTCGGGCGCGTGGTCGAAGGCATGGACGTGGTCGACCAGATCAAGTCGCTGCCGACGACGACCCGCGGCATGCACCGCGATGTGCCGTCCGAACCGGTGATCATCGAGAGGGTCGAGCTTTCTGAGTAGCCCTGCACCGATCTACCTGATCGCCGACCTGCACCTGCAGGACGAGCGCCCGGACACCACGCGCCTGTTCGTCGACTTCCTGGACGGACCGGCGCGAAAGGCCCGGGCGCTCTACATTCTCGGCGACCTCTTCGAAGCCTGGATCGGCGACGATGCGCCCGGCCGGCTCGGGCGTCACGTGGCCGAACGCCTTTCGACCCTGGCGGCGGCCGGCACCCGGGTCTACTTCATGTGCGGCAATCGCGACTTTCTCGTCGGCGACGCGTTCTGCGCGAGCGCGGGCATGACGCGCCTGGAGGAGCCGCAACGGCTCGAGTGCCGCGGCGAGGACATCCTGCTGCTGCACGGCGACACGCTGTGCACGGACGACGTCTCCTACCAGCGCTTCCGTCGCAAGGTGCGCGACCCGGCATGGCAACGCCGCGTCCTTTCGAAGCCGGCATGGCTGCGCCGTCTCCTGGCCCGTTTCGCACGCCTGATGAGCCGCCGTCACACCGGCAGCTCGGAGACCCGGATCATGGACGTCAACGCCGAGGCAGTGGCCGAGACCTTCCGCAGCGGCTCCGTAAGGCGCATGATCCACGGCCACACCCACCGACCGGCGGTCCACGACCTGAGCGTCGACCAGCGCCACTGCCAGCGCATCGTCCTGGGCGACTGGCATCGCCAGGGAAGCCTGGTGAAGTTCGAGGACGGGCAGCTGTCGATGCTGACGATCTCGCGCGCAGCCGACGAGCGAGTGGAACTGCTGCTTCAGGAAACGGCCGCGCCGCTCGCCGGCGACACCTGAGGCCGCCCGATCGCGGAGGCCGTTGCGACCGGCGCACGCTGCGCGCAGCCGCCTTCGAAGGCCCTCTAGAGCATGGCATCGAGACGGCGGGCGGCCGCAACACCGCTGATCCAGGCACCCTCGATCCGGCCACCGGCGCACCAGTCGCCGGCCAGCACGAGCCGCTCGGAATCGCGGGACAGGCTCGACGACCCCTGCCCCCCGCCACGCGGTTGCGCAAAGCGCCAGCGATGCGCTGCGCTGTGAGTCACCGACTGCGCCAGGGCAGGCGCCAGCTCCGCGAGCGCGGCGATCGCCGCCTCGACGACCGCCTCGGCAGGGTCCTCCAGGTGGTCGTTCGACCAGCCGGTCTCCGCGTGCACCACCCAGGCGTCGACATTGCCCCGCCCCGGCTTGCCGCCGTTGTGGGCGATCCAGGCCAGAGGGCCCCGGTTCACGAAAGCGGCGTCGAAGCCGGGCTCCCTCGGCGAGGCATAGCCTAGCATCACCGCCCAGCAAGGCTGCATGTCCACCGCCACGAGACGGTCGTGCAGCGCATGGTCCGGCCCGAGCAGACCGCCCGCCTGCCGGGGCGGCGCCGTGATGAGTAGCGCGCGGCCTTCCAGCGCCTCGCCGTCGGGCCCCTCGACGCGCCAGCCGGGCCCGCGGCGGGCCGCGCCGACCGTCTGCCACTGCCAACGGCAGTCCAGGCCGCGGGCCAGCTGGTGGAGTACCGCGTTCATGCCGGGCACGCCCACCCAGCGTTCATCGGGCGGCCTGCCGGCATCGGCGGGCCGGTCGCCGAAAGTGACGATCCCGGGCCGCCAGGGTGCCAGCAGTCCGCTTTCGGCCCAGGCACGAACCTGGCGCCGGAACGCCTCGCTGCGCGCAGTCAGGTACTGCGCCCCGTGATCGAAGCTGAAGTTGTCGGCCCGCCGGGTCGCGCTGCGTCCACCCGGCCCCCGGCTCTTGTCCACCACGACCACGGAATGACCCCTGGCGGCGAGGCGAGTCGCGGCCGTCAACCCGCTCCAGCCGGCGCCGACGACGATCACGTCGATCACCGGCCGTGCTCCGTCATGATCAGCCCGTCGAGATCGAAACCGCTGCGCGAGGCCTCGTGCAGCAATTCTTCGCGAACCCGCTCGGGAATCGACGGCTCACGGGCAAGAAGCCACAGGTAACGGCGATTCTCGCTGCCCACGAGCACGTGGCGATAGTCCTCGTCGAGCGCGAAGACCCGGTAGTCGCCCCACACGAACGGCAGCAGCGACAGCCATTTCGGGGCGAACCGGACTTCGAGTGCTCCGTCGGGGCCCTCCGGCTCGACCTTGCGCGCGATACCCTCGGCCTGACTGACCTGCCCGCTCTCGCGCAGGCAGCGATTGGTCACCCGGATGCGCCCGTCCTCGCGGCGGGCGTAATGCGCGGTCACGTCGGAGGAACACTGCGCCTGGAATCGATTGGGCAGCCGTGCGATCTCGTACCACAGGCCCTGGTAGCGCTCGAAGTCGATCCGGTCGACGACATCGAGCGGCTCCTTCGCCACGCCGGAGACGGCGATCAGCGCCAGCGTCGGCAGCAGGATTGCCCTTCTTGCGTTCAAGGTCATCATCAGCGACATTCTATCTGCCGCGACCGGTCGATCGGTGAACAGCTGCTCGCGGTTTGCGGACCTGCTACACTGTGCGCTACAGATCGCTGAATTCCTTGAATAAAGGGGGTGTTGACGGAGCTTAGAGCCGATGACCCACACAAGCACCCCCCGCTGCCGCCATCACCGGCAGCAGCCCGCCCTCTGGCATTGCCCCGCCTGCAGCCTCGACCTCTGCAAGGACTGCAGGCCCTACGCCGAACAGCTTCCGATCGAAATCCACTGCCCCCTGTGCCAGTCCGCCGTGCAGGAACTGCATGCAACACCCCCGCCCCTGGCGCGCTGGAAGGAATTGGCGACGACCCCGCTGGTCCGCCGCTCCCTGCTCTGGCTGCCTGGCCTGGCGGCAATCGCGGCAGCCGTACCCGCCCCGGGAGCGCGATGGGCGCTTGCCGTGCCCTTGTTCGTCCTGTTCTCGGCCTGGACGGTCCTGCTCGCCCGTCACGCCGCGGAACAGCGGACCGGGCCATTGAAGCTCGGGAGCCTGTTCGAGATCGAGGGGCTCGAATACGGGCTGCAGACCTTCTGGTTCGCCCTGCCATTCGCCGCCCTGTTCGCCCTGGCCGCCGCAACCGGCTCGCTGGCACTGAACATCGTCGCACTGGCGATCACCGCTGCGCTCGCTCCAGCGGCGCTGATGGCGACCGTGATGAGCGACCATGCGAGCGGCATGCTGCAACCGCAGCGGATCCGGCAACTGCTCGTGCACACCCGGCGCGACTATCTGCCGGTCGCCCTGCTCGGCCTGTCGGCCACCGGCCTGCTCGCCTTCGCGCTGCAGCTGCCCGGGACGAGCCCCTGGAAGATTGCCGGCTCAGTCGTTGCGGGTCTCGCCGGCGGCTGGCTGCTGACGGCCTGGGGGCGCGCGGTCGGCGAACTGCTCTACCGGCACCGGCGGATGCTCGACTATCCGGCGGGCGTCGATTCGCTCGATCGGCCGCGCCGTCCGAACGAGCGCGTCTACCGACCCGCGCTGATGGTGTCCGACGCCCAGATCATGCTTGTCGAGGGGCGCAAGAAAGCGGCCAGGCGCTATCTCGGTGAATGCCTGACGCGCTTCCCCGACGACCTCGAACTCAACCGCCAGTTCGACGAGCTGGTCCGGGAGTCCTCGTCCAGGCCCGAGTACCGGAACCACCTGGAACGTCGCCTGAGGCGCCTGGTCGGCCGCGGACAGTCGGCGGGGGCCGCCGACATCTGGGAGCGCAACAACGCCTACCTCGGCAACTGGACGCCCAAATCGAGCGAAACGCGCTACCGGCTGGCCCTCGAGCTCGACCAGCGCGGCGAGCATGCCGTCGCATTCCGGATGCTGATCGGGTTGTCGCCGAAGAACGCGGGGTTCAATCATCTGGCGGAAGCCTGGCTGGAGGCGGCACGCATTCTCGACCAGCACCTCGGGGACCCCGACAAGGCCGCAGACTTGCGCCACTTCGTGGGCGAAAACTACCCGGAACGGGCGCGAAAGTGGCTCAAGAAGTGGCAGGCGTACCACCAGCCCCGATCATCCCGGCGGACGCGCGCGGGCAATGCGGGAGCACGCGCCGGGGCCGGGGCCGGCTGAGTCCGGCGGTTGGTCCCATCGACGGAAATCGGGTAGTCTTGGCGACTGTTTTCGTCCAAGCGCGGGGAACGCCCGAAACATGATTCTATCCGTCCCGAAGGTGGTCTTTGCGACCATCCTGATCGCGATCGCCGCCTGGCCCGCTTCGGCCAGCACTTCCGAAATCCCGCAGAACCAGGTGTGGCCGGCCGGTGCGGGCAGCATGACGCTGGAAATCCGCGCCGACTACCTGCCCGACTTCGGGCTGGAGGTCCTGCAGGGCGACGCGCCGATCGAAACCCGGGAGCGGGTGGACTTCCGGGTCGACGCGATCGAACCGCTGCGGGTGCGCGCACCCTGGGGCCATCTCGAGTCGCTGGACCAGTCAACGGGCCGCCTGGCGGTCCGCACCGGACTGACGCTTCGCCACGACGGCCGGACGCTCGCCCTCGATCCCCTGTTCCTTGTGCCCGGGGAGCACCGCGGCCACCCCCAGCTCGTCGCAGAGGACGAACAGGGCCGCGAGCTCTTCCGCCTGACGCACATGCACATCCTCGCGCTCGGCGACCGCGGCCGCCTGAGCATCGCCAACGCCGAGGTCGTCGCCTCCGGCTACATGGCCGACGCGCTCGGCCTCGACGCCCTCGAGGGCATGCCGATCGCCCTGGGCTGGCTGGAGCTCGGCATGACGGTGCCCGACGGCGCCATCGTCGACGGCGAGCCGCCGAGCTGCAGCGGGCGCCCGATCTGGCCTCAGGAGGGTCAGTACGAGGCCGACGTGACCCTGATCAACATGAGCAGCGTCGCCTACCAGGGAACAGAGCCCGGCACCGGGCGGGTCAAGATCGCGCCGTCGGCCACGCTCAAGAACGAGGGTCTCGCCGACATCCCCTGGTACCCCCAGTTCTCGAGCCCGTCGGGCTATCCCTACGACCCGGCCGACCAGCACCCCTTCCTGGTCTGGAACGCCTATCGAGTCACCGAAAACCGCATCCGCATGCTGGCCGACTCCGGAGTCAAACACGCTTTCCTGACGATCAACGTCAACTGCACCAACTGCGGCAGTTCCAATATCCTCTGGCCCGAGTGCGAGGACACCTATTCGAGCGGCAACAACGACACCTCGACCTACCAGGGCCCGCGCGACGAGATCGTTACCAGCCTCGGCGAGTGGGACAACTGCGGCTCCTTCTTCGATCCGGGTTGCACGGGCAACCAGACCGGCTTTTCGGGCCAGTGGCTCAACCGCCTGCTGATCGATCCGGCCGAGTTCACCGGCGATCGCGGCGGCACGCTCTACCTCGATTCCTGGTACGTGGTGAAGTACGACACCGACATCTGGAACACCATGGGCTTTCGATCCTTCGAACCCACGCCCTCCGGCGGCGGCTGGAGCATGAATCCCGGCCCCTACCAGCAGGGTCCGGTGATCAGCCAGTGGGTCGCCGAGGACGAGACCGACCCGATGGCCGACCACGACGTCATCGTCGTGCCCTCGGAAACTCCCGGCGCGGATTACCCCGGCAACATGCCGCAGGGGCACCTCCGCCTGCTGGTGAAGGTCAGTCAGACCGAACCCGGGCGGTATCGCTACAACTATGCGCTCCAGAACTACGACTTCGACCGCGCCATGGAAGGCTTCCGGATCGACCTGCCGGAGGGCACCACCGTCCACGACACCTTCTTCGGCGACATCGACAACGATGCCGACAACGACTGGACCATCGAGGTCAACGCCGACCACGTGCTCTTCGAGGCACCGGCGGACAATCCGCTGACCTGGTTCACCCTGTTCAATTTCGAGATCGAAGTCGACGCCGCACCGGTCGACAGCCAGGTCACCCTCGACCTGGGCAGCGACGCCGTGATGCCGGAAATGCAGGTCACGACCCTCGGGCCGACCCTGCTGACCGAGCTGATCTTCGGAGACCGCTTCGAGCCCGCACCGACCGACTAGCCGGCCTCTCGGCCGGCGACCACGTCAACGGGCCGCCTCGGGCGGCCCGCCCCGCGTCGCTCAGTCCCGGACCTCGGGGCGCAGGTAGGGAAAGAGCAGCACGTCGCGGATCGAGGCCGAATCCGTCAGCAGCATGACCAGGCGATCGATGCCGATGCCCTCGCCCGCGGCCGGGGGCATGCCGTATTCGAGCGCCCGGATATAGTCCTGGTCGAAATGCATGGCCTCGGCGTCCCCGGCGTCGCGCGCACTGGCCTGGGCGCGAAAGCGCTCGGCCTGGTCCTCCGGATCGTTGAGCTCCGAAAAGCCGTTGGCGATCTCGCGACCGGCGACGATCAGCTCGAAACGATCGGCGAAGTCCGGGTCCGACTCGCTGCGACGCGACAGCGGCGAGACCTCGATGGGGTAATGCGTGACGAAGGTCGGCTGCACGAGCCGATGCTCGACGCCCGCTTCGAACAACTCCATGAGCCGGCGTCCCCAGCCCCAGGCGTCGTCGACGTGAATGTCGTGCGATCGGCAGACCTCCCCGAGCCGGTCGGCGTCCTTGACGTCCTCGGGAAAGAGTTCGTCATAGTGGGCCAGCACCGCCTCGACGACCGTGACCCGTTCGAAATCACCGGTGAAGTCGATGGTCTCGCCCTGGTACTCGACCTGCCCGTCGGCCATGCCCGGCAGCTTCGTGACCAGCCGATTGAGCAGGTCCTGGGTGAGACGGATCAGGTCATCGTAGTCCGCGTGCGCCCAGTAGAACTCGAGCATCGTGAACTCGGGATTGTGCCGTGTCGACACGCCTTCGTTGCGGAAATTCCTGTTGATCTCGTAGACCTTCTCGAGGCCGCCGACGAGCAGGCGCTTGAGGTGCAGCTCCGGCGCCACGCGCAGGTACAGGTCCAGATCGAGCGCGTTGTGATGCGTCACGAACGGTCGCGCGGTCGCGCCGCCGGGGATGTGATGCATCATCGGCGTCTCGACTTCCAGAAAGCCGTGCGCGTCGAAGTAGTGGCGGATGGCGCGAACGATGAGCGAGCGCCGAACGAACGTTTCGCGCACCTCGGGATTGACGATCAGGTCGACATAGCGCTGCCGATAGCGCATTTCCTGATCGGTCAGCCCGTGCCACTTCTCCGGCAGCGGGCGGAGGGCCTTGGTCAGCAGCCGGATATCGGAAGCATGAAGGCTCAATTCGCCGGTGCGCGTTCGCATCAGCCGGCCGGTCACACCCACGATATCGCCGATGTCCCACTGCTTGAAGGACCGGTAGACGCCCTCGGGCAGATCGTCTCGACGCAAGTAGAGCTGGATGCGCGCGCCCGATCCGTCCTGGATGTGGACGAAGCTCGCCTTGCCCATGATCCGTCGCGACAGGATACGGCCGGCCAGGCTGTAGCCTTCTTCGCGCGCCTCGAGCGCGGCCTGGTCCCAATCGTCCGCATCGCCGAATCGTTCCAGCAGCGTTGCCGCGTCCGCACCGACCCGGAAATCGTTGGGATAGGCCTCGCCGAGCTCACGCAGGTCGTGCAGCTTCTCCCGCCGCTCGGCGATCAGGCGGTTCTCGTCCACTTCGGCACCCTCGGGGGCTTCGGTCTTGTCCTTGCGTTCGGTCATGTCTTCCTGCCGTTTTTTGGGACTGGGAACAAGCAAGACCATACCTGGTCCTTGGTCCTTGGTCCCTGGTCCCTGTCCCTATTCCAGCCCAGACTGGAGCTGCGCGGCGGCGAACTCGTCTAGGTCGCCGTCGAGCACCTTCTGGGTATCGCTGCGCTCCACGCCGGTGCGCAGGTCCTTGATGCGCGACTGGTCGAGCACGTAGTTGCGGATCTGGCTACCCCAGCCGATATCGGCCTTCTCGTCCTCGGCGGCCTGGGCCTTGTCACGCTGCTTCTGCAGTTCCAGCTCGTAGAGCTTGGCCCTGAGCTGCTTCATCGCCTGATCCTTGTTCTTGTGCTGCGACCGGTCCGTCTGGCACTGGACGACGATCCCGCTCGGCTCGTGCGTGATGCGCACGGCCGACTCGGTCCGGTTGACGTGCTGCCCGCCCGCGCCCGAGGCCCGATAGACGTCGACACGCAGGTCGGAGGGGTCGATGTCGACTTCGATCGAATCGTCGATCTCGGGCGAAACGAAAACGCTGGCAAAGGACGTATGCCGGCGATTGCCCGAGTCGAACGGCGATTTCCTCACCAGGCGGTGCACGCCGGTTTCGGTGCGGCACCAGCCGAACGCGTGGTCGCCCTCGACGCGCACGGTTGCGCTCTTGACGCCGGCGACATCGCCTTCGGAAACCTCGATCAATTCGGTCTTCCAGCCGCGGTGCTCGGCCCAACGCAAGTACATCCGCAGCAGCATCTCGGCCCAGTCCTGCGCCTCGGTGCCGCCCGATCCGGCCTGGATGTCGATGAAGCAGGACCTGTCGTCCATCTCACCCGAGAACATGCGCTGGAATTCCAGGTCGGCGACCTGCCTCTCCAGCCGCTGGAGATCCGAGGCCACGCTGTCGAGCGTATCCTCGTCATCTTCTTCCTGCGCCAGCTCGAACAGCTCCGCCGCGTCGCGCACGCCTTCGATGACGGCACGCTGGGCGCTCACCGAGCGATCCAGGTCGGAGCGTTCCTTGCCGAGCTTCTGGGCGTGATCGGGGTCGTCCCAGACCGACGGCACCTCGAGCTCGCGCGTGACTTCCTCGAGTCTTTCTAGCTTGCCATCGTAGTCAAAGGTACCCCCTCAGCGCCCCGACACGGCGCTCCAGGTCGTCCAGCAGGTGCTTGATCGCGGTCTGTTCCATGAGAGTCTGATTCCTTGGCTGCAGAGTCGAAATGGCAAAGCTGGCTATTGTAACGCCGGGCCGTGTCCAGCGGCCACCGTCCCATTGAAGCCGACAGTTGTTACATTACGTACAGGATCCCTAAGGCAAGGAGTGACCTGAAGCCATGAACAAGTACTGGATCGTGGTTGCCGACGCCAGCAGGGCGCGGCTGTTCGCACGCAGAAAGAAGTTCAGTCCCCTCGAGGAAGTCGAGTCGCTGGTTCACCCTGAATCGAGGCTTAGACGCCAGGACCTGGTGTCGGATCGTCCGGGACAGGTTCAGGAATCGAGAACGCCCGGCGAATATGCCGCCGAGGAAGGCACCGATCCGAAGGAGGTCGAAGCGCAGACCTTCGCACGTGAACTCGCCCGCCGCCTGCACGAAGCGCACGCCGCCGGGGAATTCGAACACCTGGTGCTGCTGGCCGAACCCCACTTCCTGGGCCAACTGCGCAAGCGACTTGACGGCAGGACAGCCAGCGCCGTGGTCGCCCGGGTTGCCGTCAATCTCACCCGCGAGGATATCGCGCATATCACCAAGCGGGCCGATTCGGCGCTGGAATCACCGGACTGACCGCGAGCGGCAATCAGCCTTTCCGGGGCTTCTCGACGAGGTAGCGGATCCGCAGCTGGGGGTTCACCCGACCCTGCCAGCGGTTGATCTCGAGACTATAGACGGCCTCCAGGGGTTCCGGCAGTTCGCCGTGGCAGAGGCCGCCCGCGCCGAAAGCGATCGCGTCGAGAACGGGGCCGCCTTCCACGGGCTGCAGGCGCAGCTTGAGGTGGTGCGAACCCACTACGCGCCGCTCGCGCACGTGGAAACGTCCGTCGAAGATCGGCTCCGGCCAGGCCTGCCCCCACGGGCCCGCCCGGGCCAGGGCGTCCGCGGTCTCGAGCGACAGTTCTTCGGCGGCAAGCTGCCCGTCGGTGTGCACGACGTCGGGCTCGAACACCCGGTCGGCCAGCGTCTCGTCAAAGGCCCGCCGGAAGGCCGCCAGGCGGTCCTCGGACAGCGACAGGCCAGCGGCGCGCGCGTGCCCCCCGAAGCGGTCGATCAGGCCGGGGTGGCGCGCATCGATCTCGACCAGAAGATCGCGCATGTGCACGCCCGAAGGGCTGCGCCCGGATCCCTTGAGCTCGCTGCCGCCCGTCTCGGCGGGCGCGAAAGCGATGACCGGACGCTGCAGCCGCTCGACCAGTCTTCCCGCGACCAGACCGACCACGCCCTGGTGCCAGTCGGGGTCGAAGACACACAGCCCCTGCAGGTTGCCCTCGATGCGCTCGGCCAGCGCCTTGGCCTGCTCCTCGGCCATTTCCTGCATATCGGCCTGCAGGGTCCGGCGTTCGCGGTTGAGGGCGTCGAGACGCTGGGCCAGTTCGGCGGCCTCGGCGTCCCGGTCGGCCAGCAGGCAGCGGATGCCGATGCTCATGTCGTCCAGGCGACCGGCCGCATTGAGCCTGGGCCCGGCCGCGAAGCCCATGTCCGAGGCGTCGGCGTGGCGCAGGTTGCGCCCGGCGACCTCCAGCAAGGCACGGACGCCGGGGAGGCAGCGCCCGGCCCGGATCCGGAGCAGGCCCTGCTGGACGAGCCGGCGGTTGTTCTCGTCGAGAGGCACCAGGTCGGCCACGGTGCCGAGGGCGACCAGGTCGAGCCACTGATCGAGACGCGGTTCCCTTCCGGTCTTGAAGCGCCCCTGTTCGCGCAGATGGGAACGCAAGGCCATGAGCAGGTAGAACACCACGCCGACCCCGGCCAGCGCGCGGGAGCCGAATGTCTCGCCGGCCAGGTTGGGATTGACGATGGCGTCCGCCGGCGGCAGCGTCTCGCCCGGCAGGTGATGGTCGGTGACGATCACGCGCATGCCCGCCTGTCGCGCCAGCGAGACGCCCTCGTGGGAGCTGACTCCCTGGTCGACGGTGAGGACCAGGTCGGGCTCGAGGGGCACGAGTTCCTCGACCAGGGTGCGGCCCAGCCCGTACCCGTGACGGAAGCGGTCGGGCACGCGCCACTGGACGTCCGCAGCGCCCATGGCAGCGAGCCCGCGAACGGCCAGCGCGGTGCCGGTGGCACCGTCGGCGTCGAAGTCGCCCACGACGACGATTCGCCGTCGCTCGTCGATGGCGTCACCCAGCAAGCGGCACGCGGCATCCAGGCCACCCAGGGTGGGCGGCAGCAGCGTCCCCAGCGAGTAGTCGGGCACACTGCCGGCACCGCGCGCCGCCAGCACCCGGCCGACAACGGGGTGCACCCCGGCGACGGAAGCGTCCAGGCCATCGCGCCGCCTCACGCGCACGAATCGAATCATCGCCAGAACCGCCAGGCGTCACGGACCGAGAAGCGTCGAACCGTCTCGATTCCAGCCAGTTCCAGCTGGCGAATTCGCCCCATTCGCAGCTGACGCCAGGCTTGCCGAAGGAACGTCTCCAGCCTTTCGAGATTGGCCCCGGCGGAATCCTCGAACCGGGCCGGCCACTCGACCAGGAGACCGGCCGCCGGCTCCACCTCCGCCCCGAAGCGACGCCGCGGCAGGCCAAGCCATTCGGCCAGTCCGACGAGCACGGGATCGGCGGCGACGAGACCGCGCACGCGGGGAGCGACTTCCGACAAATCCGGCAAGGATCCGCCGCCCCAGAACCACAGACTGCCCGGGATGGCGGCGCCGTCGGCCGCGGTCTTGCGGTGCTGGTGCAACACCACCTGCGTTTCGTTGAGCAGCCGCTGCCAGCGGCGCGCGCCGGGACCCTCGGGCAGCGCGTGTTCGAGGCTCCGGCCGGCCAGCGCCCAGGGCGGCGCGAAACGCGTTTCCGGGGTCGTATCCAGCGGCAGGTAGCCGCGCCCGCCTTCGGTAAGTTCCAGCCTCAGGCCTTCGTCGGCGAGGAGTTCGACCAGGGCCCGGCTCCAGTCGCCTCGTTCGAAGCGATCGTCGGCCTGCAACCAGACGGCGGCCAGGTCCGGCACCAGTCCGATCGGGTCGGCCCGCAACCATGCGCCTGCCGCCTCCCCGGGCCGGTCGAGCAGACGCGTCAGCGCCGCCGCCGGCAGGGGCCGGCCCGCGACCAGTTCACTCTGGGGAGACTCCGGATCGAGCGCGACCGGTTCACGACCACGGGTCAGTGCATCGATCAGGCCCGGCGGGCCCTCGGCCTCCCGCAGCAGTGATTCGAGCTGCGGGACGTAGAGGACGAAACGTCGTTCAGGATCCGTAGCGAACCTCGACGATTTCATAGCTTCGCTTGCCGTTGGGCGCTTCGAACTCGACCACGTCGCCTTCCTCGCTTCCGATCAGCGCGCGTGCCAGGGGTGCCGAGATCGCGAGCAGCCCACGGGTGGAATCCGCTTCCAGGTCACCGACGATCTGCCAGGTCACCTCCTCGGCATCGTCGGCGTCCTCCATCAGCACCACGGTCGCTCCGAACACGACCTTGCTGCCGGCGTTGAGCGAGGCCACGTCGATGAGGCGCGAGTTGCTCAGTGCCGACTCGAGGTCGCGGATGCGGGCCTCGATAAAGCCCTGCTGCTCGCGTGCGGCGTGGTACTCGGCGTTCTCCTTGAGGTCACCGTGCGCGCGCGCCTCGGCAATCGCCTCGATCACGGCCGGACGATCCTTCTTCTTGAGCCGGTCCAATTCGGCACGCAGGCGCTCGGCGCCCGCCTTGGTCAGTGGCGTCATCTGGCTCATGTTCGCTCCTCAGGGCTTCTCGGCGTGCAGCTCGGCCAGGCTGCGGACGCCCCGTTCGTTCCAGTGATCCATCGCCCTCAGGGTCGCGCGGGCACCCGCGATGGTCGTCGAATAGTTGACCTTGCGCTGAAGGGCCTCGCGCCGGATCGAGAATGAGTCGGCGATGGCCTGGCGCCCTTCCGTGGTGTTGACGATGTAGTCGATCGCGTCGTTCTTGATCAGGTCGACGATGTGCGGCCGCCCCTGAATCACCTTGTTGACGTAGTCACACTCGATACCGTTTTCAACCAGGTACTTCCAGGTACCTTCCGTCGCGACCAGCTCGAATTCCCGCTCGATTAGCTCCTGCGCAACGGGCAGCAGGCGCTCCTTGTCGGCGTCCCGCACGCTGAGGAAGACGCGGCCGCTCATCTTCACCACGATACCCACACCCTGCTGCGCTCGCGCCACGGCCGAACCGAAAGAGCGGCCCACGCCCATGGCCTCGCCGGTCGAACGCATCTCGGGCGTCAGGATGGGATCCACGCCCTGGAACTTGATGAACGGGAAGATCGGTTCCTTGATGGAATAGAACGGGCTGGACAGGTCGCTCTCGATGCCCTGCTCCGACAGGTTGTTTCCGACCATGCAGCGCGCGGCGACCCGGGCCATGGCGACGCCGGTCGCCTTCGACACGAAGGGAACCGTGCGCGACGCGCGCGGATTGACTTCCAGCACGAAGATGTCGTCGCCCTGCACCGCGAACTGCACGTTCATCAGACCCACGACCTGGAGGGCCAGCGCCATCTGCCGTGTCTGGCGGCGGATTTCCTCGACCACCTCGTCGGACAGCGAGAACGGCGGCAGGCTGCAGGAAGAGTCGCCCGAGTGCACGCCCGCTTCCTCGATGTGCTCCATCACGCCGCCGATGACGACCCGCTCGCCGTCGCACACGGCGTCGACGTCAACCTCTATTGCGTGGTCGAGGAAGTGGTCCAGCAGTACCGGGGAATCATTGGAGACCTTGACCGCCTCGTTCATGTAGCGCTTGAGTTCCTCTTCGCCGTGCACGATGTCCATGGCCCGGCCGCCCAGCACGTAGGAAGGCCGGACGACCAGCGGGTAACCCACTTCCCGCGCCAGGATGAAGGCTTCGTCGGGATCGCGCGCCGTGCGATTGGGTGGCTGCTTGAGCCCCAGCCGGTTGAGCAGCTCCTGGAAGCGCTGGCGATCCTCGGCCAGGTCGATGCAGTCGGGCGTCGTACCGATGATCGGGGCGCCCGCGGCTTCGAGATCGCGCGCCAGCTTCAGCGGCGTCTGGCCGCCGAACTGGATGATGATGCCCTCGGGTTTTTCGAGCTCGACGATCGAGAGAACGTCCTCGAGGGTGAGCGGCTCGAAATAGAGCCGGTCGGACGTGTCGTAATCGGTCGATACCGTCTCGGGATTGCAGTTGACCATGATCGTCTCGTAGCCGAGATCGCGCATGGCCAGCGCGGCGTGCACGCAGCAGTAATCGAACTCGATGCCCTGCCCGATCCGGTTGGGCCCGCCGCCGAGCACCATGATCTTGCGCCTGTCGGTCGGCGCCGCTTCCGACGCTTCGCCCCAGGTCGAGTACATGTAGGCCGTGGAGGTCGCGAATTCCGCCGCACAGGTATCGACGCGATGGTAGGCGGGCTGGATGCCCAGCTTGGCGCGGAGCTTGCGAACGGAGCGCTCGCTCACGCCCGCCAGCTCGGCGATGCGCGCGTCGGAAAAGCCGTGGCGCTTGAGATCGAGCAATGACTCGGCGTCGAGCGCGGCCACGCCCTCGTCGAGCAGCCTGTGCTCGATCTCGATGAGTTCCGCGATCTGGTCGAGGAACCAGGGATCGATGCGCGTGAGGCGATGGATTTCGTCGAACTCGAGGCCGCGGCGGAAGGCCTCGGCGACGTAGAGCAGTCGCTCGGGACCGGCTTCCTGCAGCTCGCGGCGGATCAGGGTCAGCTCGTCGGCTTCCTCGCTGTCGATCTCGACCGGATCGAGACCCGTCAGCCCCACCTCGAGGCTGCGCAAGGCCTTCTGAAGCGATTCCTGGAACGTCCGGCCGATGGCCATCGCTTCCCCGACCGACTTCATCTGAGTGGTCAGACGATCGTTGGCGGCCGGGAATTTCTCGAACGCGAAGCGCGGCATCTTCGTGACCACGTAGTCGATGGTCGGCTCGAAGGAGGCCGGCGTCGCCCCGCCGGTGATCTCGTTGTCGAGTTCGTCGAGCGTGTAGCCGACGGCCAGCTTGGCCGCCACCTTGGCGATCGGAAAGCCGGTCGCCTTCGACGCCAGCGCCGAGGATCGCGACACGCGCGGATTCATCTCGATGACGTGGATGCGACCCGTTTCGGGGTGCACGGCGAACTGAACGTTCGATCCGCCGGTGTCGACGCCGATCTTCCTCAGCACGGCGATGGCGGCATCGCGCAGCTCCTGGTACTCCTTGTCGGTCAGCGTGAGCGCCGGCGCGACGGTGACCGAGTCGCCCGTGTGCACGCCCATCGGATCGATGTTCTCGATCGAACAGATGATGATGCAGTTGTCGGCCTTGTCGCGAACGACCTCGAGCTCGAACTCCTTCCAGCCCAGTACCGATTCCTCGAGCAGCACCTCGTTGGTCGGCGACAGGTCCAGTCCGTGCTCGACGATCTGGATGAACTCCTCGCGGTTATAGGCGATGCCGCCGCCCGACCCCCCCAGCGTGAACGAGGGACGGATGATGGTCGGGAAACCGATGCGCTTCTGTACTTCGATGGCCTCGTCGAGGCTGTGCGCCACCCAGGCTTCGGGCACGCCCAGCCCGATGTCGCGCATCGCTTCCTTGAAGGCGTCGCGATCCTCGGCCATGTCGATGGCCTCTCGCGAGGCACCGATCATCTCCACGCCGAATTCCTCGAGCACGCCCTCGCGGGCCAGGTCAAGCGCGCAATTGAGCGCCGTCTGGCCGCCCATGGTGGGCAGCAGGGCGTCCGGGCGTTCCTTCTCGATGATGTCGCGCACCACGTCCCAGCGGATGGGCTCGATGTAGACGGCGTCGGCCATCTCCGGGTCGGTCATGATGGTGGCCGGGTTGGAATTGACCAGGATCACCCGGTAGCCCAGCTCGCGCAGCGCCTTGACCGCCTGCACGCCCGAGTAGTCGAACTCGCAGGCCTGCCCGATCACGATCGGCCCGGCGCCGATGATGAGGATGGATTCGATGTCTGTTCTCTTAGGCATCTGCGCTTTCCATCATTTCCACGAATTGGGCGAAGAGCGGCCGCAGGTCATGCGGCCCCGGGCTGGCTTCGGGATGGCCCTGGAAGCTCATGGCCGGCTTGTCGGCGATGCGAATCCCCTGCAGGGTGCCGTCGAACAGGGAGCGGTGGGTCGGGATGACGGTCTTCGGGAGGCTCGACTCGTCGACGGCGAAGCCGTGATTCTGGCTGGTGATCAGGACCTGGCCGGTGGAAAGATCCTTGACCGGGTGATTGGCGCCGTGATGGCCGAACTTCATCTTCACGGTCTTCGCGCCACCACCGAGGGCGAGCAGCTGGTGGCCCAGGCAGATGCCGAAGGTCGGCACACCCTTGTCGAGCAGGCCGCGGATCGCCTCGATCGCGTAGCTGCAGGGCTCCGGGTCGCCGGGGCCGTTGGAGAGCATGACGCCGTCGGGCTTCATGCCGAGCACCTCGTCGAGCGGCGCGCGGGCCGGAACGACGGTCACGCGGCAACCGGCATCGACCAGCAGGCGCAGGATGTTGCGCTTGACGCCGTAGTCGTAGCAGACCACATGAAAGCGTTCTTCGCTTCGGCGAAACTCACCGGCTTCCAGATCCCAGCTGCCCTCGTTCCACGCGTAGGCGCGATCGACCGTGACGGTACTCGCCAGATCCCGGCCGCTCATCGGTGCGCAATCGCGTGCGCGGCGAATCGCTTCTTCGGGATCGGCCGATTCACCCACCAGCAGGCAGCCGTTCTGGGCGCCCTTGTCGCGCAGACGGATGGTCAACGCACGGGTGTCGATACCGGCGATGCCCGAAGCCCCTTGGTCGGCCATCCAGTCGGACAGCGACCGGGTCGCGCGCCAGCTGCTGTGGCGGCGAGGGTAGTTGCGGATGATCAGGCCGGCGGCGTGGATGCGGTCGGCCTCGACGTCCTGGGGATTCACGCCGGTGTTGCCGACGTGAGATGCCGTCAGCGTGACGAGCTGACCGGCATAGCTGGGGTCGGTGAGTATCTCCTGATAGCCGGTCATGGCGGTGTTGAAGACCACCTCGCCGACCCGCGCGCCCGGCGCGCCGATACCCCGCCCGGAAAACGTCGTGCCGTCTTCCAGCGCCAGAATTGCCTGCATTGAAAAACCTCCGGGTACACAAAGCGGGCCGAAGCCGTAAGTCGGCCAGGCGGCCAACCAGGGCAAGGCCCGCTTGTCGCTCGCCGAGCGACGTGCCCGGCGTCCGGACGCACATTCTAAACGAAGCCGCCCGGGCAGGCCAGAAAAACCGTTGCCCGATCGACGGCGCGGCGTTTGGGGAATCAGGCCTCGGGCGCGGCGGTCGCCAGCGACCGGGGGAGGTCGCCGGCCGGGCGCATCGTCTCGGCGCCGTGACCCTGGGCAATCAGGTAGTCGACCCACTTCAGCAGCGCCCGGTTGAGGCGCCAGCTGCGCGCCACCAGGCCGTTGATGGCCAGGTCCGGACCCGCAAAACGCTGGATGCCCTGCTGCGGGCTGAAAGCCGTGGCTTCCGCCATGGCCGCGTCATGGTAGATGCGCACGTGGGCATTGGGGTTGTGCGAACGCTCGGCGCCGATGATGTAGGACAGGCGCACGAAAGTCGTGTAGGGGTGCCGCTCGATGACCTCGAGATACAGCTCGGGCCCCGACCCCAGCTGCGACACGAGGTGATCGCTCTCGGCCAGGGCATCCGGCAACAGCACGTTGAGCGCGCGGTAAATCGCGCTGTGCAGTTCCGGAAGCCGCCGCGCCAGAATCCGGCTCGAGGGCTGCAGTTGACGGGTCGTCGTGAGCATGGCCGGCGAGAATATCACACCGGGCGAAAACTGCCACCCCCTGCCGACATTCAAGCACGAAATTCGAAATACGAAATACGAAATAAATGCGAACGACCGAAATTCGTATGACCCAAACAGGCTCGCGCGCTAGCGCATTTCGCGATTGAGGCCCAGCTCCAGGAGGATTCGGCTGGCCAGTTCCTCGACCGAGGTTTCAGTCGAGGACAGCATCGGCACCCCCTCGGCGCGAAGCATCGCCTCGGCCGCCTCGACCTCGTAGCGGCACTGCTTGAGCGAGGCGTAACGGCTGCCGGGGCGCCGCGCCTCCCGGATCTGCGAGAGGCGCTCGGGATCGATGCTCAGGCCGAACAGTTTCTGCTTGTGCTCGCGCAGGAAGGCGGGCAGCCGCGACTGCTCGAGATCCTCCTCGGTGAGCGGATAGTTGGCCGCCTTGACTCCGAAGTGCAGCGCCATGTAAAGGCAGGTCGGCGTCTTGCCGGAGCGGGAGACGCCGATCAGCACCACTTCGGCGGCGTCGAGACGCTTGGAGATGCCGTCGTCGTGCGTCAGGGCGTAGTTGGTCGCCTCCATGCGGTCCTCGTAGCCCTTGCTGTCACCCATGCCGTGCGCCTGGCCCACTCGCGGCGAACGCGACACGCCCAGCGCCGACTCGAGCCGTTCCATGAAGGTCCCGAACATGTCGAACAGATGGCCGTTCGACGCCTCCAGGACGCCACTGACCTCCGGATCGACGATGGTGCTGAATATGATCGGTCCCTCTCCGCCCTCGGCCTCGGCGGCCCGGTCGATCAGGGACACCGCGTCACGCGCCTTGCTCGGCGTGTCGACGAACGGCAGGCGGACCTGCCGGAATTCGACGTTGGAGAACTGGGTCATCAGGCTGTGGCCGAAAGTCTCGGCCGTGATCGCCGTGCCGTCGGAGATAAAGAATACGGTTCTTCGCATAGGATTCCAGGCGGTTACAATAGGCAGCTGATCACACACTGCCGCTTTGGGGAGTTCGAGTGTCCGAGTATATCCTTTGGCTCGATGAGCTTGGTATGGGCGACCTGGAAAAGGTCGGTGGGAAGAATGCCTCCCTGGGGGAAATGATCACTCATCTCAAGGACCTCGGGGTCAACGTGCCCGGCGGATTCGCGACCACGGCCGGGGCCTTCCGCAAGTTCCTCGACCAGTCCGGGCTGGCCGAACGGATCGGCAAGGCGCTCGACGCGCTCGATGCCGACGATACCCGGGCGCTGGCGAAAACCGGCGCGGACATCCGGCAGTGGGTCATGGACACGCCCCTGCCCGATGATCTCGAGCAAGCCATCCGCGACGCGTATGCGAAGATTCAGGAACGCTACGGCGAGAATCTCGCGGTGGCGGTCCGCTCCTCGGCGACCGCCGAGGACCTGCCCGACGCTTCCTTTGCCGGCCAGCAAGAGACGTTCCTCAACGTCTGCGGCATCGAGGCCGTGCTCGAGAAAATTCACGCGGTCTTCGCCAGCCTCTACAACGATCGTGCCATCGCCTACCGGGTACACCAGGGCTTCGCTCACGCCGACGTGGCGCTGTCGGCCGGCGTTCAGCTGATGGTGCGCGCCGGGGCCGGGGCCGCCGGCGTCCTGTTCACACTCGACACCGAGTCGGGCTACCGCGACGTCGTCTTCATCACCTCCAGCTACGGCCTGGGCGAATCGGTCGTCCAGGGCGCCGTCAATCCGGACGAGTTCTACCTGTTCAAACCCAACCTGCGCGCCGACCGGCCGGCCGTGCTGCGCCGCACGATCGGCACCAAGGCGACGCGCATGATCTACGGCAGCGGCGAGAGTGGCGGCGTGCACACCGAGGACACGCCCGAGGCCGAGCGGCAGAAGTTCTCGATCAGCGACGCCGAGGCGACCGAACTCGCCAGGATGGCGCTGACCATCGAGGATCACTACGGCCGCCCCATGGACATCGAATGGGGCAAGGACGGCGAAACCGGTGAGCTGTTCATTCTCCAGGCACGCCCGGAAACCGTGAAGAGCCGGGCCGGCCAGACGATGGAGCGATTCAAGCTCGAGTCGACCGGACAGGTCCTGGCCGAGGGCCGGGCCATCGGCCAACGCATCGGGCAGGGCAAGGCACGGGTGATCGAATCGCTCGATGAAATTCACGAGGTCGAGGAAGGCGACGTGCTGATCACCGACATGACCGACCCCGATTGGGAGCCGGTCATGAAGCGGGCCGCCGCGATCGTCACCAATCGCGGCGGACGCACCTGCCATGCCGCCATCATCGCCCGTGAACTGGGCATCCCGGCCGTGGTCGGCTGTGGAGACGCGACGGACCGCGTCCCGCACGCTTCGGAGGTCACCGTGTCCTGCAGCGAGGGGGACACCGGCCGCATCTACGAGGGCGAACTCGAATTCAGCGTCAGCGAGGACTCGCTCGACGACATGCCGGAAGCGCCGTTGAAGATAATGATGAACGTCGCCAACCCGGATCGGGCCTTCGACTTCGCCCTGATTCCGAACCACGGCATCGGCCTGGCGCGCCTCGAATTCATCATCAACCGGATGATCGGCATCCATCCGCTGGCCCTGCTCGACTACCAGGGACAGAGCGACGACGTCAGGGCGGAGATCGACCGTCGCACCGCCGGCTACGATGACCCGGTCAGCTTCTACGTCGACAAGCTCGCCGAAGGCATCGCCACCATCGCCGCACCCTTCGGACCCAACCCGGTGATCGTCCGGCTTTCGGACTTCAAGTCCAACGAATACGCCAACTTGATCGGGGGCGAGCGCTACGAGCCCGACGAGGAAAACCCAATGATCGGCTGGCGCGGCGCCTCGCGTTACGTCGACGAGAACTTCCAGCCGGCCTTCGAACTCGAGTGCCGGGCGATGAAGAAGGTCCGGGAAGAGATGGGCCTGGATCACGTCTGGGCCATGGTGCCGTTCGTGCGGACCGTCGGTGAAGGGCGCGACGTGGTCGAAGTGATGGAGAAGTTCGGCCTCAAGCGCGGCGACAACGGGCTCAAGGTCATCATGATGTGCGAGCTCCCCTCCAACGCGCTCAGCGCCGACGCCTTCCTGGAGCACTTCGACGGGTTCTCGATCGGATCCAACGACATGACCCAGCTGACGCTCGGACTCGACCGCGATTCAGGACTGGTGGCCCACCGCTTCGACGAGCGCGACCCGGCGGTCAAGGCGATGCTGGCGATGGCCATCGAAGCCTGCCTCAGGCAGGGCAAGTACATCGGCATCTGCGGCCAGGGGCCGTCCGACTATCCCGACCTGGCCGAGTGGCTGATGGACCAGGGCATCGAGAGCATGTCGCTCAACCCGGACACGGTGGTGGATACCTGGCGCAAGCTGGCCGAGCACAAGCGTTGATTGCGTGAGGGGTCAGGAGTCGGGAGTCAGGAGGATCGAGACCCGCGTCGGTCGGGGCCGCGTTCGCGACGGACGACGTAGAAGATCCGGTCACGCGTGAGCTATGCGTGATCAAGACCGACAGGTCGTCCGTCGGGGACGCGGCCCCGACCTACGACCCGCCCAGCTCTCCCATGAAGCGCCGGTAGTAGCGGAGCTCCTCGATCGAATCCCTGATATCCTCGAGGGCCTGGTGGCTGGAGTCCTTGCTGAATCCCCCGCCTACTTCCGGCGCCCAGCGGCGCGCGAGTTCCTTGAGGGTCGAGACGTCGAGATTGCGGTAGTGGAAATAGGCTTCCAGCTTCGGCATCAATCGCGCCATGAAGCGACGGTCCTGGCAGATCGAGTTGCCGCACATCGGCGAGCAACCCGGCGGGACGTAATGCTCGAGGAAGGCGATGGTCCGGCGCTCGGCCTCGGCGAGATCGGTGTCGGACTCGAGGCAGCGACGGACCAGCCCCGACTCGGTGTGCGTCCGGGTGTTCCATTCATCCATACCCTCGAGCACGCTGCGCGGCGTGGCAATGGCCAGCTCCGGCCCGACCGCCACTTCGGTCAGCCCGGCATCCGTCACCAGCGTGGCGACCTCGATGATCGTGTCGGTGGCCGGATCGAGCCCCGTCATCTCGAGGTCGATCCAGATGAAGTTGTTCTCGTTCATTCCGGGGAAGGGTCCTGGCGTCAAGCCACGGCACTATACCAGCAAGATAAGCGACCATGAGCGAGAGCCCGGTCAGGCTGGTCCAGGCGCACGCCAACCACGGCGCGGCCTGGGTTAACGGTGACTTGCGGCCGGTCCATTTCCCGCGCCGCATCGAACGCCCCCTGCCCGGCGATCTCGTCCACATCGACGACGCCGGCACGCTGACCGCCGTCGTCGAGCGCCGCAACCTCTTCGGGCGCGGCGATGGTCGCGGCCGCTTCCGGCCGATCGCCGCCAACCTCGATCGCTCGGTGATCGTGATCGCGTCCGAGCCGGCTCCCAGTCGTGACCTCCTGCATCGCTATCTCGCTGCTGCCCTCATCCGCGGCATCGAGCCGCTCATCGTGCTCAACAAGTCCGACCTGCCTCGCCCCCGACAGGCGCCGTTCACCGAACTGCAGGCACTGGGGGAGCTGGGCTTCGAGCATGTGGAAGCTCGCTGCCTTCCGGAGCCGGACGTCGCTGCCCTGCAGTCGCGCATCGGCTGCGGCATCACGCTGCTGGCAGGCCAGTCCGGCGTCGGCAAGTCGTCCCTGCTCAACGCGCTGGTGCCGGACATCGAAGCCCAGACCGGCAGGCTTTCGCGCGTCACGGGCAAGGGAACGCACACCACCACCACGGCGACCGCCCACCGCCACGGCGACGACGCCTGGCTGATCGACACCCCGGGCGTCTGGGAATACGGGCTCTGGAAAATGGACCCGGAAACGCTGCAGCGAGGTTTCCCGGAATTCTCCAAGCACGCGGCCGGCTGCCGCTTTCGCGATTGCAGGCACCGCTCCGAACCCGGTTGCGCCGTGGTCGCCGCGGTCGAAAGCGGCGCCCTGCCCGGCTTCCGCCACCAGGCCTGGCTTCGCCTGCTGGCCGAGCAGGAGCGTTTCGGGTGCCAGGGTGTGCGGTAGCGGGTAGGTCTGTGCGTCCGTGCGTCCGTGCGTCCGTGCGTCCGTGCGTCCGTGCGTCAGTGCGTCAGTGCGTCCGTTCGTCAGTGCGTCAGTAGTCAGTGGTCAGGCGCACCGACGTACAGACCACAGACGCACGGACGCACTGACCACAGCCCCACCGACTCCCCGGCCCTACCAGGGCAGTTCCTCGCCGTTGGCATGCCGGAAGCTGCCCGTCGTCTCCATGCTCAGCTCGTCGATGCGCTCGACCAGGCCGGCCGCGGCCTCGGCGGGTTCGACGTCGCCGCGACTGCCGGTCATGTCGGTTCGCACGAAACCGGGATGCAGCAGGCCGACAGCGATCTCGCGGTCGGCCAGCTCGTGCGCCAGGTTCATGCCGGCCATGTTCGCCGCCGCCTTGGACAGACGGTAGCCCCAAGCGCCGCCGGAGCCGTTGTCCGCGATGGAACCGACCCGCGAGGAAATGATGACGACCTTGCCGCCGTTGACCAGGTGGTTGATCAAGGCGTGAGTGACGCGCAATGGGCCGAGCGCATTGACCTCGTACTGCAGCCGCCAGCTGTCGATGTCTTCCTCGATCCGCTCCAGGGTGGAAGGAACCAGCACCCCGGCGTTGTTGACCAGCAGGTCGATCCTGCGTCCGGCCAGTCGATCGGCCAGCTCCCGGAGGCTGTCCCGGTCCGTGATGTCGATGCCTTCCTCGACCTGGACATCCAGGGACTGCAGATCCGGCGAGGCCTTGCGGCACACGGCGATGACGCGGTAGCCGCGATCGGTCAGCTGACGCGCCAGTTCGAGCCCGATACCGCGGTTGGCGCCGGTGATGACGGCAGTTTTCATGATTTGGAGAATCCGCTTTGAATGCGTGGCTTATGCTACTATTTTTGCAATGTCTTGCTGCGTGAATCGCTGGGTTCTCTCCAGTGGCTCACCGCAAGCCGAGGGTTCAACCAGAGGAACTGCCATGATGCGTGAAACACTGGGCAAGCTGGTTTGGGGGGCGGCTTTGAGCGGAATGATGGGCATCGCCATGGCCGGCGACGTCCTCCTGATCGAAAAGGTCGAGGAACGCATGCTGCGCGACCTCCCCGGAAACGGCCTGACCAAGGCCCAGGTGGAGTCGCGCTTCGGCGTACCCAGCGAGCGACATGCGCCCGTCGGTGAGCCGCCGATCACGCGCTGGGTCTACGACGACTTCAACGTGTTCTTCGAGTACGACCTGGTCATCGAGAGCGTTCTCCATCACGACGCGATCATGCGGGAAGTCGAGGCCCAGAGCGAGCTCTGAGTCGCAGCGAGCGTTCATGTCCCATACCGACTATCGCCTGCCGGCCGAATGGGAAACCCAGAGCGCCACCCTGCTCGCCTGGCCTTCCCAGGCGACGGACTGGCGCGAGAACCTCGAAGCCATCCGCGATGAATACCGCGAACTGATCGGAAACATCCTGGCTTTCCAGCCGGTCGTGCTGCTCCTCCCGCCGGACGAACCCGCACCGCGGGATCTGCCAGAGCGCCCGGACCTGCACCGCCTGAGCGTGCGCTACAACGACACCTGGTGTCGCGACTACGGCCCGGTCGTACTGGTCTTTTCCGGCTATCGCCTGGCGCTGGATTTTCACTTCGACGGCTGGGGCGGCAAGTATCCCGCCTCGCTGGACAACCGGGTCAATGCCCACCTGTCGCGTCACGACCTGTTCGACCGCATGCAGTTCCGCCAGTACCTGTTCGAACTCGAAGGCGGAGCGATCGAGAGCGACGGCCGCGGCCGCCTGCTGGTCAACTGGCACTGCCTGCGGGCGCGCCACCCGCACCTGAGCGATCGGGAGATCGACTTCGAGCTACACAACCTGCTCAACGTCGACCAGGTGCTCGGGGTCGATCTCGAACCGATGGAAGGCGACGACACCGACGGGCACATCGATACGCTGGCGCGATTCACCGACCACGACACGATCGTCTTCCAGACGCAGCGCGACGACGAACGCACCGGCCGCATCCGGGGCCAGCTGGAAGCGCTGCGCACTCGCGACGCAACCGGCTACCGGCTGGTCGCCCTGCCCTTCCCCGACGATATCCGTCCCGGGCTGCCCGCCAGTTACGCCAATTTCCTGTTCGTCAACGACGGCTGCCTGGTGCCCGCCTACGGCAGCCGCCACGACGAGACGGCCTGCGACATCCTGGCCGAGCTCCTGCCCGACCGGCGTATCGTTCAGGTGCCGGCCGCGACGATGATCACGCAGTCGGGTGGCCCGCATTGCGCCAGCATGCACATTCCGGCCGCGCTCGGATGAATCCGCGCCGCCTCGACATCGCCCTGGTCCAGCACGCCATGGGACCGGATGCCGGTGAAAACCGCGCAGCCACCGCCGACGGCATCGCGCGCTCGGCGGAGCTGGGGGCCGGACTGGTGCTGCTGCCGGAACTGCATGCCAGCGAGTACTTCTGCAAGTACCAGGACCCCGAACTGTTCGACCTCGCCGAGCGCCTCGACGGCCCGACCTGCCGGATGCTCGCGCAGGCCGCGGAGCAGCACGGCGTGGTGGTCATCGGGTCGATCTTCGAGCATCGCGCACCGGGACTGGCGCACAACACGGCCGTAGTGTTCGAACGGGACGGAAGCCTGGCCGGCGTCTACCGCAAGATGCACATCCCCGACGACCCCGGCTACAACGAGAAGTTCTACTTCACGCCCGGCGATCTCGGTTTCGAGCCCATCGACACCTCGGTCGGTCGCCTCGGCGTCCTGGTGTGCTGGGACCAGTGGTACCCGGAGGCGGCGCGCCTGATGGCGCTCGCCGGCGCGGAACTGTTGCTGTACCCGACCGCCATCGGGCTCGACCTCGACGACGAGGAGGACGAGCAGCGCCGCCAGCTCGAGGCATGGCGCACCATCCAGCGTTCCCACGCCATCGCCAACGGTATTCCGATGGCCACCTGTAACCGGGTCGGCTTCGAACCGGACCGCTCCGGCGGCGAACGGGAAGCCGAATTCTGGGGGCACAGCCTGGTCGCGGGCCCGCAGGGCGAGATCCTGGCCGAAGCCGGCAGTGAAGCCGAAGTGCTGTTCGCCAGCCTGGATCTGCGTCGATCCGAGGCGGTCCGGCGAATCTGGCCCTTCATGCGCGATCGCCGGATCGACGCCTACGGCGACCTGCTCAAGCGCTGGCGCAGCTGACGCCGTACCCCGCGTCGTCACTGATGGCCTCGGCCACCACTCGGGCCAGTTCCCCTGCCAGCCGGGGCCAGTCGCTGCGGTCGACCAGGGCCTGGCTGATTTCCAGCTCGAGCGTCAGCAGCCGGTCCGCGCCGAAGCGGCGCCGATGCTGCTGCCCGATGCCGTTCGCGGTCCCGAGGTAGGGCTGGTTCATGCGCGTGGCCAGGTCCGGGAACCGCTCTTTCAGTCGCCTCGAGAGTTCGCGCGCGAAGTGTCGTTCAACCGATCGCGCCGGATCGTAGAGCAGCCCGAGGTCGAACCGGCGCTCCCGGCCGTCGAGCACCGGCGTGAAACTGTGACAGGCGATGTGGACGAGCCGGCCCGGGGCGGACTCGATGCATGACGCGAAGGCCCGCCAGTGGGGCAGCCACCACTCTCGCTCGATCAGGTCGCGCTCCCGCCGCGGCAACGACCGGGTCCATTCGGAGAAGCGTCGCGGATGCCCGGCGGAGCGGTTCAGGTCGATGAGCAGCCGGGTGGCCGATCCGGCCAGCAGCGGCGCTTCCAGTGCAGCCGCAAGCGCCCGGGCCACGTCCAGCGCGCCGGGATCCCAGCCGCGGTGGCCGGCGAGAACGGCTTCGCTTCCTGCGAAGAGCGATCGCCATCGGGCCGGCACGGCATTCGAGGCGTGCTCGCAGGTGATCAGGGCCGGAACAGTCGATTTCGATCGAGACATTCGGCGAGTTCCCGGTAGCAGTCGACGACGGCCGGACGAGACGGTGACTCGCCAAGTCGCCGGCGCAGGGCCTCGGCCACCGTGCCGCGATCGGCCATGGCCGAGAGCACCGCGGCACTCTCCGCCGACACGTCGAGCTTCGAAAGCAGCTCGAGCCAGACCGCCCGACCCTCGCGATCGATATCGGCCCGGCCGGTCAGCAGTGACAACCAGGGCGAATGGTCGAAGCGCACCGCGCTGCCCAACCTGGCCGCCTCGAAAAGCTGGCCGGCGAGCGCGCGCGTCGACAGCGCCTGGCCGTGCTCCAGCGCTTCATCCGAATGGTAGAGGCGGCGCACCAGCGCGACCACGGCCTCGGCAATCGCGAGATCGGCCGCCGGGCATTCCTGGATGTCGATGATGCGGACCTCGATCGTCTGGCGCTCGAACCGGGCGATCGCGCCCCGGGAGTTGAGCCAGTCGTCGGCCAGGATATCGTCCGGGTCGTGCGGCCGGATGGCCCGGTACATCGGTTCGAGGATGCGCGCCCGGTAATCGTCGATCGATGCGACCGCTTCCGGAACCACCGCTCCGGCGATCTCCGGAATCCGCCGCTGGTTGTCCCGGTAGAACTTCAGACGGCCGTCCATCCAGCCCGACCACGCCGCCTCGACCATCGGAGAAGCCGCCGAGAGAGCCGGGATCAGCGGCAGGACCAGCCGGATGGCGGCATGCAGCCGGCGAAACTCCTCATCGTCGAAGAACGGCAGGTTGATGTGCATCGACTGGAGGTTGGACCAGCCATGGCCGCGGCAGGCGAAAATCCGGTCGTAGGCGGCATAGATCTCGTTCTGGCCGTGCGGCCACAGCCGCGTTTCCGCGGCCGGATCGAACAGCGGATGCATGGCGGTAGGCAGGAGCATGGCGCCCATCGGGGAGAGCTGGACGTTGATGTCCCGCACGCTCTCGATGAACGCCTGGTCCAGCCCCGGCAGCGAGCCGGCCGGGCCGTTGGTCTTGAGCTCCACGACGTGCAGCACGAGCTCGTTCGACCAGGCCAGGCCGCCCCGCGTCACTTCATTGACGATGCCGCCGGCCTGCAGCGCCAGCAGGCGATCGGCCATCGGCGCGACCGACAGCGACTCTCGGTCGACGATCATGTACTCGAGCTCGATCCCGTAGCCGGCGAAGGCATGCAGGTGGGGCTGTGGGGTGATGGGGTCGATGGTCGGCATCTTGGCTACCGGGAGGCGGCGCGACCGAGCTTGTGTTCGGTCACTCGTTTGAACAGGACGCCCATGATGTCGCGATAGAGCGCGTCCCTGAGAACCGCGTCTTCGCAACCGGCGTCGATCGACGGATTGTCGTTGATCTCGATGACGAGCACGCGTCCGTCGATCTCCTTGAGGTCCACGCCGTAGAGTCCGTTGCCGATCAGTCCGGCGGCCTTGACGGCCGTCTGGACGACGGACTCGGGCGCTTCCCCGACGGAAATCGTGTCCGCCAGGCCCTCGTCGCCGCTGCCCTGTTCGTGATTGATGATCTGCCAGTGGCCACGTGCCATGTGATAACGGCAGACGTACAGCGCCCGTCCGTCGATCACGCCCACGCGCCAGTCGAAGGACGTGGGGAGGTACTCCTGCGCGACGATCAATTCGCTGTGGCGAAGCATCTGGCGAACGGTTCTGGCCAGCGACTCGGAGTCCTCGATTCGCACGACCCCCAGGGAGAAGGCGCTGTCGGGCTGCTTGAGCACCACCGGCAGGCCGAGGCGTGCCTCGATCTCGTCGGCGTTCTCGCGATGCACCAGCAGCGTGCGCGGGGCGGCGATACCGTGACGCTGGAGCAGCTCGGCCAGGTAGACCTTGTTCGTGCACTTCAGGATGGAATCGGGATCGTCGATGACCACGAGACCCTCGGCCGCCGCCTTGCGCGCGAAGCGGTAGGTGTGGTGGTTCACCGCGGTGGTTTCGCGGATGAACAAGGCATCGAACTCGGCCAGGCGTCCGATCTCGTCGGAGCCCAGTCGCTCGACGTGGAAGCCGACCGCCTCACCGGCGCGCTCGAAACGCGCCAGCGCCCGCTCGTCGGAAGGCGGATGGTCTTCCTCGGAATTGACCAGCATCGCCAGGTCGAAGCGCGAGACCTTCGAGCGGCCCGCCCGCGGACGCTTGCCCGAGAAGTAGCGGCCGGCGGCTTCGCGCACGAAATCGAGATGCGCTTCGGGAATGTCGCTGAACGAAACCGGCGCGATGCGCCTGAGTGCCCAGCCCTCGGCCAGGCGCTGGAAGCGCGCGCGCAGCAGCGGGGCCGGGAACAGGTTGAAAAGCGCCCTCGACAGCCGGTCGTGACGCCGCGCCAGGTTTCGCCCGAAGTAGATCGAGAGCGTGAACTCGTCGGACTGGAGCGGCCTGAGGCTGGTTTCGATCAGGCGCGCCAGCTCCGCGCCGGTCATCCGGACGATGTTCGGCGCCCGGAAATCCTGGAGCGTCGCGACCGACGGAAGGGGCTTGTGACCCCGCGCCGCCGCCAGCAGGGAAACGTAGTAACCGTTGGACTGGTAGCCGTAGCTTCGGCACAGGTTGTAAACGCGTGTCGAACGCCGCTCCGACCAGCCCGGATCGGTCAGGTAGTCCCGCGCGAGCACGCGCTCGACGCCCTCGATGTCGAGGGGCCAGTCTTCCAGGCGGCTGACGACGATCAGTTGCTGCATGGTCGGATCACGAGCAGGTTGGCGTCATAGGTCAGGGCCCCGAGCAGGATAGCGCCGATGACCCGATCGATGTGGACGCTGTAGACCTGGCTGCCCTGGGGATTCGGGCTGGTCGGGTCGGCGATGATCACTTCGCGGGTTTCAGGGCGATAGCCGGCGAGCACCACGAAGTGACCGACCGGCTCTCCCCGGATGTCGTCGTCGGCGTCGTCCGGCCCCCATTCGCGGGCGCCGCGGTAGAGATAGGTCGCGCTCAGGCCCGTCAGCACGGGGTGGCCATCGGCCAGCAATCGCCTCAGCAAGGCGCGATTGAGATCGTCGAAGCGGATGCGCCCCCCGGAATCCAGGTACTCCAGGTAGCCATCCGTGGCCACCGAGAGCTTCTCGCGTTGCTTGAAAGCGGCCTGTCGGCGCAGTCGCTCGGCCAGGTCGACGCCGGCAACGGTGAACCAGGTCGGATCGAAGACTTCCAGGTTCCAGGTGTGGATGAGGGCCCGGTAGCCCCGGGCCAGGGCATGGTTGGCCAGGAACACGTCGAGCGTGCCGCCGTGATCGAGGCGGTGGATCTCCTCGACCACCTGCTCCAGGGGAATCGCATCGCCGAAATGGCGATAGACGGCGTGCAGGCAGGTCGGCCCGCAGGTCGTGGTATCGGGCTGGACCTCGATCGACATCGGGCGGGAACGGGCAAGGGGCATGACGGGCCATCCGGCGGCAGGGACGCGTGAAGCGACGCAACTTAGATTATCGCCGGGATCGCCGGTTCCCGGCGGCAAAAAATAATGCCTGATCAGCTAAACTGCGCGATTGCGATTGCCCGACTGCTCCGATGACCTCCGAACAACAGGAACTCTTCGGCGAGGAACCCGTCCGCCACATCGCGCGTGACGGCGTGGACTACGCCCTGCTCGGAACCGCCCATGTCTCACGCACCAGCGCCGAAGCGGTGGAACGACTGATCGACAGCGGCCACTACGACGCCGTGGCGATCGAGCTCTGCGCACCACGCTACCAGACACTCACGGAGAGGGATGCCTGGCGCAACATGGATCTCTTCCAGGTGATCCGCCAGGGCAAGGCCGGCATGATGATGGCCTCGCTCGCGCTTTCCGCCTACCAGCGGCGGATCGCCGAGCAGTTCGGGATCGAACCCGGTGCGGAGATGAAAACGGCCATCGAGGCCGCCCGCCGCGCCAACGTCCCGGTGCAGCTGATCGACCGCGACATCGGCATCACGCTTCGCCGGGCATCGCGCGGGCTGTCGTGGTGGAAGCGCTGGCTGATGCTCAACGGCCTGGTCATGTCCATGTTCTCCCGCCAGGAGATCAGCGAGGAAGACATCGAGCGTCTCAAGCAGGGCGACCTGCTGACCGAGACATTCAGCGAGTTCTCCGAGACCGCGCCCGAACTGTTCGAGTCGCTCATCGCCGAGCGCGACCGCTTCATGGCGGCACGGCTGAGGCAGGAAAACGAGGACGCCGCGCCGCGCAAGGTGCTTGCCGTGCTCGGCGCCGGTCACCTGGAGGGCACGGCGGCCGCCCTCGAACGCGAAGACGACCCGGCCGATTCGGTCGAGTCCCTCAACGCCATGCCGCCGCCGTCGCGATTCCTGAAGCTTCTGCCCTGGCTGATCCTCGCCCTCGTGGCCACCGGATTCTTCATCGGCTTCACCCGCTCCCCGGAACTCGGCTGGGCGCTGGTGACGACCTGGGTGGTGATCAACGGCACGCTCTCCGCCCTCGGCGCCCTGATCGCGGGCGGACACCCCCTGACCGTGGGCACGGCCCTGGTGGCGGCACCCCTGACCTCGCTCAATCCCACGATCGGCGCGGGAATGGTGACCGGGGCGGTCGAGGCGAGCCTGCGCAAGCCCCGCGTGGGCGATTTCGAGACCCTGCGCGACGACGTGGTCGAGCTGTCGGGCTGGTGGAAGAACCGGGTCTCGCGCGTGCTCCTGGTCTTCTTCCTCTCGAACCTTGGCTCGGCGATCGGCACCTGGGTGGCCGGATTCCGGATGGTGCAGCAGCTTTTCTGACCGGGGCCGCCCGCCGGCCGGGGCAAACTCGACGTCCCGGAGCGACCAGCGGGGTTCTGTCGCCCGCTTCCATCCCTATAATACGGGCTAAGCACTTCATCGGCGCTATCGCTCATGAGCATCAAGGAACGACTCTTCGGCAAGCCCTGGCAGCACAAGGATCCCGCCGCTCGCGCCCGGGCCGTCGCAGAGAGCGACGATCCCGAACTGCGCGGCGAGCTGGGCCGCATGGCCGAACACGACGAGTCGGCCGAGGTCCGCCTGGCCGCACTCCGGCGGATCAACACCGAGCCGTTCTGGCTCGATGCCCGGCTGCGGGAATCCGATGCGGATATCCTCCGGGCCGCCGATGAGCACCTGGTCAAGGCGGTCATGCAGAAACCGAACGACGACCTGGTCAAGGAACGCCTGGAATGGTTTCGCCGCATCGACGACGCCGATTTCGTGCGGCGCGTGGCGACCCATGCGCCCGATCGCGCCATGCGGGAGGAGGCGCTGGCCCGCGTCGATTCGCCGGGATTTCTCGGCGACCGTGTCGTCGAGGAGCCCGACGAAGCCCTGGCTCTGTCCCTGGTAGCGCGCATCGATCAGACCTCGACGCTGGAGCGAATCGCCGGCGTCCTGCGCCGCAAGAGCAAGCGACGGGCGCAGGCGGTCGAGGACCAGCTGCATGCCCTGCAGGCCGCGCGCGGCGAATACGACGCCGCGGGTGAGTCCGCCTCGCGCCTGATCGAACGCGCGGAGCGCCTCGCTCGCGGACAGTTCGAAGGTTCCCGGCAGGATGAATACGAAGCGCTCGAGCGCCTCTGGGAGCAGCTGGAGTCACCCTCCGAATCCAGGACTCGCCGCTTCCGTGGCGCGATGGACATCGTGCGTCGTTCGCTCGAAGTACCAGCGCGACCGGCCGCGAAGCAGGCGCCGGAAGCACCGGCGTCGGAAGCGACCGACGCCGACCGGGCCCTGGCCGGGATCGTGTCCCGGCTCGAGCGCCTCGGCGACCCGGCTGCGGTCGACACCGAGCTCGCCGGAGCGCTGCTGGCGGAATTCGATCGCGCCTGGGAAGCCCTCGAACATCCGCGAGACGCCGAGGAAACCCTGCGCGAGCGCGCGCTGCCGATTCTCAGGGCCCTGCAGAAGCGACGGCAGAAATCCGGCGCGCCGCCGGCCCGTTCGCCATCCGATGCCACCGACTGGCAGGCCGACCTCGATGCCGCCGCGGGTCTGCTCGAGGCCGGAGAAATCGTCAAGGCGCAGGCCGAATTGCGCACGCTGCGCAGCCGCCTCGACAGACTGCCGCCCCGTCAGCGCCCGCGCGAAGCCAATGGTCGCCTGGGACGGCTCGAAGGCCGCCTGCGCGAAATGCGCAACTGGGAGCACTGGTCCAACAATCAGCACCGCGACGAACTGATCGAGCGCGTCGAGCAACTGGCCGAATCCGGGCAGCACCCGGACGCCATTACCGCGGCCCTGAAGGAAGCACGCGGCGAGTGGCAGCGTCTCGAATCGCTCGAGGCCCTACCCGGCGACAAGCGTCAGCATGCCGCGCCGGGCGCCCAGTGGCGCCGGTTCCAGGCCGCCTGCCAGCAGGCCTTCGAACAGGCGCAGCCCTTCTTCGAGAAACGCCACGAAGTCCAGGGCGAGAATCTTCAGCAACTCGAGGCTTTCCTGGATCGCGGTCGTTCGGTCGCTGAAGCCGAAGACAGCGGCATCGAGACCCTCAAGGATTTCATGCGCAAGTCCCGTCAGGCGATTCGCCGGCTCGACGACCTGCCGCCGAAATCCCGCGGGCGCGCCGCGGCGGGGCTGCGCGAGCTGATGGACCGGCTGTCGAAACGGCTCGACGATGCCTTCGAGCAGATCGAGAACGCCAAGCGAAGACTCGTTCGCGAAGCCCAGGCACTGCAGCACGAGTCGGACCTGAAGTCCGCCATCGACCAGGCCAAGGCCCTTCAGGCGCGCTGGCAGAAGGCCGGTACCGGAAGGCGACGGATCGAGCAGGCGCTATGGAAGGAGTTCCGGGCGCCGATCGACCCACTCTTCGAGAAGCTGCGCGGCGAGAGCGAGCAGCGCCGCGAAGAACAAGAGGCTGAGCTGGCAGGCCTGCGCGAACTGGTCGACCAGGCCGAGGCGCTCGCCCGCCTCGACGACGGCGAACTCGAGCAGGCCGAAGGCCGGATGAAGGCCATCCGCTCCGACTGGGAGGCGGCCGGACGCCGGCCGGGCCAGCTCGCGGAACGCTTCGAGCGGGCTGAACGCGCTTTGCGCAAACGCCTGGATGATCGCCGCCGGGCCGAGCGCAAGCGCGAACTGGAACGCGTCGAGGCGCTGGCCGAAAGCGTCCAGGCGGCCTGGCAGGCACGCCAGGCCGGCGAAACACCCTCGGTGGAGATGGATGAAGCGCCATCCGGCGACGAGCTCTCTCAGGCGCTGCAAGCCGCCGCCCGGGCGCTGTCCGACCCTGCCACCGACGATGCGCGCCTGGCCGAGCAGGTCGAAGAGAACGGGGCCACGGCAGGCCGGATACTCATCGAGATGGAATTCCTCGCCGGCCTGGAGTCCCCGGCCGAAGACCGCAAGGCGCGCATGAACTTCCAGGTCGAACGGCTCGCGCAGCGCATGAGCGAGCGCGGCGATGCGCCGGGCCTGGCCGAGGAGCTGGCAGAACTGCGCCGTCGTTGGTACAGCAGCTTTCCGCACCCCGCCGACCGCCACCCGGACATGGCAAAGCGCTTCCGGAAGTGCCAGAATGTGCTCGAGTCGATGTCGGGGACACAATGAATTACAGAACAATCCGAGCACTGCGCGGCCTCGCGCTGTGCTCGCTCCTGCTTGCCAGCCCTGCCCTGTTCGCCGCCGACGGCACCGACCACTTCGGCTGGGTATCGGTCCTGCCGCCGGTGGTCGCGATCGTCCTGGCGCTGCTCCTCAGGCAGGTCGTTCCGGCCCTGTTCGTGGGCATCTGGATCGGCGCCTGGGCGCTGCACGGCTTCTCGATTCCCGGCCTCTGGTCGGGCCTGCTCGAGACCTTCGATACGCACATCGTCGACGCACTCGCCAATCGCGACCACGCGGCGGTGATCCTGTTCTCGATGATGGTCGGCGGGATGGTCGGCATCATTTCCAGGAACGGCGGCCTGCTCGGCGTGGTCGAGCTCATCGTCGGTTTCGCCGATTCGGTCAGGCGGGCCAGCCTGGCGACGGTGGCGATGGGGCTGGCCATCTTCTTCGACGACTATGCCAATACCCTGGTGGTGGGCAACACGATGCGGCCCATGACCGACCGCATGCAGATCTCCAGAGAGAAGCTCGCCTACCTCGTCGATTCCACCGCCGCGCCCATCGCCTGCCTGGCGCTGGTCACCACCTGGATCGGCTACGAGGTCGGACTGATTCGCAGTGCCATCGAGAACATCTCGGGGCTCGACGCCAACGCCTACCTGGTCTTCCTGAACTCGATCGCCTACAGCTTCTATCCGCTGTTCGCGCTCGTGCTGGTTTTCACCATCGTGCTCTCCGGCCGCGACTTCGGGCCGATGCACGCGGCCGAGCGACGCGCACGGCACGAGGGTCGCGTCGCCCCCGAAGCGGTCAGTACCGCGCTGGTGGACGACGACATGCAGCAGGTCCAGCCGAGCGAGGACACGCGCTGCCTGGCCCGCAACGCCGTCGTGCCGGTCCTCGTCCTGATCGTTTCCGTGGTCGCCGGCCTGTTCGTCAGCGGCGAGGGCGAGACGATCCAGGAAGTGATCGGCAGCGCCGATCCCTACAAGTCGCTGCTCTGGGGCTCCCTGCTCGGCGTCCTCGCGGCCGTGATCATGACCATGCTCCACCGCAGCCTGTCATCGGCGGAAACCATGTACGCCTGGTTTACCGGCGTGCGCAGCATGCTGCTGGCGATCGTCATCCTCGTGCTCGCCTGGGCCCTCTCGGGCATGACCGGGGCACTCGGCACGGCCGATTTCCTGGCCGAAATGCTGGGCGAGCGCCTGCATCCGGGCCTGCTGCCCACGCTGGTGTTCGTGCTGGCGGCCGCCACCGCCTTCGCGACCGGTTCGAGCTGGGGCACGATGGGCATCTTGCTGCCGCTGATGCTGCCCCTGGCCTGGGTTCTGATGACCGGCAGCGGCATGCCGGCCGACGAGAACATGCCGATCCTCTACGCCACGGTCGCCGCGGTGCTCGGTGGCGCGGTCTGGGGCGACCACTGCTCGCCCATTTCCGACACCACAATCCTGTCGTCCATGGCCAGCCAGTGCGATCACATCGAGCACGTGCGCACCCAGCTGCCCTACGCCCTGTTCGCGGGCTTCATCGCCATCGTGCTGGGCACGCTGCCCGCGGGCTTCGGCGTGCCCTGGTGGCTGTGTCTGCCGCTCGGCGCGCTGGCCCTCATCCTGGGCGTTCGAATCATCGGGCGAACGGTTTGAACGAGGTTTCAGGATTCAGGGGGCGGGCTTCGGAGGTGTTTTCCTGAACCCTGAATCCTGAATCCTGAATTCCTCGATCCGAGCCCTCCCCGTTTATAATCCTGTCATGCCCGACGAAGCGCTCCAATCCCCCGCCTCTCCGAGCCCCTTCGTCCACCTGCGGCTGCACACGGAGTATTCGCTCGAAGACGGGATGGTTCGCATCGGCGAGCTGGTCGAGCGGGCCGCCGAACTGGGCATGCCGGCCGTAGCCGTGACCGACTGGCACAACCTCTTCGGATTGGTCAAGTTCTACCGCGCCGCCATGGCAAGGGGCATCAAGCCGATCGTGGGCGCGGACGTTCGCGTCTCGAACACCTCCGACGCCGAGGAGTTCGGCGTGGTCACCCTGCTCGTCCAGGACATGAACGGCTACCTGAACCTGTGCCGGATTCTCTCGCGCAGTTTCCTCGAAGGACGCTTCAGGGGCGAACCGCGCGTCCATCCAGCCTGGCTGCAGGGGCACACCAACGGGCTGATCGCGATGATCGGACGGCAGTCGGATGTCGGAGAGGCGCTCGCCAACGGCAGGCGAAACCTGGCGCGCAATCGACTCGAAGCCTGGGAGACGCTCTTTCCCGACCGGCTCTATCTCACGCTCGAGCGCCTCGGCCGTGACGGCGAACGGGTGATCGAAGCCGGGTTGCTCGAATTGGCCGTCGGGCGCGAGCTGCCGGTGGTGGCCAGCAACGACGTTCGCTTCCTCGATCGCGAGGATTTCTTCGCTCACGAGGCACGAGTCTGTATCCACCAGAGTCGCCTGCTGGACGACAAGCGCCGGCCGCGCGAGTACGTCGAGGAGCAGTACCTCAGGAGCGGCGAGGAAATGGCCGAGCGCTTTGCCGACCTCCCGGTCGCGCTGGAGAATACGCTGCACCTGGCGCGCCGCTGCAACCTGGAGCTGCGGCTCGGGGAATATTTCCTGCCCGCTTTCCCGGTACCGGAGGGCGAAACGGAAGACGATTTCTTGCGCCGCAAGGCCCTGGAGGGTCTCGAGAGCCGACTGAACCGCCACGGGCTGGCCGAGGGCGTGGCGCGCGGCGATTACGAGCGGCGCCTGGAACACGAACTCGAGGTGATCGTGTCGATGGGCTTCTCGGGGTACTTCCTGATCGTCGCCGACTTCATCGCCTGGGCGAGGAACAACGGCGTGCCGGTGGGTCCCGGACGCGGCTCAGGGGCCGGCTCGGTCGTCGCCTGGTGCCTGGGTATTACCGACGTGGATCCAATGCGTTACGAGCTTCTCTTCGAGCGCTTTCTCAACCCGGAACGCGTGTCCATGCCCGACTTCGATGTGGACTTCTGCGTCGAGGGCCGCGACCGCGTCATCGAGTACGTGGCTCAGCACTACGGGCGCGACCAGGTGTCCCAGATCATCACCTACGGCACCATGGCGGCCAAGGCCGTGGTCCGCGACTGCGGGCGCGTGCTCGGCTACAACTACGGCTTCGTGGACTCGATCGCCAAGCTGATCCCCAACCAGCTCGACATGACCCTCGGCAAGGCCCTCGAAGAAGAGCCGGAGCTGAAGGCGCGCTACGAGAAGGAAGACGACACGCGTACCATCCTCGACCTCGCCCGCTCGCTCGAGGGGCTGGCCCGAAATGCCGGCAAGCACGCCGGCGGCCTGGTCATCGCGCCGGGCCCCCTGACCGACTACACGCCGCTCTACACCGAGCCCGACGGTCATTCCGTCCTGACCCAGTTCGACAAGAACGACGTCGAGTCGGTGGGCCTGGTCAAGTTCGACTTCCTGGGGCTGAGGAATCTCACGATCATCGACTGGGCGCTCAGGGCCGTCAACGCCACCCGGCAGTCCGCCGGCGAACCACCGATCGAGCTCGACGACGTACCGCTCGACGACGCCCGGGCCTTCGACCTGCTGAGAGCCGCGCACACCACAGCGGTATTCCAGCTCGAATCCCCCGGCATGAAGGAACTCCTGCGCAAACTCAAGCCCGACAGCTTCGACGATATCGTGGCCGCGGTCGCGCTCTACCGGCCCGGCCCCCTGGACGCCGGGATGGTCGACGAGTACGTCGACCGCAAGCACGGCAAGGCGCCCGTCCGCTATCCGCACCCCAAGGCCGAGCCGATCCTCAAGCCAACCTACGGCGTGATCCTCTACCAGGAACAGGTCATGCAGATCGCCCAGGAACTGGCCGGCTACAGCCTGGGCGGCGCGGACCTGCTGCGCCGCGCCATGGGCAAGAAGAAGGTGGAGGAAATGGAGCGCCAGCGCGAGATCTTCGTGACCGGCGCCGCCGACAACGGCATCGAGGCCAGCCAGGCCGAATCGATCTTCAACCTGATGGAGACTTTCGCCCGCTACGGCTTCAACAAGTCCCACTCGGTTGCCTACGCCCTGGTCGCCTACCACACCGCCTGGCTCAAGGCGCACTACCCGGCCGAGTTCATGGCGGCGGTCCTCTCGGCCGACCTGGACAAGACCGACAAGATCGCCAACCTGATCGAGGACTGCCGGCTGATGGGTCTCGAGATCCTGCCGCCGGACGTGAACCGCTCGGCCTACCGCTTCGAGGTCGAGGACGGGGCGATTCGCTACGGCCTGGGCGCCCTCAAGGGCGTCGGCCGAAGCGCGATCGAGAACCTCGTCGCCGAGCGCGAGCGCTGCGGCGGATTCTCCTCGCTGGCGCACCTCTGCCGGGAAGTCGACCTGTCGAGGCTGAACCGGCGGGCCCTGGAGACCCTGATCCGCTCGGGCGCGGCCGATTGCCTGCATGCCAACCGGTCGGCCCTCATGCAGGCCCTGCCGGACATTCTCTCCGAAGCGGAGCGCTTTCAGGCCGATCGCGAAGCAGGCCAGTCGAGCCTGTTCGGCGCGAGCCGCGCCGAAGAAAGCGACAGCTCGGGCGAGGAGCGCCCGCTGCCCGACGTACGCGACTGGACCCTGCGCCAGCGCCTGCGGGCCGAAAAGGAAACGCTCGGCCTCTACCTGTCGGGCCACCCGATGGACGAACTCCGTGATGAGCTGTCCGATACCACGACGACCTCGATCGACCGGATCGAAAACCTGCTTGGCGCGGGCGGCGGCGAGGGGCGCCGGCGCGGACAGGGCAAGCCCATGACGCTCGCCGGACTGATCGCCGCCATTCGGCGCCGGCCGGGCAAGGGGGCCTTCATCGCCCTCGACGACGGCACGGCACGGCTCGAGGTCGCGGTGTTCGACCGCCTGTTCCAGCAGGTCGCCGACCGCCTGATTCCCGACGAGATCGTGGTCGTGAAAGGACGCGTCGAGGTCGACCAGTTCCGCGGCGGCTTCAGGATGGTCGCTGACGAGGTGATGAGCGTGGACGAGGCGCGTTCCCAGTTCGCACGCCGCGTCGAGATCCGGATCTCGCAGGCCACCGAGACGCTCGAGGACGAACTCGCCGCGGCGCTGCAGCCGTATCGCCAGGGCCGCACACCGGTCGTGATCGACTACCGCAACGGCGCCGCGCAGGCCCTGCTCAAACTCGGCGAGAACTGGCAGGTGGCACCTTCGACGGAACTGCTTGCCGCGCTCGGCGGCTTGCGCGGTATCGGAGAGGTCAGGCTGCGCTACTGATCGGGAGCCGGCGGGGCTGGCTCAGAACCCGGCGACGCGCGCCGAACGATTCACCAGCAGACGGCCGGTGGTGTAGCAGGCATTGAGAAACGCGGCGATGTTCTCCGGTGCCTCGCCGGACTGGCGATGCAACTCGTCGATCCCCAGCGGCGCCCGGATGAGGATTCGTGCCAGGCGGGCGAAGCGCTCGTGCTTCATGGCCTCACCGGGTGCCTGGGTCAGCATGAGCTCCGTTTCGCCCAGCAGGTCGGGATGCAGCTTGCCGCGCGACTGGGCCAGGCCGGCGAACCACTTGAGCTCGCTCAATGGGCGCCTGACCAGGCTCTCGACTTCATCCACGAGATCGGCACTCGACACCGGCCGGCCCGCGCCGGCCGCCATGGGCCTGGAAAACAGCTTCGGCGTCATGTCGCCGATCGATCCGTCGTAGAACCAGCTGCCCGAGCCCGGGTCGATGACCAGACGCGGCCACCCGGCCGCTTCAAGCACAACCGGCCCCGTCCAGGTCTGGCGCCGCAAATGTTCGGCAAGCGTGGCGTGGTCGGGTTCTTCGGGCTGGTCGAGGCCGACCCACTCCGTCGGCGGCAGGGATTCGGCGGCTTCGGGAGCATCGGCCTCCACCACGGCCGCTCCCGGTCGGCCGGAGGTGACGCGGTCGAGGAGCTCGAGAAATTCGCGCGAACGCAAGGGCTTGTGCAGCACGTGATCGGCGGCGAACTCGCGACGGCGGGTCAGCGCGATGGGACTGTATCCGCCCTCGCGAAGCGATCGCCAGCGCGTCTCGCCGTCCTCGTTGTCGACGTCGACGATGACCACATCGCCCCCCGGCTCCTCGATCACCTGCCAGCTCCCCCCACCGTTGCGCACGCCGGCCAGATTCAGCAGCGATCGCATGACCGTTCGTTCTCTGTGACCGGCTTCAAGAACCGAAAGCGTGGACGTGTGGGGCATCGGCGTCCTCCTGGATCGCTGGGCTTACGCTATTCACAATAATGCCGGGAAGTGAAAAACCCAAGAAGAATCAGGGAGAAACGGGTCACAGTTTTCGAATGGCGATTTTGCTGCCTCGGGCGGCTTCCAGCCTCCCCCCGCGGCCCGGCACCGCCGGCTTCAGAGACTCGCCAGCAGCACCCGCACGTCCGCCATCGCGCCGGCCAGCACGTCGTGGATCGCCTCCTCCGAAATGGGCGTTTCATCCATGCCGGCTGCCGCGTTGGCCACCACACAGAGACTGGCGTAGTCCATGCCCGCCTCGCGCGCAAGGGCCGCCTCCGGCATCGTGGTCATGCCCACCAGGGTCGCCCCGTCCCGGCTCATGCGCCGAATCTCGGCCGCGGTTTCCAGCCGCGGCCCCTGGGTGACCGCCACGCAGCCTCCATCGTGGCAGCGCAGACCGGCACGCCGGGCGGCTTCGAGCAGTGCCGTCCGGGTCGATCCCGCGAAAGGTTCGGCGAACTCGATATGGCGCAGCGGAGCGATGTCGTCGTCGCTGAAACTGTGCAATCGGCCCCAGGTGTAGTCGATCAGCTGATCCGGCACCACCAGGGCGCCGGGCCCACAGCGGGGATCCATGCTGCCGACCGCGTTGACGGCGATGATCCGATCGACTCCGAGCCGATGCAGCGCATCGATGTTGGCGCGATAGTTGACGCGGTGCGGCGGGATCCGGTGGGGCCGGCCGTGGCGTGCCACGAACCAGCCCTCAAGCGCCCCGAAACGCACGCGTGCGATCGCCGAGGACGGAGGGCCGTAGGGCGTTTCCACGCGCTTCTGCTCGATCACCTCGAACAGGTCGAGCGCTCCGGTCCCCCCGATGATCGCCAGGCTCATGACGGCAGCGCCCAGATGCCGTCGAGCTGACGCCACAACCCCTGATAGTCCATGCCGCAGCCGAAGACGTAGCGATCGGGCACCTCGAGCGCGTAGTCGTCGACCCAGTCGCGCTCCAGACCGCGATCGTGGCGCTTGCGCACCAGCACGGCGGTCGTGACGTGGCGAACGCCCTGCTCGCGCAAGCGCCGAGCGACCGCGGCCATCGTGTATCCCTCATCGAAGATGTCGTCCACCAGCACAATGTGATCACCCAGCGACAGATCCTCCGGCCAGTGCTGCCAGTGAATCTCGCCGCCGCTGGTCGCCTCCCGGTAGCGCGTGGCATGGACATAATCGAATCGCACGGCGCCGTGCAGCCGCCGGCCGAGTTCCACGGCGGGATACATGCCGCCTTTCATCAGGGCGATGATCGAAATGACCTCGCCGGCTCCGGCCATGCGCCCCAGCCGTCCGGCCTGGGCGTCGAGGGCCCGGGCCACCTCTTCGGCGGTAAAAAGGCACTCCGCCCCGCCGGGCCAGAGTGGTTCGTCGTGGATCGAGTCAGGCGTCGTCATTGCTGTCTCCCCCCACGTCACCGCCGCGCGGATCACGCTCGTCCCGGCCTTTGTCCGTCTTGGCCTTGTCGCTCACCCGCCCGCCACGGCCGGCATCGTCGGCCGATCCGGAGGCGGAGCTGCCGGAGCCGGAACCGCCGCCCTCCTGGCGCCGCCCGGGGGCGGCGAGGATGCTGTCGCGTACCTCGTCGGCCAGCTGCTCGGCCATGTCGATCTTGAGCGTGCGCGTCGGGAAGGCGATCTCGGCGCCGTGCGACTCGATGATCTCGCCGATCCCCAGCAACACGTCCTCACGGACACGGTGGTACTCCGTCCAAACGACCGTCTTCGTGAAGCAGTAGAGCATGATGTCGAGCGAACTGGCCCCGAAGCGGTCGAAATGGACCATGGTCGTCTGGGTCGTGTCGAGCGCGTCGTGGTTCATCACGTATTCGCGGATATTCTCGACGATCTTGCGTACCACGGCGAAGTCGTCGTAGCGCACGCCGATGTGTTCGGCGATGCGCCGATGGCTCATGCGCGAGGGGTTCTCCAGCGTGATGTTGGTGAACACGCCGTTGGGCACGTACATCGGCCGCTTGTCGAATTTCCGGATCCGGGTGATGCGCCAATCGATGTGTTCGACCACGCCCTCGATTTCCCGGTCCGGCGAACGCACCCAGTCGCCGACCGAAAACGGCCGGTCCATGAACACGGTGAACCCGCCGAAGAAGTTGGCCAGCAGGTCGCGCGCGGCCAGGCCGACGGCAATGCCGCCCACGCCGCCGGCGGCCAGGAACCCGGAGATCGGTATTTCGAGAATGCTCAGCGCGGTCAGGACACCGGTCAGTACGAAGGCGATGCGCACGATGCGACCGAGCACGGTGACCGTGGTCAGGTCGACGTGCTCGTCGCGCTTGCGACGCTGCTCGACGAATGCCTTCTCGAATCCGGAGGTCAGGCGGAAGAAGAACCAGGTCGCCGCCACGACCAGGCCGAGCTGCTGCGCGATGTTCAGTAGCGAGGGATCGAACGCGACCACCTCGGTATGCGGCGTGATCACCCGCGCGGCCATGATCAGGCCCTGCCACCAGATCAGCAGCGAGACCGGGCGCTGCCCGGCGTAGACGATCGCGTCGTCCCACATGTGCCGGCTCTTGCCCGTCAGACGCCGCAGATGACCGATGAAGATGCGGTAGACCAGTTCCAGCAGCAGCGCCGCCAGGATGATAGCGAACGCCTTGACGGCCCAGACGGGAATTCCCGCCAGACCGCTCAGCTTGTCGATCAGTTCTTGCATGACAGTCCTCTAGCTCAGGGCGCGGAGCGATTCACGCCAGGTACGGAACTCCGGCACCAGCATCTGCTCGCTCAGGCTCGCCATGGCGCGGCCGTAGAGGCGCTCGAGCTTACCGGGCGATGGCAGCGGCCACTGCTGCCCCTGGTCCAGCAGCGAGCGCGCCGAGTCCGGACGACAGACCAGCACCGCGTCACAGCCGGCATCCAGCGAGCTGTGGACGCGCTGTAACAGCGAACCCGCCGGCCCTGCCCCGGCCATGTCCAGGTCGTCCGACACGACCACGCCCTCGAAGCCCAGCCGCTCTCTCAGGGTATCGACCACCCAGGCGCGCGAGTAGCCCGCGGGCTCAGGATCGCATGCCGGATAGCAAACGTGCGCCATCATAACGCTGTCCAGTCTTCGGGCGAGCGCGGCGAACGGCGCCAGGTCGGCCTCGAGCTCGTCCAGCGGACGCTCGTCGATCACCACCTCGTCGTGCGAGTCCGCTGTTACCGACCCGTGTCCGGGGAAATGCTTGCCGCAGCAGCGCATGCCCGCGTCCTTCATCCCGGCAATGTAATGCGCGCCCAGGTCGGCGACCGCCGCAGGGTCCGGGCTCATGCTTCGGTCGCCGATGACGCGGCTGCCGCGATCGAGATCGAGCACCGGAGCGAAGCTGAGATCGACCCCGTGTCCCAGCACTTCGGCGGCCATCACCCGTCCGTGGCGATAAGCCAGATCACGGGCGCGATCCGGATGCGAGGCATACCAGCGCCCGAGCAGGCCCAGCGGCGGCAGCGGCGTGAAACCGTCGCGGAACCTCTGGACGCGGCCGCCTTCCTGGTCGACGGCCAGCAGCAGACGCGGACTGCGCAGTGCCCGGATCGCTTCAGTCAGGGCAAGCAGCTGCTGCGGCGATTCGTAGTTGCGGGCGAACAGGATCACCCCGCCGACGCCCGGATGGCGAAGCATTTCAGCGCCGGATGCATCGAGCGACGTTCCCTCGATGCCCACGATGAGCGGTCCCAGCGGCAGTGCCCGGCTCATGCGCGTTCGAACAGGGCGATGGATTCGACGTGTGCGGTATGCGGGAACATGTCGGCGATCCCGGCCCCGACCAGCCGGAAGCCGTGGTTCGAGACCAGCTCGCCGGCATCCCTCGCCAGGGTGCCCGGATTGCATGATACGTAGACCACACGCTGCGCGCCGGACCCGGCGATCATCGGCAGGACCTCGAGGGCTCCGCTACGCGGCGGGTCGATAAGCACGCCGTCGAAACCCGCCCGGTACCAGGATCGACCGGAGACGTCCCCGGCCAGGTCGGCAACCTCAAGCTCGACGTTGTCCACGCCGTTGCGCCGGGCGTTGGCGCCGGCCGCTTCGATCAGCTCGGCCGCGCCCTCGATACCGGTGACCTGGCCGGCGCGGGTGGCCAGGGGCAGCGTGAAATTGCCCAGGCCGCAGAACAGGTCGAGCACGCGGTCCCCGGGCCCGGGATCGAGCAGCTCGAGCGCGCGGGCGACCAGCGCGCGATTGACGGCGGCGTTGACCTGGATGAAGTGCTGGGGGTGAAAGGCCAGTTCGAGACCGAAGTCCTCCAGCCGGTAACTCAACTCGTGCGTCTCTGGCCAGAGCCTGTGCACGGTATCCGGGCCCTTGGGCTGCAGGTACACCGCGATGCCGTTGTCGTCGGACCAGCGCTTGAGCGCCAGAATGTCGTCGGGCGTGAGTTCGCGCAGATGGCGAATGACGATGGCCGAGGCACCGTCGCCGCTGGCAGTCTCGATCTGCGGCACCGCGTCGGCCACGGACAATTCGCCGAGCAACGCCGACAGGCTCTGGAGGCGATCGCTGAAATCCGGGTGCAGGACCCGGCAGTCGCCGATATCGGCGACGAATCGCCCCTGTGGTTCGCGAAAGCCCACGAGCACGCGACCCTTACCCTTGACCAGGCGAGCGCTCAGGCGACTGCGCCGGCGGTAGTGCCAGGGCTCGGCCGAAATCGGTGCCCACCAGGATTCCGGCCGAACCTCGCCGATGCGCTCGAGATTGTCGACCAGGCGCTTGTGCTTCCACGCCACCTGTGCGTCGTGCTCGAGATGCTGCAGGGCGCAGCCACCGCAGCGATCGAACCAGGGGCAATCCGGTTCGACGCGCTGGGACGATGCCTCGATCACTTCCTCGCACAAGGCCTCGTCGAAACGGCGGTTGCGCCCGATCACCCTGGCCGAAACCGTCTCTCCCGGCAGCGCGCCGTGCACGAACACGGCCTTGTCTCCGTGCCGTCCCACGCCGCGCCCGTCGTGCGACAAATCGGTGATGGCCACCTCGATCGGCTCGACCGGCAGGCGGCGGCGTCTTCTACCCATAAGAATTGGTTCTTTGGTTCTTTGGTTGCTCGAATTGGCAGTGCTTACGGGTTAGGAAAGGAGCCGAAGGAGCCCCCGGTTACCAAAACACCAAAACACGAAAACACCAAAGTACTATTTCTGCGTCCAGCTTCCGTCGGACTGCTGGTAGTACCAGCCCGATCTCGCGTTGGCGATCCACTGCCGGGCGAAGGTGTCGCGAATGTCGTCTTCCCATTCGGGGTGACCGTTGGCGATCGCGATTTCGCGGTAGACCGCGTTGCGATCAGCGTTTTCCTCGCCGACCACGCGCTCGAGCTCACGCCGCTCCGAAAGGCCCACGGCAGAGCGGTCGCGAATCTCGACCAGGCCGTCGCGGGAAAAACCGATCGCGCCGGCATCGAACCAGGCGGCCAGATGCTGACGCTGCCGTTCGGCCATACGCTGCTTGATGGCCTCGATCTGCGGTGTGTCGATGTCGATATCCGGGCTCTGCGCGTGGGCGCTCGCCACGGGAGACAGGGCGTGCCACCAGGACGCGCTCGAAGCCTGGGGTTCGGTCGAAGGCGCCGCCGGCACGTCCTCGCCGAGCACGTCACGGATGAAGCGATCGGCGGCGCGCTCTGCGGCCGCTTCCGGAAAATACACGTTGATGGTCACGCAGGCGGCCAGCATCATTGCGCTGGCGATGGCCGTCATGGAAAGGAAACGATGCATGGTGCCTTCTCCTGGCTGGGTTCGGAATGGTGACAGATTGTCACGCCACGCCTGAATTCGATCTGAATAGTGTAAGGGAATCCGCCGGCGGGCGGACCGCTCAGACCGCATCGAGGGCTTGCGCGAGCGTACGACAGCCCCGCGCCGTGATGCGCGCCTTGACGCCCTTGAGGTTGGCCTCTGGCACGAGCGCCTGGTCGAACCCCTGCCCGGCCGCCTCGCGCAGGCGCTCCTCGCCGTTGTAGACCGGCCGCAGCTCGCCCGCGAGCCCGACCTCGCCGAACGCCACCAGGCCCTTGGGCAGCGGCTTTTCGCGCAGCGAGGACTTCAGCGCCAGTGCGATGGCCAGGTCGCTGGCAGTTTCGGAAATGCGCATTCCTCCGGCCACGTTGACGAACACGTCCTGGTCGCCGACGACGATGCCGGCGTGACGGTTCATGACCGCGAGCAGCATCGCCAGGCGGTTGGGGTCGACGCCCACGGCGACACGGCGGGGATTCGACAGGTTCGACGGCGCCACCAGGGCCTGCACCTCCACCATCAGGGGCCGTGTCCCCTCGCGCGTGACCAGCACGCAGCTGCCCGCGGCCGGCTCCTCCTGTCCGGACAGGAAGATGGCCGAAGGATTGGCCACGGCCTTGAGGCCCTTGTCGCTCATCGCGAAAACCCCGAGCTCGTTGGCCGCGCCGAAGCGGTTCTTCACCGCGCGCACGAGCCGGTAGCGACTGCCGGAATCGGACTCGAAATAGAGCACGGCGTCGACCATGTGCTCGAGCACGCGCGGCCCGGCCAGCGCACCTTCCTTGGTGACGTGACCGACCAGCACCACGGCGCAGCCGGTCTGCTTGGCGAACTGCACCAGGCGGGCCGCGCACTCGCGCACCTGGGCGACCGCGCCGGGGGCGGACTGAAGCGCTTCGGTCCACAGGGTCTGGATGGAATCAACCACCATGAACGCGGGCCGTCTTTCGGCCGCGGTGGCCAGGATGACCTCCAGGCTGGTCTCGGTCAGGCAGTCCAGGTGCGAAGGATCCAGGCCCAGGCGGCGCGCGCGCATGGCGACCTGGGCCGCAGACTCCTCGCCGGTCACGTACAGGCTGCCGTGACCGGCAGCCAGGGCGTCCTGGGCCTGCAACAGCAGGGTCGACTTGCCGATGCCCGGATCGCCGCCGAGCAGCACCACCGAACCGGGCACCAGTCCGCCGCCGAGCACCCGGTCGAGCTCGCTCAGGCCCGAAGACAGACGGTCGGATGCCGCCTCGGCACGCACCTCGGCGAGATTGCTGACCGTGGCGGACGCCGTTCCGGACCAGTTGCCGCGACCCTTCGGTCCGCGGGCGGCCGAGGCGGGTTCGGCGATGCCCTCCTCCATTGAATTCCAGGCCTGGCAATCCGGACACTGCCCGGACCACTTGGGATAGCTCGCACCGCACTCGCGGCAGGTATAAACTGACTTGAGTTTAGCCATGGCAATATTTTGACAGAGATGGGGACTGAGAAAGCGACGCCGGAATCTGAAATCAAAATCCGAAATCCGAAATCCGAAACAAATTCGAAAACCCGAATTCGAAACACGGCCCCGATCGCAGCACGATCAAAGCTGACGACTCACCCGTTTCGGATTTGGTGCTTCGGATTTCGAATTTTGGTGTCTTGGTGCAAACCGCTCGATGGGATTACACCGACATGCTCACAGCCCGATGAATCGACCTGAGCAGCCAGTTATCGGTGAATCGCCCGCCTTTCTGGGCGTGCTGGAGGAGGTCTCGCGCGCGGCGGCGCTGAACCGGCCGGTCCTGATCGTGGGCGAACGCGGCACCGGCAAGGAAGTCATCGCCGAGCGGCTGCACTTTCTCTCGCCGCGCTGGGATCAACCGCTGGTCAAGGTCAACTGCGCAGCGATCAGCGAATCCCTGCTCGAATCCGAACTGTTCGGCCACGAAGCCGGGGCCTTCACCGACGCCTCCCGCCAGCGGGCCGGCCGCTTCGAACGCGCCGATGGGGGAACACTCTTTCTCGACGAATTGGCCAGCACCTCCCTCGCCGTCCAGGAGAAGATCCTGCGCGTGATCGAGTACGGCCAGTTCGAGCGGCTGGGCTCGACGCGAATGCTGGAGGTCGACGTCCGACTGGTCGGGGCCAGCAACGTCGACCTGCCCGAACTGGCCAGGCAGGGACGTTTTCGCGCCGACCTCCTCGACCGCCTGGCATTCGACGTGATCACCCTGCCCCCCTTGCGGGAACGACGCGAGGACATCCTGCCGCTGGCCGAGCACTTCGCCATGCGCATGACCCGGGAACTCGGGCGCGAACTGTTCGCCGGCTTCGGCGAGGCCGCCATCGCCGCCATGCTCGACCAGCCCTGGCCGGGCAACGTGCGCGAACTGAAGAACGTGGTCGAACGCGCCGTCTACCGGCTGCCCGAACCGCAGGCGCCCGTCGACGAGATCGAATTCGACCCCTTCGCCTCGCCGTGGCGACCGGGTCGACCTTCCGGTGCACGGGACCGGCTGCCGGATCCGGCCCACGAGCCAGTCGACCTGCGGGCCTGGCTCGATGCGCAGGAAAAACGCCTGGTCGAGGCCGCCCTGAAAGCGAGCGGCAGTCACCAGGGCAAGGCCGCGGAGCGTCTGGGGCTCAGTTACGACCAGTTGCGCGGCATCCTGCGAAAGCACGGGATCGGCCGCGGAAGGACGGCGACTCAGTCGGACTGAGGCGTGATCTCGATCCGGTTCCGCGCCCCACGCTTGGCCGCGTAGAGCGCGTCATCGGCCTGCTTGAACAGTTCGCCGAGGCCGCGCATGGACGGACCGCGCACCGCGACGCCGACGCTGACGCTCAGGGTCAGGTCCCCGGCGCGGGTACTGATACCCAATCTACTGGAGCCAAGATGAGCCGGACAATCTGCCGCAATTCCGAAGAGATACCCCGGGAACTGCTCGACTGCCTCGAACGCGCCGGCAAGGTGGCGGTCCTGACCGGCGCCGGCGTTTCCGCGGAGTCGGGCATCCCGACCTTTCGCGAGGCGCACACGGGGATCTGGGCGCGCTTCGATCCCATGCAACTGGCCTCGCCGGAAGCCTTCGAACAGGATCCGGCCACGGTCTGGGACTGGTACCAATGGCGGCGCGAGCTCATCGCCCGCTCGCGCCCCAATGCCGGCCACTACGCGCTGGCCGAACTCCAGGGGCTGGTGACGGAACTGGTCACAATCACCCAGAACGTGGACGGGTTCCACGCCCTTGCCGGATCGAGCGGCGTCCTGGAGCTGCACGGCAACATCCAGCGGGATGTGTGTTCGCGTACCGGGCGAACCATCGATCCCGACTGGATCGAGGCACACCGGGAACAGCGTCCGCCGCCATCGCCGCATCACGCCGAAGGCCTGGCGCGCCCCGACGTCGTCTGGTTCGGGGAGGCGCTTGATCCAGGCACGCTGGACGCTGCTTTTGCGGCTGCCGGCATCTGCGACGTCGTGATCACAGCCGGCACCAGCGGTGCCGTCCAGCCGGCGGCCAGCATTCCGGTTGCCGCGCTGCAGGCCGGGGCCGTGATGATCGACATCAACCCCGAGGAAAACGAACTGTCGCGCATGGCCCGCTGGCACCTCGCTGGCCCATCGGCGACCTGGCTGCCGGCGCTGGTCGGGGAACTGGGCCGGAACCGGGGCTGACCCGCGACAGGACGAAAGCCAGCGCCAGTATCGGCCACACGCAACGCATCTTGATGGGCGGCATGTCACGCACGAAACCCGAACGGCCCGGGAACATTCCCGAGTCGCCATCGCTTTATAATGGCGGCTTTAACACCCCGGAGACGATTCATGACGAGCACCATGCGCGCGCTGGTCAAGCCCGAGGCCGAACCCGGCCTGGAACTGCGCGAGGTACCCGTTCCCACGCCGGGACCCAACGAGGTCCTCATCGAGCTCGAAAAGACCTCGATCTGCGGCACCGACCTGCATATCTACCAGTGGGACGACTGGGCCCAGAGGACGATCCGTCCGCCCCTGGTGCTCGGCCACGAATTCGTCGGACGCATCAGGGCGCTCGGGTCCAGCGTGCAGGGCTACGAAGAAGGCCAGCGCGTCTCCGCCGAAGGGCACGTGGTCTGTGGCGTGTGCCGCAACTGCCGCGCCGGCAAGCCGCACCTGTGTCCGAAGACCGAAGGCATCGGCGTCAACCGCGACGGCGGATTCGCCGAGTACGTGGTCGTCCCCGTCACCAACCTCTGGCCGATCCCCGACGAGATCCCCTCGGAGCTGGCGGCCTTCTTCGACCCCTTCGGAAACGCGGCGCACTGCGCGCTGCAGTTCGATCTCGTCGGCGAGGACGTGCTGATCACGGGCGCCGGCCCCATCGGCATCATCGCCGCCGGCATCGCGCGGCACGTCGGCGCGCGGCACGTGGTGGTCAGCGACGTCAACGACTACCGCCTGCAGCTGGCCCGCGACATGGGGGCGACACGAACGGTCAATGTTCGGGAAGAGAACCTGCTCGACGTCCGGAAGGAACTCAATATCGACGGTTTCGACGTCGGCATGGAGATGTCGGGCAACCCCCAGGCATTCGGCGACCTGCTCAGGCTGATGTACAACGGCGGCAAGGTCGCCCTGCTCGGCCTGCTGCCCAAGGACGCCGGCGTGGACTGGGACCAGGTGATCTTCAAGGGCCTGGAAGTGCACGGCATCTACGGCCGGCGCATGTACGAGACCTGGTACAAGATCACGCAGATGGTGCTTACCGGCTTCCCGCTGCACAAGGTCCTCACCCACCAGATCGCCATCGACGACTTCGAGACCGGCTTCGAACTGATGGCCTCGGGCCAGTGCGGCAAGATCGTCTGCGACTGGACGGGCAAGATTGAATAGGTTCCGGGTTTCAGGGTTCAGGAAAACCATTCCGAAGCCCGCCCTGAAACCTGAACCCTGAAACCTTCGAATTAACCGGAGCCAACAATACATGAGCGACCCCGCAACTTTCCGAAGATTTCGGGATGAACTGGCGCAAATCGAAGCCGATGGCCTGTACAAGCGCGAGCGGCAGATCACCACGCCGCAGCGCGTCGAGATCGAGACGCTCGAGGGCGGCAAGGTGCTGAACTTCTGTGCCAACAACTACCTGGGCCTGGCCGACCACCCCGACATCATCGAAGCGGCCAAGCAGGCGCTCGACGACTACGGATTCGGCGTCGCTTCGGTGCGATTCATCTGCGGCACCCAGGACCTGCACAAGCGGCTGGAGAAGACCCTCGCGGACTATTTCGGCAAGGACGACGCAATCCTTTACGCCGCCTGCTTCGACGCCAACGGCGGGCTGTTCGAGCCGCTGCTGGGGCCGGAAGACGCGATCATCTCCGACCAGCTCAATCACGCCTCGATCATCGACGGCATCCGCCTGTGCAAGGCCGAACGCCATCGCTACCCGAACTCGGACATGGATGCCCTCGAAGGCATTCTCGAGAAAACGCAGGACAAGCGAACCCGGATGATCGCCACCGACGGTGTCTTCTCCATGGACGGCTTCGTCGCCAAGCTCGACGAGATCACCGCCCTGGCCGAGAAATACGACGCCCTGGTCATGGTCGACGACTGCCACGCAACCGGTTTCTTCGGTCCCACCGGACGGGGCTCGGCCGAACACCATGGGGTGATGGACAAGGTCGACATCTTCACTTCCACCCTGGGCAAGGCCCTGGGCGGCGGCATGGGCGGATTCACCGTGGCCAGCCAGCCGGTCATCGACCTGCTGCGCCAGCGCTCGCGACCCTACCTGTTCTCGAATTCCCTGGCGCCGCACCTGGTGGCCGCCAGCCTGCGGGTCTTCGAGATGCTGACCGAGTCCAGCGAGCTGCGCGATCGCGTCGAGGAGAACACGCGCTTCTTCCGGCAGGCCATGACCGACGCGGGTTTCGAATTGCTGCCCGGAGAGCACCCGATCGTTCCGGTCATGCTGCACGACGCGCCCCTGGCCCAGAAGATGGCCGACGAGTTGCTGAGGGAAGGGATCTACGTGATCGGCTTCTTCTACCCGGTCGTCCCCAAGGGGCAGGCCCGCATCCGGACGCAGATTTCGGCCGCGCATACCCGCGAGCACCTGGAGAAGGCGGTCGACGCCTTCACCCGCGTGGGCAGGCGCCTGGGCGTCATCGACTGATCAGCGCTTGCGCTGCATCGACTTGCGCACGCCGCGCATCATCATCCGGAAATAGAATTCGGGGACGAAGCGCTTGAGGCGCCACAACCAGCGCGTGTTGCCGTGGGTCAGCAACAGGAAACGCGGTTTCTCCACGGCCCGGAACACGGTCTCCGACACGTCTTCCGGGCTGACGCCCGAGCTGTCCATCCAGCGCTCGACGCGCTTGTGATAGCTGCTGTCGGGCGCCCGCATGGTCTCGGTCAGACGAGTGCGCACGAAGGCCGGACAGAGCACGGATACGTGGACGCCGGCATCGGCCAGTTCGGTTCTCAGCATCTCCGACATGGCGATCACGCCGGCCTTGGCCGTGCCGTAGGCATTGATCTGCGGGGCGCCCGCCAGTCCGGCGAAGGAGGCGACGTTGAAGATGTGGCCGCGACCGCGCTCGCGCATGGCCGGCGCGAACGCCTTGCATCCGGCCACGACCCCCATCAGGTCGATGTCCATCACCCACTGCCAGTCCTCGAGCGAGGTCTCCTCCAGCGATCCGCCGACGGCGACGCCGGCATTGTTGATCAGCGCGTCGGGTGCCCCGATCGAATCACGAACGCGCTCCCAGTCCGCCCAGCGCGTCACGTCCATGGCCACGGGCGAAGCCCGTTGTCCCAGTTCGTCAGCCAGCGCCTGCGCGCCGTCGGCGTCGCGGTCGGCAATGACCACCTCCCAGCCGGCACGGTGGAAACGTCTGGCCATGGCGGCGCCGAGGCCGGATGCGGCGCCCGTGATCAGCACGGTGCGCCCGGATGCTTGCGAGTTCATGCCCGCATTCTCCGCGAGGCCCGCGGCCAACACAAGGGCGGGTCGACCCGTTCGGCCTCCCGCGAAGGCCTCACGTTCCCGGGCATCACGAATAGCCCAGCCACACGGCAGCCATCAGCACGACGGCCCCGGCGGCGTAGAGCTTGAGGATCAGCGGCAGGCAGAACCGGAACCAGCGCGCGTAGGACACGCCGGCGATGCCGAGAATACCCATCAGGATGGCGTTGGTCGGGATGATCATGTTGGTGAAGCCATCCCCCATCTGGTAGGCCAGTACCGCGACCTGGCGCGCGACGCCGACCAGGTCGGCGAGCGGCGCCATCAGCGGCATGGTCACGTAGGCCTGCCCGGAGCCGGAGGGAATGAACAGGTTGAGCACCGCCTGGATCAGCATCATGCCGACCGCCGAAAGCTCGGCGCCCACCAGCGACAGCGGCAGCGACAGGTAGTGGACGATCGTATGCAGAATCTGGCCGTCCTCCATGATCAGGGCAATGCCGCGGGCGATGCCCACCAGGATGGCGGTCTCGGTCAGGTCGCGCGCACCCTCGATGAACTTCTCCGACGCGCGGCTCGGGCCCAGCCGCCCGATCGCCGCCGCCACGAGGCCGAGGATGAAGAAGGCGGCACCCAGCTCGTTCATGTACCAGCCGCGCGTGGCGATCCCCCAGACCGCCACGCCCAGTGCCGCCAGGAAAGCGAGGACGATGGCCACGTGTCCACCGTTCAGTCGTGGGTAGTCCGCGGGCGGATCGGCCCCCTCGGGCGGCGCCTGCCCATGCAGCACGCTGCGGGTCGGATCCTCGCGCACCTGTCGGGCATAGGACCAGACGTGGTGCACCGCGATCAGCACGAAAGGCACCAGCAGGCCCAGTCTTACCGGCCAGCCCGAATAGGTCGGCAGACCCGCGATGTCCTGGGCGACGACCACCGTGTACTGGTTGAACGCCGCCACACCGTAGCCGACCCCGTAACCGGCGATGACCATGCCCACCGCGGTCATGGCATCCATCCGCATCGCCCGACAGAGCGCGACCAGGATGAGCACGAAGGGAATGTACTCTCCGGAGGAACCGACCGCGCTCGAGGCCAGCGCGAACACGAAGACCACCGCGAGGATCAGCATCGCCGGCCGGTCCCGGAATCGCTCGAGCAGCCTGCCGAGCAGTGCATCGATGGTGCCGGTAGCTCGAATGATCGACAGGACCCCGCCGATGATGAACAGGAAGAAGATGATCGGTGCGGCGTCGGCAAATGCGCGCGGCACCGCCGTGAACAAGGCCAGCGGCGAGAGCAGCTCGCGCTCTTCGACGACCTCGTAGGATCCCGGGATCACGCGACCGGTGTCCGGGTCTTGCGCGAAAAAGCCCTGCGGCACCAGCCAGGTCGCCACCAGGGCGGCGACCATCAGGAAGAATAGAAGCGCAAGAGTGTGGGGAACGCGGAAGTTCATTTCGTTGGTTCGTTGGTTCGTTGGCTCAGCGGCGGCTTGACTCAATGGCGCTGGCGCATTGCACGCACAGGGTGGTGCCGGGATCGGACCTCAGTCGGCGATCGGC
>JAAAPE010000083.1 GCA_009908385.1 Gammaproteobacteria bacterium
ATTCGACGTCCACCAGACCGTCGTCCCGGGAACGACCGCCCGAGCGGCCGAGCAAGCGGCGAACGGTGAGCACGATGAATCCGATCACCGCCATGCCGACGGCCACGGCCAGGAACACCAGCCCGAGTAGGAAGCTCAGCGCGAGAATGCCGATCCCCAGGAGGACGAGCCCGAATCGCGCCAGTGGACTGGTCGGCGGCTGATAAAATCTGAATCTTGGATCCTGCATGTGCTCTCAGACCCCGTGAATGAACCAGTGTTCCTTTGCCCGGCCGACGATCTCGAAGAAGGTCGCTACCGGGAATTCCAGCTCGAGCAGGACGGCGAACCCGTCTGGCTGATCGTGACCCGGCGCGAGGGGCGTGCGCGCGCCTGGTTCAATCTCTGCCCCCACCAGGGCCGTCCCCTGAACTTCGCGCCGGACCGCTTTCTCACCGACGAGGCGGATCGGCTCGTGTGCGCCCACCACGGCGCGGTCTTCGACCCGTCGAGCGGCGTCTGCGTCGCCGGGCCCTGCAAGAACGCGGCGCTGCGGGAAATCATCGTCGAAGAATCGCAGGGCCGCATCCTCGCCTCGGTGCCAGCATAACGCACCGGGCGGAATTGCCGCGCCCGCCCGATTCGGCTACAGTGAATCCAGGTCACCTCCGGAGACCCGCCATGCGCAGACTACTCGTGCTGCTCGCCCTGGGGCTGCTGCTGGCCGCCTGTCAGGACACCGAGTCGCCCTCGGCCCGCTCGGAACCCGAAGCGACGGCCGCCGACACCGCGCCCGAAATCGAACAGACCGCCGAAGCGCAGGCCGCGCCCGTGCCCTGCCGCCTCGTCGTCGGCTGGGATCCGTGGGAACCGTACCACTACCAGCCGGTGGGCGATCGCGTCCAGGGCCTCGACGTCGATCTGATCGGCGCCATGGCCGAACGGGCCGATTGCGACCTGGAGTGGGAACAGGGCAGCTGGGCCAGCATGCTGCAGCTGGTTCGCACCGGCAACATCGACCTGCTGCCCGGCGCGACGCGCACTCCGCAGCGCGAGGAGTTCGCGCGCTTCTCGCAGCCCTACCGGACGGAGTCCTTCCGAATCCACGTACGCGCCGAGGAAAGCGAACAGTGGTCCGGCATGGCGCTGACCGAGCTGCTCGGGAACGGATTCCGGCTGGGGCTGACCCGGGGCTACATCTACGGCAGCGAGGTCGAGGCGATTCTCGACGATCCGCGGTGGCAGGACCAGCTCGTCGAAGTGCCGGTGGGCGAGCTGAACGTGCTCCACCTCGTCGATTTCCGCATCGACGGCTTTCTCGAGGATCCCTTCGTGGCCGCCAGCATCGACCATCGCCGGGATTGGGGCATTCGATTCGAAACCCTGCCGCTCGATGTCTACAGCGGTGACGTGCACCTGATGTTCAGCCGGGCCAGCGTCGACGCCGGGGTCGTCGATCGTTTCGACCGGGCCCTGTCCGAGCTGCGGGAATCGGGTGAACACGAGCGCATTCTCGACCGCTACACGCAGGGCCACTGAGCAGGCGACCGGTCAGGCGCGCGAGTCCCTGCGTGCCGGCATCTTTACGAGTGCCAGGGTTGCCCGGAAACCGCCAGTGTGCCCCGCCACTAGAAGACCAGGTTGAGCCCGGCCAGCATCACGACCAGGAAGACGACGCTCATCACGCCGCCGACGCGCACGAAGTCCTTCACCTTGTAGCCGCCCGGGCCGATGATGAGTGCATTGACGGGATGCGTCGGCAGGATGAACGCGTTTGATGTCGCCAGCGCGATCAGCAGCGCGTAGACGGCCGGGTTGGCGCCGGTGGCCAAGGCGATGTTGATCGCGATCGGCACCAGCAGCACGGTCGCGCCCACGTTCGACATGACCAGCGTGAACAGCGTGGCCATGACCGCCAGCACAACCTGGATGACGAGCTGGGGCACCTCGCCCAGCAACTCCAGCACCTGCTGGGCCAGCCAGGCGGCCGTGCCCGTCACCTCCATCGAGACGCCGAGGGGAATCAGCCCCGCCATCAGGAACACGGTCTTCCAGCTCACGGCCTGGTAGGCCTCGTCCATGCTGAGCACGCCGGTCAACACCATGCCGATGGCGCCGGCCATCAGCGCCACCGAAAGCTGGAAATCGGTGAACAGGATCAAAAACAGGCTCAGCCCGAAGAAGCTGACGGCGTGCACCACCTTCTGCGGCCGCTGTTCCTCCTTGGGAATGTCGGTGGCGACGATGAAGTCCTTGTCGCGCGCCAGGCTGGCAAGATCACGCCAGGTGGAATGACTGACCAGGCAGTCCCCGACCTGCAACACTTCCTCGCGCAGGTCGTGGGTGATGATCTCATTGCGCCGGTTGATCGCCAGCACCGAAATGCCGAAGCGCGAGCGAAGGCGGGCCTCTCCGATGGTCTGGCCGATCAGGCGCGACCCGGGCGGAATGACGACCTCGGAAATACCGGCGCGGGTCGGGTTGAACAGGCTGCCGAACGTTCTCAGCCGGGGCTGAAGACGCAGGTTGTTGGCCAGCGCGAACTCGCCGACCTGCTCGCGCGTGCCCATCACGCCCAACACCGTACCCACCCAGATCATCTCGTCGGCAGGCGGTGCCAGGCGCGGGTTGTCGGTGTTCTGGATGGCCAGCATCAGGGGCGCGCCGTCGAGGTTCTCCGCCTCCGCGATTCGCATGCCTACCAGCGGCGAGTCGACGGTCACCAGCATTTCGTAGACGTCGCCCTCGATGCCGTAGACCTCCTTGAAATAGTTCTTGGTGCGACCCGGGGACGCCGGCTTCTTCTCCTCGGTCTTGGGCAACAGCACGGTTCCGAGGACGAGGAAGTACAACAGCGTGCTCGCCAGCAGGCAGATTCCGACCAGGGTGACGTCGAACAGCTCGAACGACTGCATGGCTTCGGCGCCGGGCGGCAGCGAACGGTTGGAGGTCTCGATGAGATCGTTGAGCAGGATCAGGGGCGACGAACCGACCATGGTCAGCGTGCCGCCGACGATGGCGCAAAAACCCATCGGCATGAGCAGGCGCGACAGCGGCAGATCCAGCCGAGCGGAAATGCGGCTGACCACCGGCATGAACAGGGCCGTCGCGCCGACGTTCTGCATGAAGCTCGACGTCACCCCGACGGTGGTCGAGAGCATCGTTCGGATGCGCGTCTCCGACGGCCCGCCGATCTTGACGATGAACGAGGAGACGACATTCATCACGCCGGTTCGATCCAGCCCGGCACCGAGAATCATCACCGCGATGACGGAGATGACGGCGTTGGAAGCGAAACCGGAGAAGAGCTGGTCGCCCGGCACCAGGCCGAGCAGGCCCACGAGCACCATCATCGAAATGGCCGCGACATCCAGCCGGACCAGCTCGGTCACGAAAAGGGTGACGGTCAGCCCCAGCAACATCAGCACGAGCACCATGTCGCCGTCTAGGTTCAGGCCGCCGTCCATTCCTCGTTATCGGCTCAGCAGAAAGTCACGAAAGTCATCGATCTACCATAACCCATCCGCCGGAAAGGCGGGGGTGAAAGCGCCGGATCAAGCGGCTGCGGCCGCTTCAGGCGTAGCGCGTGGGGTCGTCGATCGCGGCCGCCTGGAACCCTTCGCGCCTGAGTCGGCACGAATCGCAGCGTCCGCAGGCCCGCCCCGACGCGTCGGCCTGGTAGCAGGACACCGTCAGCGAATAGTCGACGCCGAGTGCCCGGCCGCGGCGGATGATGTCGGCCTTCGACAGGTGGATCAGGGGCGCGTGCACCCGAAGCCCCCGGCCTTCCACGCCGGCCCGGGTTGCCACCCGGGCCAGGGCCTCGAAGGCGGCGATGAACTGCGGGCGGCAATCCGGGTAGCCGGAATAGTCCACCGCGTTCACGCCCACGAACAGGTCGCAGGCGTCGAGCACCTCGGCGTAGCCCAGCGCCAGTGACAGCATCAACGTGTTGCGCGCCGGCACGTAGGTGACGGGAATACCGTCCGACGCTTCCTCCGGCACGGCGATATCGTCGGTCAGGGCCGAACCGCCGATGGCACGCAGGTCGACGGCCACGACCCGGTGCGACGCTGCTCCCAACGCGGCGCTGACGAGCTGAGCCGCGGCGAGTTCAGCGCCGTGACGCTGCCCGTAGTCGATCGACAGGGTATGGCAGTCGTGGCCAGCGGCCGCCGCCTCGGCCAGGACGGTGGCCGAATCGAGACCGCCCGACAGGAGCACCACGGCCTGGCTTCCGCCGCCGGTCATCCGGCAACCTCGTCAAAAGACACCACCCGGTTCTTGCCGCGCGCCTTGCCCGCATACATGGCATCGTCGGCGCGCTTGATCAGCTCGTTGAAACTCGCCCCCGGTTCGATCTCGGTCACGCCGAAGGTCAGCGTCAGCGCCAGGGCGCGGCCGTTGATTCGGGGCGGCGAATCGGCCAGCAGCCGCTGCATCTTCTCGGAAACGCAGCGCGCGCCGGATTCCCGCGTGCCCGGCAGCAGGATCAGGAACTCCTCGCCGCCCCAGCGCGCCGTGACGTCCACGCCGCGCACCTGCTTGCGGATCAGCTCGGCGACATGCAGCAGTACCTGGTCGCCGACCTGGTGACCGAGCGTGTCGTTGATACGCTTGAAGCTGTCGATGTCGGCCATGATCAGAGAGGCGGGTTCGTTGTCCTCGTTGCGTCGCAGGATGGCGCGATCGATCTTCTCGGTCATGTCCCGCCGGTTGGACAGGCCGGTCAGCGAATCGGTACGCGCGGCATGATCGAGCGTCCGCGAAACCCGCCGCCCCAGACGATAGCGGCTGTAGAGCAGGCCCAGCACCAGTAGGAGCAGCAGCACCGAGACGATGGAAGCCGTGCTGATCAGGCGCTGTCGCCGGGCGCGCTGTTCGGACAGCTCGGCCCGCGCCCGCTGCAGCGCCAGCTCCTGCTGGAGCTGCCCGGCCTGGAAGGACTGCTCGAGCTGCTCGACCCGGGCGGCGAGATCCTCGGCGGCCTGCGCGTCGTTGAGCGACATCAGCTCTCGCAAAAGGCGGTAGGCCGACTCGAAGTCGCCGCTCGCCTCGTGGCCCTCGACCTGCTTCGAAAGCACCTGGCGCTTCAGATTTCGATTGTCCGGCGCGACCATGGACTCGGCCTCCGCGAGCATGGCCGAGGCGTCATCGGGCCGGTCCATCACCAGCATGGCGTCGGCGCCGGTCAGCAGCGACTGGATCACGCCGGCGGTGTCGCCCACCTCGCGACGGAGTCCCATCGACCGTCGCTGAAAGGTCAGCGCTTCCTCGACGCGGCCCAGCGGGATCAGTGCGCGCGCGATGTTGTCGGCGGCATAGGCGATGCCGCGCGGGTTGTCCAGCTCCTCGAAGATCGCCAGCGCCCGCCGGTTGTAGTCGAGGTTCGCTTCGTGCTCGGCGCGGGCCTGTTCCGTGTCGCCGGCGCGCTGGTACTGCTCGGCCATGCGCGCCGACAGCGCGCCCAGGTTGACGAGTGTCCCTGCAATGCCTTCCTGCCAGCCCGCGCGCTCGAAGCCCTCAAGCGCCTCGAGATGATAGCGCCGCGCTTCCTCCCAGTTGCCGAGCGAATTGTGCAGGTTGCCGATGTTGCCCGCGGCCCGGGCCGCGCCCTCGACGTCGCCCGCCGCCTGGCTCGCCTCCAGCGCGGCCAGGTAGTGCTCCAGCGCCCGGTCGTGCACGCCGGCTTCCCAGAAGATGACGCCGGCCGTCCGTCGAACGGCCGCGGCCTCGACCGGATCGTCGGCCCCGTCGGCCAGCTCCAGCGCCTCGCCGATGACCTCGACGGCCTCGGGATTGCGGCCCAGTATGTGGAGGTTGGACGCCACCGCTGCGTGAAGCAGCATGCGGCCCGAAGGACACGACACACTCGCCGCATCGAGTTGTTCGATCAGATCACGGCCCTGTTCGACCCCGGCGGCCGGATCGCGATCGCGCATCGCGCGGATGGACTCGGCGCGCTCGGCCAGGCTCCCGCAGTCGGGAACTTCGGATCGAGCGGGCAGGAACACGACCAGGGCCGCCAGTGCGAGCAACACGCGAATATCGAACATGGGCGTCAGTATAGCCAGCCGGCGGCGACGAACAAGGAAAAAAAGCCCGCGACCGGAGTCCGGTGCGCGGGCGGTTCATGCAGTCAGCCGCCGGCCTCCGGAAGAGGCCGGGAGCGGATCAGCCTCCAGTCAGGGAGGCGTGGCCTGGAAGTCGTCGTCGAAGAGTTCGTCGACCAGTGCTTCGAAGAGCGCTTCCACCGTGCAGTCTTCCTCGACCGGATCGGTCGTGAAGACGTCGCCCGACAGGCTGCCGCCGCAGCTGCCGCCGATCGTGTCGAGGCCGTAGCCCCAGTCGGCGTCGACGGTGAACTGTAGCGTCTCGCCGTGATCGACGGACTGCGGCGAGGTCGGCGTGATGCTGCCGCCGGTGTTCGCCGAGGCCGTCACGGTGTAGCTGTTGATCTCGAAACTCGCCGTGACGGCGCAGGCGGCGGTGATGTTGCTCGCCATCCAGCTGCCGCCGCCGGAATCGGTCGGGGTACAGGTATCACCCGTGACCGATTCCACCGACCAACCGGCATCCGGCGTGACCGTGAAGCCGGCCGTGCCGCCGTGGTCGACCGACTGGCTCGCCGGCGTGATGCCGCCCTGGCCGCTGCCGGTCGCCGCCGTCACCGTATAGCTGTCGATCGTGAAGCTCGCCGTGACGGAGCAGGCGGCAGTGATGTTGCTCGCCGTCCAGCTGCCGCCGCCGGCGGCGGTCGGGGTGCAGGTATCGCCCGTGACCGAGGCCACCGACCAGCCGCTGTCCGGCGTGACCGTGAAGCCGGCCGTGCCGCCGTGGTCGACCGACTGGCTGGCCGGCGTGATGTTGCCCTGGCCGCTGCCGGTCGCCGCCGTCACGGTGTAGCTGTCGATCGTGAAGCTCGCCGTGACGTCGCAGTCGGCGGTGATGCTGCTCGCCGACCAACTGCCGCCGCCGTCGTCGGTCGGCGTGCAGGTGTCGCCCGTGACCGAGGTCACCGACCAGCCGCTGTCCGGCGTGACCGTGAAGCCGGCCGTGCCGCCGTGGTCGACCGACTGGCTGGCCGGCGTGATGTTGCCCTGACCGCTGCCGGTCGCCGCCGTCACGGTGTAGCTGTCGATCGTGAAGCTCGCCGTGACGTCGCAGTCGGCGGTGATGCTGCTCGCCGACCAACTGCCGCCGCCGTCGTCCGTCGGCGTGCAGGTATCGCCCGTGACCGAGGCCACCGACCAGCCGGTATCCGGCGTGACGGTGAAGCTGGCGGTACCGCCATCGCTGACCGACTGGCTGGCCGGCGTGATGCTGCCGTTTCCGGCGCCCACGGAGGCCGTCACCGTGTAGTCCACGACCAGCGGATCGAAGTTAGCGGTCACCGAACAGGCCTGGACGATGCCGTTGGCGGTCCACTCGCCGCCGCCGGCGTCGAAGGGCGAGCAGGTATCGCCGGTGACCGAGGCCACTTCGAAGCCGGGATCCGGAATCACCGAGAAACTGGCGCTGCCGCCGTCGACGATCGACTGGCTGGCCGGCGAGATGCTGCCGCTGCCGCTGCCGACCGCCGCGGTCACGGGGTAAGGCCCGCTGCCGGAAGCTTCCAGCGCGATCCGCAGACACCATTCATTCAGGGTGCCATCATCCGCGGAAGCGTAGGTGTCGCTGGCATTCAGCGTCCAGTCGCCGTTGGCCGACAGGCCGTCGAAGGTCGACAGGGTCTGATTGGGCGTCGCATTGCCGAACAGCGCCGGCGCCGGGCTGCCGCACATGTCCTCGACCGGACCGTCGCTCCCTTCATCGTCGAGCCAGAGGTCGAAATCGTTGTTCTCGCAGCCGAAGGTCGAGGCGGGAATACCCGGCCCGTCGACCAACACGGCTGCGGTGGTGGTGTCGGGATGGGTGAGGCTGAACACCAGATCCCCGACCCAGGTGTGGGGGCCGCGGAGATAAACGTCGATGTCGGCGATGTTCTCCGTTGCCGACACGTTCAGGATATCGTCCACGCCGCCCGCGGTTCCCGGAATGGCCACCGCCGGCTCTTCGCAGAGCTCGATCACGTTGGCGGTCGTGAAGCTGACGGTTTCCGACGTCGCTGCCGAGCCGCAGGGGTTCAGGGCCTGAACGCGCCAGTAATAGGTGGTGCTCGGCGCCAACGGGGTGGCCGGTTGGTAGGTGGCGGATGCCACGTTGGCCGAATCGACGATATTGTTGAAGCTGGCGTCGGTCGCGATCTCCACCAGGTACTCGCTGGCGTCGGCAACCGGGCTCCAGGTCAGGGTCGGGCGCACCGGCACGTCGGAGGCGCCGCCGGCCGGCGACGAGGCCACCGCGGCCGGAGGGGCCTGGTCGAACAGTTCGAGGACCAGCGGGAAGCTCGTATTGTCCGTGCCGTCGGTCGCGAGCACGTCGAAATTGTAGGTGCCGGCTGCTTCGCCGCCGGTGTTGCCGATCGTCAGAGTCGAGCTGCCGGGCGCCGAAACCGGGTTCGGGCTGAAATTGGCTGTGCCGGGATGGCCGCTGGCCGAAAGACTGACCGGCGCGCCCCAGCCACCGCCCAGGGCGACCTCGAAATCAACCGGATCGCCGGCGCAGGCCGCCGCGGCTTGCGGGGTGACCTCGCCGAACTGGCAGGCCGCCGGCAGATCGAAGGCTTCGCTGTTGTCACCGTTGCTGTTCGAGCTGCCTTGATCGGCGCTGAAGCCCAGGCCGCGCTTGGCGAAAGCTTCCCAGATCAGGCACTCGTTGGCGCCGCCGGTCAGCGCCTGGTCGGCATCCAGGATGGCGTCGCGGCCGTCGACGAAGCCCGGACTGCAAGGCTGCAGTTTCAGGCCGTCGTTGACCAGCTGCATGGCCAGCAGATTGCCGCCCTGGTCCCAGTCGGCGTAGAAATCGGGGTTGAAGCCGTATTCGTCGACCAGGTTCCAGTACATGTCCCAGAGCATGGCGGTCCAGATCGAGCCGACGCCGTGCGGCACGGCCGCGGTCTGCGTGTCGGCGTAGGTGCGCGGGTCGACGCCCATGTCGGTGTTGTAGGGAAAGGCACGGATGCCGGGGCCGTCGACGGCCTGGCCCAGGGAATAGGTGCCCACGCCCCGGTTGGTGGTGGCCGTATCGGTGGGCACGGCGGTGTAGACGATGGTCTGCCAGTCGCTCCAGCCCTCACCGGCCTGCTCCGCGTTGTTAAGGCACGACGTGGCCGGGCCGCCGGTCTGGCGGATGGAAATGCCGTGGCCGTACTCGTGCAGGATGATGCCGGCATCGAGGTCGCCGTCGCGGTCGGGCGTCGTCAGGTTCCAGATGTACATCTGCATGCGCGGGCGCGAACCGTCGGCCGGGGTGAAGAAGTTGGCGTTGTTGGCGTTGCCCACGTCGGCGCCATCCTGCGCCTCGGCGCGCACGTCGTCGCCGCCGGCCCCGCCGTTGCCGTAGTTGTTGACCTGGAAGTTGCCCGCCGCCTCGTCGAAGCCGCGCACGTACATCAGGTCGTGGTGCAGGTTGTTCCAGTAGAAGAGGTTGGTCACCGCCGCGTCGATGTAGCCGCTGGGCGGGTCGCTGAGATCGAGCGGGTTGTCGAAATCCAGGCCCGGTCCGCCGTCGGGCTCGTCGCCCGAGGACGAGTTGGAGTTGTTACGGTCCTGGTAGGCGTGGACGTTGTTGCCGCGGGTGATCGTGTACTCGGCGCCGGCGACGCCGTTGATGTCGTGCCAGCCGAATGGCGAGGCCGCGGCCAGGGCCGGCTCGGACACCAGCGTACGCGGGCCGTCATTGGGATGTTCCTTGGGCATCTCGTAGACGCGGTAGCTCGAGCCGTCGGCGGTCGTCTGCAGCGTGCCGCCGCTGTCGCGCAGGCGCGGCGCAACAGCTTGGGCGCGATGGTGGCTGTCGCTGCCTTCCGGCGCGTGCAGGCTATCCCAGCGATCGTGGATGACCAGGTCCTCCTGCGAGATCACGCGCCCGTCGATCGCATCGACGAAGGTGCGCCAGTAGTGTTCGGCACTGCGTTCGTAGATCTCCACGCGCCAGGCCAGGTGCAGCCTGCCGCGCTCGTCCGGGGCGTAGACCAGCCGGGCGGGAATGGGCTCGAGCGAGATGCCGCCGTCGCTGAACACCATGGCCTGATCGACCCCGGCGGGCGCCTCGAGGACCTGCAGCGACTCTTCAAGCGTGAGGTCCGAGGCCAGGGCCGCGAACTCCACCGCCTCGCGCGCCAGGACGAGCGGCTCGGCGGCCAGTTCGTGATCGGCCAGGGCGCCGTAGGCGCGGCTGCCGTCGTTGAGGATCGAGCCGTCGGGCAGCACGTTGACGTTGATCAGCGCGTTGTGGATGCCGATGCCGTTGGCGTACTGCTGCAGGTAGATGTGCGTCACGCCGTTGTGGCCGCTGGTATAGGCGTCGGTGATCCGCAGATCGGCGACATCGTCCGCATTCAGCCCGAAGGCCGGCAGCTGGTCGCGCACGTGGCTCATCGCGGCCTGGTAGGCGGCCTGTTCCGGGCCGTCGAGCGACTCCGGGGGCACACTGGCCGCGGCCAGGCTCGAAAGACCGAAAACAAGGGCCAATACGCCCACGGCGGCCCGCAGGTTCGGGCCGAACTTCAGCATCTTGCTCATTGGAAAAGGAATCTCCCTCGATAATAAACGGATGGGCCCTGTGGCGGGCGCGCCCGGTTGTCCCGGCACGCAGGGCCCCAGGCCCGGGATCGTGCCTCGCGCCGCAGGATACCGGCTCCCTCGCCGGAACTTTCCAACTGCAGCTCGTTTCCGCGACAGACCCGCTTAAAGCGGCCCACCGAAAAACGCAAAGCACGAAGCGCCTCACAGCATTGTTAAAAAGCGCCCGAATGTCAAGCTCTGGCGGCCCCGCTTCGGGCGCCGGGAGCGGCCGATGCTATGCTCCCGGACGGTTCACCCGGAAGGTCATCCCATGCGCCGCACACCGCTTTCGAAGCCGCCCGCCCTACTCGTCGCATTGGCCGCGATCACCGTCGCGGGCTTCGCGGCCGCAGACACCCGTTTCCCGCCGCGGTTCGCCTGGGAAACCGTCGCGCCCGAGGAAGCGGGCTTCGACGCCGGGCGGCTCGCCGAGGCGCTCGCCGTAGCCCGCGAGCGCGCCGAGACCGAGCCGGCCGACCTGCACCAGGTCCTGCTCGACACCTACACGGGCCGCGAACCCGGCTACCGCGTCCTCGGCCCGACGAAACCGCGTGAGAGCGACAGCGGCATGATCCTGTCCGACGGGAGAATCGTCGCGCAGTGGGGCGACATTCATCGCGTCGACATGACCTTCAGCGTGGTCAAGAGCTACCTGTCCACCCTGGCCGCGCTGGCGGTCGAGCGCGGCCTGATCGAGTCCCTGCACGATCCGGTCGGCGAATACGTCACCGACGGAAAATTCAGCAGTGAGCACAATGCGCGGATTACCTGGCACCACCTGCTGCAGCAGACCTCCGACTGGTCGGGCACGCTCTGGGAAACCCCCGACTGGGCCGACCGTCCCGTCGGCGACAGCCTGGAGGAATGGCGCAACCGCGACCTGCACGAGCCCGGCACGCACTTCAAGTACAACGACGTGCGCGTCAACCTGCTCGCCTACGCCCTGCTGCAGGTATTCCGCGAGCCGCTGCCGGTGGTCCTGCGCGAGGCCATCATGAACCCCATCGGCGCTTCGAACACCTGGCGCTGGCACGGCTACGAGAATTCCTGGATCGAACTCGACGGGCTGCGCATGCAGTCGGTCTCCGGCGGCGGCCACTTCGGCGGCGGCTTGTTCATCAGCACCGCCGACCATGCGCGCTACGGCCTGCTGTTCCTCGAGCGGGGCGTTTGGGACGGCCGGCGCCTGATCCCCGACGCCTGGTTCGACCAGCTGCGCGAGCCCACCGAGGCCCGCCCCGACTACGGCTACATGTGGTGGCTCAACACCGATCAGGAGCGCATCCCGGCCGCTCCGGAAAGCGCCTACTGGGCGGCGGGCTTCGGCGGGAACTACATCTACGTCGACGACTGCAACGACCTGGTCGTGGTGTTGCGGTGGATTCCGGAGTTGGAGAGCGTGATCGAGCGGATCCTGTCGGCGAAGGACTCGGCCGCCGAGTGTCGTCGGTCGGGCTGACCCGGGCCTCGACCGCCCCGAGCTTCGCCCGACCCGGGGAGCGAGGAGAGCACCCCGCTCGTGCCAATTATCTTTTCAGGTCTGGCCAACCAATCTCCTGTAACCCCCCCCCTTACTTAAGGCGATTCGCACTCGATTATCTTTTCACTTATCTTTTCGCAATGGCCACAAAGGACGACCTGTACCGGGCGCTTCAAAGACCGGGCGCCGGCCGCCAACGGCAGGCATGCTGCCGGCCGCACCGCTGCAACCGCCTGCACCCGTCAGCGCCCTTCTTCCCGTCTGGGAGCGCGCAAAAGAGCTGACGCGTGAATTCTGGCGGCGGGTCGCCGCCGATGCGTCGATCAGCCGCGAGTTTCTGAACTTGGTGAAGAAGCCTGGTTGAAACGCTGCACCGCTTGATCCGCCAGTGGCCTAACGCCTGACTTGACAGCCCCTTCGAGAATTGATAGACCCACCCGGGGCGTCAGTAGGAGAACTCACCAATGAACCGAATGTCTGCGAGGGTTCTGATCCTCTTTGGATTGCTCTGCCTATCCTTTGACGTGGCAGCGTTCTGCCAGATTTACGGTGATTGTGAACACGACTACTGCAAGACACACAAGATTGTAAATTGCCAGGGTTCCGGCATGTTCTGTGGATCATGCGGTGCCGCTCATGCGCCATGTGCTTACATCACTTCCGCAATACCGACTGCATCATCATGCACAGTGTGCAGTGGTCCTTGCGAACTCATCATCGCCGGAAATCAGGGGAGCCCGCGCGCTTCGGCCAGCCAATCGCCGGCCGACCGTCCATCCGGGCAATCACTGCCGAAAGTCGTTTTCGACCTCGAGCTCAGTTCCAATCTCTCCGAGCTTGACCGCATCAGCTCCGAGTATCCCCATCACGCCGCCGCCCTCCTGCGTTACGAGCATATCGAAGCGCTTCAGGGCATCGAGAGGAGCATCTCGACGCAGGCGCTTACGTCCGTGGAAATGTCCACTGAGGCATTGGAGCGCCGAAAGGCGTCCGGACATAGCCTGCTGCTCGACGAACGGCCGATCAAACCCGAAAACTCCTTCATGGGTCCGCTGGACCGTTGGCTCGAAGTCGAGATCATTCGTCTCGCCCCGGACAGACTGGAGGTCCTGATTCGCTCGTATCGAGTCGCGAACGATCTTCCGGATATGTCGTTCGAAGCGCAAACCAGAATCCTCGCGGACAGACGGCAACCCGAAAGCCCCGTTTACGAAATCGCAAGCGTTCATACCAGTCAGACGGAATAAGTGCGCTGGCTGAACGAATTAACCGGCGCCCGCCCGAAGAAGCCACTGCTGCCAAGCCTGCTGCTGGTGGCTGGATTCTCCCTGATATGCGGGCCAGCTGGCATAACAGCCTGGGCCGGCACAACCTGTCCCAGCGCCAGCGCCTCACTCATGACAGGCGAAAACGGGACGCTCGATATTTCCGACTGGCCCTTGTTTGCGATCGACGTTGGATCGAGCCTGCCGTTTCTCGAAGAACTGGCAGCCAACAAGCCCTCGCATTTCGTCTCTGCACTATTCTCGCTCGCTTTCGATGGGCGGATCACGCCGTCAGGAAAAACCGTCAGCGAACTGTACGTTCCCGCAGACTTCGATTCCCGGGACGCCATGGACGTGCTATCGACGATCAAGTCCACGCTTGACAGAGAAAGTGATGTGGGAGAACGCGCGCAATACGACGCCGTCTGGAAGCATGTGCTGGAGATCACCGGCGGAATCACCAGCGACTCGCTCAGGGGCTGCAGCTATCTCCACGAAGAAGGCAGTCAGGCTGAACTCATCATTGCCACCGGCCGGGACAACTGCCTCGCGATCGATCGTATTGTTCGTGACGGCTCAGCGTTCGACGAGTCGGGGTTGTCTTTGTCCCGGATCGAAATGACAAGAATGCCCGAGGAACGGGCCGTGATTGAATTCGAAGGGTTTGTCTGGGCGGAAGTTACCAGCCCTGAAACAGCCCCTCTCTACCAGATCGGCTCGGTTGATTTCGTTGATTGAGTAACGCGGAGACGCCTCAATTCCGACCAGGTTCGATTTTGGGACGCGACGCCGATCGCCCTGTGCCTCAACCCTGTGGGCTGTTAGTGATGACGCTGTTCTGACAAACCAGTTAAGGAACCTCTGAACAACTCTGCGCGGGCGCGACGGCGCCTTTGCGGGAGGCTCCGGCTTGGCTTGGGCGAGCGTGGTTTGGTCATTCCAAATGAGCGAGCCCAAACGAGGCGGAGACCCCGCAAAGGCCCGTCCCGAAGGGTTTCGCCGGAAAAGCCGCATCTCGCGCATTGCGCCCCTCGGCCGTAGCTACGGCTACTGTCGCTCGGTGCGCACCACACGATCTGCGGCTTTTCCGACTGAAACGCGCTCCGCGCAGAGTTGTTCAGAGGTTCCATAACGAACGCAATGCAAGCGCAAAGACGCAGACCAGGCCGGCAACTGCCAGGGCGAAGTACTTGCTCGCGACATGTGGCGTTCTGCTTATGGAGAGTCGCCCGTCATGTTCATTCAATTGCAAATTACCGAGAATCCGTCCCACCAGCGAAAAGCCCCGGTTTACGGCCTGCGCTTCAATGACGAGAACCGTATCCGCCGACCGACCGGGGGCGTTTTCCGGGTACACCCTGACATCAGAGCCCAGATCACCCGGATGACCACTTGCCTGAGACCCGGAGACAACGGCCAGCTCCTCTGAAGACAGACTCGAGAGACGGATTTCATAAGTCGATGGAAAAACGTATTGAGCGCCGATCTCGCAGATCGTGTAAACCATGATCGAGAGCACGAGCAGAGCCAAGACGTTCGAGATTTTCAGTGACGGACTGATCTTCATGCGGCGCCTCGGGAACGTTCTGGACAGACAAAAGCAAAAACCATCTTCCCCGGACCAGCAAGGGCGCTTAGGATGGCCCGAACACCGATCGGCGAGACCGAAGGAAGACGATCGATGGTGAAACACCAGCCATTCATATAGCCAACAACTCCACCCCGCTCAACCGAGGAGTTCATGGACGTCACGGACTTCAGGGTAGACGAACGCTGTCCTGCTTCAATAGGAAAACTGCCATCTGCGAGTAGGAAAACTCTGACCCCGCTTGGGTTCTTCGACCATTAGCGGGTACAACATGGTAATCAGGCCTTCGCTAAACGGGTAAGGTGCTCGTGTCGACGCAGGAAGATCCGGCACCGTTGAAGCCGGTCAGTCCAGGCACTTTCGGATCGAGTGGCGCAGGCTCGGACAGGGGCCCAAGAAAACGAAAAAGCCCCGTCACGGGACGGGGCTTCGATCGATGATGGCGCGCCCGGCAGGATTCGAACCTGCGACCCCCGCCTTCGGAGGGCGGTACTCTATCCAGCTGAGCTACGGGCGCTGGAAAACTGATTGTAAGCCGCGCGTTTCGCGCGGTCATCCTGACGGATGAGCCCGG
>JAAAPE010000149.1 GCA_009908385.1 Gammaproteobacteria bacterium
AACGTAAGCGCTCAGCCGTCGCCCTATGCGGCGAGGCTTGACGCGGGTGCGAAGGTCCAGGGCATGAGGTCTTCGATGCGGCTCTTGGGGTGTCCGTCGAGCAGGGCGCGCAGCGTGTTTGTCAGATAGCTGGCCGGGTCGATATCGTTCATCTTGCAGTTGGCGATGAGGCTGGCGAGTATCGCCCAATTCTCGGCGCCGACCTCGTGCCCGGCGAAGAGTGCATTTTTCCGCGTCAGGGCAATTTTCCTGATTTGGTTCTCGACCGGGTTGGTATCCAGTTCCAGCCGGCCGTCCTCCAGGAACCATGTCAGACCGGGCCAGCGTGCCAGCGTGTAGCGGATGTCCTCGGCCAGTTTCGAGGACCGGGGAATGCGGGAGAGCTGGGCTTCGAGCCAGGGCTTGAAGGCGGCAACGATGGGGGCCGAGAACTCCTTCCGGGCCGCGAGACGCACGTCCGGCGCGGCGCCGCGAACGCGCTTCTCGATGGCGTAGAGTTCGGCGATCTGGCGCAGCGCCTCCTCGGCGATCGGCGAGCCATCCTTTTCCAGCCGCTTCACGAAGCGTCGGCGTGCGTGGGTCCAGCAGTGCACAAGCGTCCACGGTCCCTCGATACGATCGACCCCGGTGAGCTTGTCGTAGGCGTCGTAGCCGTCGCATTGCACGAAGCTCCCGCGATAGCCCTCGAGGAATCTGAGCGCATGCGCAGCGCCGCGGCCGGGCGCATAGTGGAACATCACGACCGGTGGCCCGGCACCGCCATGCCCGCGGTCGTCCGAGACGATGGACCAGAAGTAGCCAGTCTTGGTCTTTCGCCGCCCCGGATCGAGCACCGGCGCGCGGGTTTCATCCATGAAGATCCGGTCCGCCCCCTTCAGCCTCTCCCGGATGTGATCGACGATTGGGCGCAGGTGGAAACAGGCGCGACCGACCCAGTTACCGAGCGTGGCCCGGTCCAGCATGATCCCCTGCCTGGCGTAGACCTCGGCTTGGCGGTAAAACGGAAGATGATCGCCGAACTTCGCCACCATGACCTGCGCGATCAGCGCCTCTGTGGGCAGGCCGCCGGGCACGACATGTTCCGGGGCATGGGCCTGGGCCACCGCGACCGAGCAGCGCCGGCAGGCGTATTTCGGGCGGCGGGTGACGAGCACGCGGAGCTGGGCCGGCACGACATCGAGCCGTTGGGAGACGTCCTCGCCGATCCTGGCCATCTCGCCGCAACCGCGTCGCCATTGTCGCTCGGACCAATGGCGCTCCAATGGCGACCACAGCGTGGTCGCCGGCTCGATGATCCGCTCGACCCGGGGCAGATGCTTGGGGAGATGGCCGCGGTTGCGGTTCGGCGTGCCGCGTTCGGCGGAGCCCTGTCCTTTCAGTGCGCGCCGGGCCTTCTCCTGCGCGGCCTTGAGCACGCCCTGGGCCATCTCGACATCCTCGAGCGGCAGGTTGAACTGCTCGGGGTCGAGCTTCTCGGATTTCCGCCCGAACTTCTCCCGGCGCAGTTCGCCGACAATGCTTTCCAGCCGCCGCTGCGCCTCGACCGCATCCGCCAGCGCCGCCTCGGTCTCCGCGAGGCGGGTCTTCAGGCGGGCATTCTCTTCGGCCAAGGCTGTGTCGGTCATGACCGCGATCAAGCACAAGGACGGGCGGCCCGCCATTGAGAATGCCACGCCGAGTCACTCTGCCGCAGCTATCCTGCCAGGTCCGGTCGCCGCACGCGTTCGGGGCGCACCAGTCGCCAGTCGAGCCCCTCGAACAGAGCCGAGAACTGGGCGGGTGACATCTTCATCACGCCGTCCTGCACCTGCGGCCAGACGAACTTGGCGTCCTCGAGGCGCTTGTGCACGAGAACCATGCCGGTCCGGTCCCAGACCAGGATCTTGATCCTGTCCGCGCGCTTCGCCCGGAAAACGAAAGCCGCGCCGCTGAATGGGTCGAGACCCATCACTTCCTGCACGACCAGCGCCAGGCCGTCGATACCCTTGCGGAAGTCCACGGGGCGCGTCGCCACAAAGACCCGCAGTCCGCCACTGGGGGAGATCATCGCGACGCCGCCCGGATCGCACGAACCATCCGGGTCAGATGCTCCTCGTCGACATCTGACCGCACGCGCAGCACGACGCCGTCCACCACCAGTTCGATCCGGCTCGGCCGTGTCTCACCGCTGCCCTTCATGGGCGCCGGCGGAGCCGGTTCCGGTTGCTCCACGACCAGCGCGGCAAACATCGGTTCCCGCATCGCCTCGGCCGGCACCACCAGATCGCCGGACCTGAGCTTCCTGCGCCAGTCATAGACCTGCCAGCGCGTCACATCATGCCGCCGCGCGACGTCCGCCACCTTCGCCCCAGGCACCAGACTCTCAGCCGCGATCCGCGCCCGTTCCGCCTCGCTCCGCATGCGACGACCCGAGCGCCCCTCGAGAACCTCGACCCTGCCCGCATAGCCGTCTAAAGAGCCGCCCATTTTGCCGTCCAATCCTGCCTCACCTCCGCAGAAGGACTCGCACATCCAGCCTCAGCCCGGCAGGAGGTGATCGGCGAAGCGCTTACGCTT
>JAAAPE010000040.1 GCA_009908385.1 Gammaproteobacteria bacterium
CGCATGTATCCCCGGTCGGAAGCAGCGCAAGACAACCGTGAAATACGATAAGCGCCGCTACAAGCGGCGCAACCGGATCGAGATCATGTTTGGCAGGCTCAAGGACTGGCGACGTGTTGCCACACGCTACGACCGCTGTCCGAAAGTCTTCCTCTCAGCAATCGCGCCCGCCGCAACCGTCATCTATTGGCTATGAGTCCAGAGCCTAATTACGGATTTGACATGGCCTGCCAACTTTCCATCAACGGACAGGTTCATGAATTTGACCTTGCCCATTCCGACACACCGCTTGTTTTTGTCCTGCGCGAAACGCTGGGGCTGACGCGTGCGTCTTTGCCCATCGTCCTGTCGGGCCCGCACATGGTCGCGCTCCTGCTCGGCGGCAGACAGCATGTCCGGCCTGCGCATGCGACGGGGGCGCCATTGGCGCGGGTCGTGAACGGCCTTCTCGTTGCGATGGCACATTTGAAATCGACTGCTTCAAACGACAAGCGATTGTCAAAATAGTTTCGATTCGCTATCAACTGCCCATGATCAGTGAGTCACACCCGTCGGATAGGATTGCGGAGCTTCTCGTGCATCTCGGGCGCGCGGTCCAGAGCGAGGATGCGCGCTCCGAGTTGACGGCGGCGCAATGGACCTGCCTGCGCTTTTTCGCACGATCCAACGGCAGCACCCGGACACCGTCGGCTTTCGCCAGCTTTCAGGCCACGACGCGGGGGACCGCCTCGCAGATCATCAAGTCGCTCGAGCGGCCAGGACTGGTTTCTCGTGCCCGCTCCGAACGGGATCGGCGCAGTGTCTGTTTCGACCTGACCGACAAGGGCCGCGCGATGCTCGACAACGATCCGCTGCGGGTCCTGGTCGGCCTGATCGACGATCTCGATGGTGCCGAGCGCGCTCAGGTCCTGACCACGCTGTCCGGGCTTGCCTCTGCCCTCGCCGCGAAGAGGCATGGCCCCGCTTTCGGGACGTGCCGCGACTGCAGTCACTTCGGCATGACCGCAGACGCGGCCTATTGTGCCTGCATGGCGGCGGAACTGGCGGCCGACGAAACGACCAAGCTCTGTGCGAGCTACGCACCGATGCCAGAGAATAACAGTAAGGGAGACCGAGATGCCGCAGGCTGAAACGGCCAACGCGCCCCGCATGATCGCAATCAGCAGCGGCAAGGGGGGTGTGGGCAAATCAACAGTCACGGCCAACATCGCCGTTGCGATGGCCGACGCCGGGCTGTCCGTCGGCGTGGTCGATGCCGATATCTACGGCCCGTCGATCCCGCGCATGCTGGGCATTGCCGCGACCAAGCCCGCAATGTCGCCGGACCGACAGGTGATACCGGCCGAGGCGAAGGGCGTCAAGGTCATCTCCATGGCGATGCTGACGGACGACGACGCCCCGGCGATCCTGCGTGGGCCGATGGTCACCAAATACCTGCAGATGTTCGTGCGTGAGGTGGACTGGGGCGCACTCGACGTGCTGCTTCTGGACCTGCCGCCGGGAACAGGCGATATCCAGCTGACGCTGGCGCAGGCCTTTCCGCTATCGGGTGCCGTGGTGGTCAGCACGCCGCAGGACGTCAGCCTGAAGATCGCCCGGCGTGGCCTACGCATGATGGAGCAGGTCAGCGTCCCGGTCCTTGGCGTGATCGAGAACATGAGCGGCTTCACCTGCCCGTCCTGCGGCACCGTCACACACATCTTCCACCAGGGCGGTGGCGAGGCCATCGCGCGCGACCTCGGTGTCGATTTCCTCGGCAAGGTGCCGCTCGACCCCAACGTGGTCGATTGCGGCGACGAAGGGCGGCCGCTCGTGCACGACGCGCCCGACAGTCCGGCCGCGGCGGCCTATCGCCAGATCGCCGCCACGCTTGGAGGGTCGGGCCAGAAAGCAGACGGGATCGCGACCCCCTTCGCCTGGACGCTCGCAGACGGCTCCGGCAAACCTGCGCCCGCGCCGACCTCCCCCGGCGGGTCGGCAGAGCGACTTGCCGCGCTCGACCACGAGGCGGGTGCGCTGATCCTGCGCTGGTGCGACGGCACAGCAAAGCGCCTTGCCGATCGCGACCTGCGCCTCGCCTGCCAATGCGCGCAATGCCGCGAGGAAATGAGCGGCGCGCGGTTGCTCGACCCGGACAGCGTGCCGCTCGACATTGGGCTGACGCGGGTCTGGAGCGTCGGGAACTACGCGCTCGGCATGGCCTTCAGCGACGGGCACGACACCGGGATCTACACCTTCAAGGCGCTGCGCGCGCTGGCCGACACGGAGCTCGAGGATGTCTGAGACACCGACCCGCCGACGCATCCGCGCCCAGGCCTCGGCCGGCGACCCGAACGCGATGGCCTTCCTCCTCGACGCGCCCGTCCAGAAGGGGCGCGGGGGGCGCCTCGAGCCGACCGACGCCGCACCGCTTGCGCGCGCGCTCTTCGCGCTGGAGGGCCCGATGCGGGCCGAAGTCCGTGACGCGACGATCTGGGTGCAGAAGGACGCCGATGCTGACTGGGCGGTGCTGAAGCCGGCCATCGCCGCGGCGATCCGGCGCGTTCTCGACGCAGCCGAGGCGCCGCTGGGACCTGACCCTGGGCCGGAGGATGCTGATCCCGGCGCCGATCTGCTGAACGCTGTCGCGGACCTGCTGGACCAGCAGGTCAACCCCGCGGTCGCCGCGCATGGCGGCCATATCGCGGTGGAAAGGGTCGAGGGCGACACAGTCTATCTGCGCATGTCCGGCGGCTGCCAGGGCTGCGCGGCCTCGGCCGCCACGCTGCGGGAGGGCGTCGAACGGATGCTGCGCGCCGCCTTGCCGCAGATCGGCGAAATCGTCGATGTCACCGACCACGCTGCGGGCAGCAACCCCTTCTTTGCGCGCGGCGGGGGCGGCTCGCCCATCCTGAACCGACCGATCCCTGCCAGCGTGATCGGGTTGGAAAACGGACAAGTTACCGTGGACCCCGAATTCCTTGCGCCGCGCCTCGGCATGACGCCGGAGACGCTGCGCGAGGGCCTGCGCAGCGGCGCCGTTGTTGGGGTGACCGAAACCGGTGAGGATTCAGATAAGGGCAAAACGCGGATCGTCCTGCGCAGTGGCAGCCGCGCCTGGGCAGCCGAGATCAATGCCGACGGCGCAGCCCGCGAGATCCCGCCGCCGCGGGTGATCGAGGCGGCCGCCGGCAAGGAACAGACCCTCCCGAACCGCGTCCGCACCCATCTGGAAGCTCTGCCACCGGATGAGATACCGATCACCTATGGCGCCCTCGCGCGCGCCCTCGGGCTGTGGATGCCCGGCTCGGTCGGAAAGGTCACCGCGGCGCTGGAGACCACGATGCGCGAGGATGCCGCGGCCGGCCGGCCCTTCATCGCAGCGCGCGCCGTCAGTCGTGGGCAGAGCGGACTGCCCGGAAAAGGCTTCTTCGACATGGCACGCGCCCTGGCACGCGGACCACAAGAGGGCGGAAACGAGCTGGAATTCCACGCCAGAGAGTTGAGCCGCGCCAGCGAAATGATCAGCGAGGCAACGACAAAAAACGATGTCTCGCCCAGCCAGCATACCAAGCACTAGTATTGGGCCGGAAGCCCGCTGTTCCATTCCGGGAACAACTCTGTCCACCAGGAAGAGACCGCCTTCACCTGTCAGGCGGCCGCAAAACCGGCTCCCCAGTCGCCCGAGCCTGGAATTCCCGGATGGTTTGCAGACAGGCGGACAGCCAATGGGAATGCTGGGCCTCTCCAAATCCGTGTGCTCAGACCTGCTGTCGATCTGCCCAGTTCGTTGGCGCCGAGATGACGAGGAACCGGGCCGGCTCACCACTCACGTTTTGTGCCTGGTGTTTCTGACCCGGTTTGACATTGCAGGCATCACCTGCATGCAGATGGACAAGGTTACCCCCAATCTCGATCGTCAACGTTCCGCCCAGCACATAGAAAACCTGGTTCGCCAGCATATGGACATGCCGGGTCTCGCGGGTCCCTGGCGGCATTTCCTCCTCGATGACACTCAGGTCCTGTCCATCGAGCAAGCGCCATCCGTCGCAGACATCAGCCCAGACATAATGTTCTGCATTCGCGCGATTTATCTTCAGTGCATCCATGTGATTAGCTTCCATAGTTGCGACATTCGCCACCGAGGCAGCGCGTTTTCCGGTCGAGTTTCGGGTGTTGGAAACGTCCGGTGCGTCATGTTCGGTCCCCGCAATCCAAGGCCGAGGAAGGGCCATCGGTCACGATCATCTACCGGGTCTCCAGAAACAGCGGACAATGGCCGGACACCTCCGGACTGCGGGTCACGTCGAACCGCTTCACGCGGCTGGTGTCGGAGACGAGCATGTAATCGGCGAACTTGCCGGGCTTGCGGTAGAAGGAGGTGCGCGTGCCGCCATGGGCCCGGTTCGTCACAAGCTCCGTCATGCCCTGCTCCTCGAACAGACGAAGGGTCGTGCTGCCCGGCTCCACGTTGAAATCTCCGAAGACAACGGCGAGATCCGAGGTCTCGGCGGTCAGTCGCGAGAGGTTCAGCAAGCGTTCTGCCTGCGCGCCCAGCCCCGCCACCGCATGCCCGAGCGGATGATCGCGGTAGGCGCGGTCCGCGTGGACCATCCACGTCGCGCCGCATCCCTGCAGGATGGCGAAATACGGTTCCTGCCTGACGATTTCGACCGCGAGCGCGCCAGTTTGAAAGGCAAGCTCCGCCATCATGTCCGACACGAGCAGCTTCACCCCGAGGCCCGCTCCGAGACCGCGGCCGAACGCGGAGGGATCGGGGCGCGTCTTCGGCCGTGCTCTCATCCTCCTCGTCGCATCTTCGGGCATGGCGCTCGTAATACGCCGTCCAACACCGTGACCGCCCGGCCCGCGATACTGACGGAGTCGGCCCCCACGTCACAGCGCAGCGCCCCGCCACGACGAGAGAGCTGGCGCGCGCCGAGCCGCGTCCGTCCGAGCTCGGCGGCCCAGTAAGGCGCCAGCGTCGCGTGGGTCGAGCCCGTCACCGGGTCCTCGGGGATGCCCGCCCCCGGCGCGAAGTAGCGTGAGACGAAGTCCACCTTTCGGCCCGGCGCCGTGATGCAGACGCCGTGGGGAAAGAGATCCGCGAGACGCGCGAGCGGCGGATCGGCGGCGTGCACGGCCGCTTCGTCGGTGAGCCGCACGAAGAGATTCTCGAAATTGCGGAACACGCCGACGAGATCGGCACCGAACGCCTCGTCGATGATCGCGGGCGGCGCGGGCACGGGCTCGGGGTCGAGTCGCGGGACCTCAAGGACGAGGCCGTCCGCGCTTGTCTCGACCCGAAGCGCACCGACACGCGTCTCGAACAGGAACGGGCCGGGCCGACCAAGTTCCGCCGAGAGTACGTGCGCGGTGGCGATCGTGGCATGACCGCAGAAGTCAACCTCATGCACCGGGCTGAACCACCTAAGGCGGCAGGCGCCATTCGTCTCGATCAGAAACGCGGCCTCGGAGAGGTTCATCTCGGTCGCGATGCCCTGCATGGCCGCGTCCGACAGCCTCGCCGCGTCCGGCACGACCGCGGCCGGGTTGCCGGTAAACGGCGCTTCGGCGAAGGCGTCGACCACGAAGATGCGGGTCATGGTCGCGCGCCTTTCGTTCCCAGGGACCGCCCCCCGCTCGGCAGCGCCCGGACCAGGCTCCGGCCCCTCACTCCGGGCCACCCTGCGAGAACTTCTCGCGCGCTGCGGCGATCGAGTCCGGCTCCGGCGTATCGCCGACGTGATCGTCCGCTAGGGCCGGGGCAAGTGTCGCGGTCAGGGGCACAATCCCGCCCCAGCCGCCGGCCTGCAGGTCCTCCGTGTCGTCGACCGGCGGCCCCTCGCGCCGCTTCATGGTGATTTCCTCGATGTCGAGCGCGATGACGCGGGTCGCCTTCTGCTCCTGCGCCGTCATCCCGCGAACCTCTCCGCTGCGCCCCGGCAGCAGGTGATCGACGATGGCGTCGAGCGCGCGCGCCGCTTCCGCGCCCTCCACCAGTCGGCCGGTCCCGTGCACCGTCACGCCGGCGTAATTCATCGAGTGATGAAAGCCCGAGCGCGCCACAACCAGCCCATCGACCCGCGTTGCCGTCAGGCACAGCGGGATTCCGTCGGTTGTCCGCACGATCCGGGTCTTGGAATGGCCATGAATGTAGAGCCTGTCGCCGACCCGCGCATAGACCATGGGCAGCGTCATTGGCCGGCCCTCCGCAATGAAGGCGACATAGGCCAAAAGGCAGCTGTCCAGTAGCGCGTAGGCCTCGGCGCGGCCCTCGACCGCGCGCTTGGCGTTGCGTATGCGGGTATAGGCGGGACGATCGGAAAGGGCGGCACGCGGCATCGAAAACTCTCGGCAGTTGCAATATCCAGTGGCTCCTTGAATAATCACCGATGTCTTGTTTCCAAAGATCCAGTTTGCGGCAATCCCATGGAACCACTTGCATTGACGGCGCTCGTCTCCTTGGATCGGCGCGATGCGGCGCCGCTCTCCGAGCAACTCTATCGCGGCTTGCGTGACGCGATCCGGACGGGGCGCGTTCCGGCGGGCGCGCGGCTACCCTCGTCGCGGGCCGCGGCGGCGGCGCTGTCGGTCAGCCGCAACACGGTGGTCGCCGCCTACGACCTGTTGCGTGCGGAAGGCGCGATCGCGGCCCGGCATGGCGCGGCGCCGCGCGTGCTCGAGATCTCGATCGGCAGCACGATACCGCCCGTCGCCCAGCGTGCGGTGATGCTGGGCCCCCGCGGGGCGGCGGTCGCGGCCCCGGCCCGCGCGGAGCTCTATGCGGCCCCCTCCGGCTGGTTCATGCCCGGCGCGCCGGACGAGCGGCTGTTTCCCCGCGCCGCCTGGGCGCGTGCCCTGCGCAAGGCGGCGCTCCTGTCGCACGGGCCGATGTCGGGCTATGCCGATTATGCGGGCCGGCCGTCATTGCGCGCGGCGCTCGCGGCGCGGCTCGCGGCCGACCGCGGGCTCATGGTCTCGGCCGGTCAGGTTATCGTCGTCTCCAGTGCGCAGGCGGCGTTCAACCTTCTGGCGCAGGTCCTGGCGGAACCGGGCAACCGCGCGCTCGTTGAGACCCCCGGCTATGCCGGCGCGCGGGCGGCCTTCGCGGCGGCGGGTCTGGCCGTGTCACCACTCCCGGTCGACGCCGCCGGCGCCGATATCGGGCGCGTCACCGGCGCTGCCCGACTTGCCTATGTCACGCCGTCGAACCAATACCCCCTCGGGGTGCGCATGGCGCTGCACCGGCGCGAGGCGCTGGCGGATTGGGCCCGACGCCACGACGCCTGGATCGTCGAAGACGACTACGACGGCGAGTTTCACTGGCGCGGCCGCGCCGTCGCCCCCCTGCAATCGATCGCGCCGGACGTGGTTGTCTATGTAGGATCGGCGGCCAAGAGCCTGATGCCTGCGCTCAGGCTTGGATGGATCGCGGCGCCCGAGCCGCTCGTCGCGCCCCTGCGAGAGGGCGTGCGCAACCTCGGGCTCGGTGCGAACCTGCATGCCCAGGCGGCGTTCGAGGCCTTCGTCGATGACGGGGCGTGGCGCGCCCATATCCGACGCATCTCATCGGCCTATGCAGCGCACGGCAAATTGCTGGCGGATGCGCTGGAGGATCGGTTCGGTGCGGCGATGAACGTGTCACGCCCTGACGGCGGATTGCAGCTCGTGGCGCGACTGACCACGCTGGAGACAGAGGCGGCAGCCATGGCGGCGCTCGGCTCGGCGGGCTTCGCAGTCGCGGCCCTGTCGCGCTATGGCTTTGGCGCACCCGGACCGCCCGGTCTCGTGATCGGCTTCGCCGATGCGGACCCCACCCTGGTCAGGCGGTTCTGCAACACGCTTGACCGCACTATCCCCGAGACCGAGCGGGCGAGGTCCACTCGTGCCGCAAGAGACCCATGATCACCGTGTCCCAGCGGGCGTCACCGACGCGGACCGATGCGCGACGCAATCCTTCCCGAACGAAGCCAATCCCTTCGTACGACCTTATCGCCGGCAAGTTCCAAGAATAGACGTTCAACTCCACGCGGTAAATCTGCGGTGACCGAAAGGCTTGGTCGACGACACGCGTTACCAAGGGTCTGGAGAGACCCGATCCGCGTGCGGCGGGGGCAATGGCCACGCGAGACAGAACCGCGTTTCCGTGGTGCCAGTCATGGCCCAGCTGCGCATGGCCGATGATGTCCCCACGATGCTCGACCATCCAGCATCTTCGCCCGGGCGGGACGGTTTCGCCTTCTGCCACCATGGCGCGCAACTGGTCGTCGCTGAGCGGAAAGGAAACCGCAGGCCCGCCCCATTGAACGACATCCGCCTCCGACGAGAACCACGACCGAACGATCGAGAAGTGTTGCGCGTTGAAATCGAGGAGATGCATGGGGCGTAGCGTAATCGGCTCACCAACTTCCGTAAACGATGCACAGCACGGGACGCTGGGATGTTGCGTCGGTCCGGACCCGGCAGTTGATGTGTTGGGATACGGCGAACACCCTCGGTAGCAGGGGTCTCTCGGGGCGCTTTGGCGATCACATCGGTGAGCCATTCATGAACGATGCGGACAGCGGGGGGCTGCCCTGTCTCCAGGTGCACATTGGCGGGCTCGGCCTGAAAGCCCTGCCGTTCAATGGCAACCTCGCGCGACCTGTCGCCTTGTGCGTGGCGGCTCTCATAGCGATGACAGCAATCTTCATTGCATTCGCGCTCTGAACGACTTCACATAGAGACATTCGATAGAAGGCTCTACCGCGCATGGCAAAACAGTCGAAAAACCTGTCTGGAAGATGTTTCTGCGGCGCCGTGAGGTGGGCGTCGGACGGTGCGATCCTGTGGGCAGCTATCTGCCATTGCACCGACTGCCGCCGCGCGGCGTCAGCCGACTATGTCAGCTGGTTCGGCGTGAGGCGATGCACCCTCTCTTGGGAAGGTCCCTGGCAGGTTCGGCACTCTTGCGAAGGGATTGCGCGCAGCTTCTGCGGCAACTGCGGCTCACCAATGTCATTCGAGACGGCGGTTTTTCCGGAGTAGACGCACCTCTACGCAAACTCGCTCGAGGTGTCGTCCGTTTATCGGCCGCAGGCACATATCTTCTGGTCTGAACGCGCTCCCTGGATAACATCGCTTGATGAGCTTCCGAAGCACGAAAAGGGACTGCAGGATGCAGCTCGAAGAGGTGCACGGATCCTGCCAAACTGATCGGGATCCTGCTTTCCGGCACCGCCAGTTTCTTAAGCCGTGCGCGGGCAGGTCCCGCCAACGATCCCGGCCGTCCAGGATCCAACCATTCACGGCAAGTGCATCGCGCGCGAGAGTCACGTGGACGAACCGGGGCCCCTGTCCCTGTCGCGGTGACACAGGAACGCGGCTGCCGCCCGCGCGGTGCCCGGCTTCGTCGCCCTTTTCGAGGCGTGCGGCCCGCGGATCGGCAAGGCCCGGGGCTGGGTATCGTCGCCGAACGGCCCGACGCACTCGACGCCATCGCCAAAGCACTTGAACTGGAGTGGGACATCGACACCCCTCACCCGCGGGCCGTTTTTGCGGCGGCGGTGGACGTGGATCGCCATCTGGCCGAGGGGCCACTGCCGCACGCCGTGCTCGGCGGAGCCCCCGAAGCCGGGCGGTGGGACGTCGATCTGCGGGTGGACATCTCGCTGGCCCCGCATGCGCCGATCGAGCCCCGCGCGGCACTCGCCGAATGGCAGGTCGGCACGCTGACCGTCTGGGCCGGTATGCATGACGCGTTCTACATCCGTGATGTCCTGGCCGATGCGTTCGGTCTGTCGGCGGATCGCGTGATGGTAAAGTCCTGCCGGATCGGCGGCGCCTTTGGGGCTAAGACGACCTGCACTATCAAGGCCGAAGCCGCCGCGCTTGCTGCGGCGGCCGGGATTACGTGGCAGGGCATCACTTTGGGCCACCATGCGCCAGGCGGCGCCCATGGTTCTTCTTCTCCAGCTCTTTCAGACGCGCAAGCCAAGACCGCTGCATCCCGCCAAAGAGCTGCCGCCATCGATAGAACGTCTGTTGCCTTACGCCGATCTGGCGCGCCGCCTCGTCAATCGTCGCACCTTGTCCCCCCGGACTTCAACTTGCCGATGCTTCGACACAATCTCTTCGGGTTTCCCTCGTTTCCCGGCCATCGCTGATCCTAAATTCTAGGGATATCCTACCCCAGTTGGTGGACCAGTTTCAGGGGGCTATTCCAACGGATCGACTGCGTTGGGGAGTGTTCGGTTTCTTCTGCAATGCCCGTGCACCCGAATCTGAGCCATCGGCTTTGAGACCTCGGGATTTTGCGTCGACGTCGCGTGACGATCTGATAGGTTGCTCATGTTTTTTGAAAAATCAGTCACGCTCGGGAGACAGACCCATGCCAAATCAGCAACTCGATCAGGGCTATCTAAGATCGCTGCTCGAAGAGGACGAGGTCGAGATGAGCGTGGTGTTCTCCGACCCGTCGGCTCCTGACAATCCGATGATCTTCGTCAGCGATGAGTTTGAGTGTCAGACCGGCTATTCGCCGGAAGAGGCCATAGGTCGTAACTGCCGCTTCTTACAGGGGCCGGATACAAACCCGCATGCTATAGAGGCAATCCGTCAGGGTCTTAGGGCGCAAACACGCTTCACAATCGATATCTTGAACTACCGCAAAGACGGATCAACGTTCCTGAACCGCTTGCGCATAAGGCCGATTTACGATGCCGATGGTGGTTTGATGTTCTTTGCAGGTGCTCAAAACCCGGTGTAGGTGATACCGAGCTCTAGACGCCAGCGAGCCTCACAGGCGCGATGGCTGCCGCGACCACGGCACTTACTAGGGCAAACAGGTAGAAATGGGGGAAGGCGCGTCGGAGGAGAGGGCCGCGGTCTCTGCTGGTAGTGTATTGAAGACGAAGGCCGCGAAACCGAAGGAATAGAGAACCATACCACCAAACAGCAGCGCGGTGATCAAAAGGGAGATTGCAAGCATCACAGGCTCCCCGGTTTCTGGGCGACGCCCATGTAGATCACGCTGCGTATCGGCAGTGGGCCGAAGGTGAAGTCTCCCTTGTGGTTGATGCCGCGTGGTCCAAGGCCCGTCATCGGCCCGGATACGAGCCCCATATTTTCAAGCGCGGTGGACAATTCGGAAGGCCGGATGAACAGCGCGGGGTCATGTGTGCCCCTTGGCAGCAGGCGGAGGAAATCCTCTGCGACTGTGATCGCAACAAAGCGCGACAGCGGGTTTCGGTTGATTGTGTCGAACAGAAAGAGGCCGCCAGGTTTGAGCACCCGCGCCACCTCGGAAAGGACTTCGCAGAGGTCGTCCACATGTTCCAGGACATCGACGCAAACGACAACGTCGAAGCGCGCGTCTTCATAGGGGAGCTTTTCGCCCACCCCAACATCGTAGTTGATTTCGAGATCACCCTCGGCCGCATGTGCGCGCGCCGCAGCAATCGCTTGTGCCGCTGGGTCGATCCCGGTGACGTTGGCGCAGCGCTTTGCAAGCGCCTCTGCCATGAAACCTCCGGCGCAGCCCAGGTCGAGAACCGCCCGATCGTCCCAATCGACGTGGCGGTCGAACCAGGCGAGTCGACCAGGCACGAGGTTCTTGAGCGTCCGCACCCAGCGGATGTCGTCGGACCACCAATTGGTGGCGACGTTGTCATAGATCGTCAGGTCGTTGCGAACTATCTCAGTCATGCCTTTTTCCTTTGCCGATAGCCGGAACCGCATACGGCACTCGGCGTCGGTAACTTTCGAAACGATCTCCATAGCGTGCCGCAAACCGGCGTTCTTTCAACTTGGGGGCGGCAAGACAGTAGGCCGTCAGGGCAAGCGCCAGCGCCAATTGGTCCGGTGTCCATGTCGGCACCGTCCACAGGGTCAGTGCAAAGGCCACATAGATCGGCTGGCGGATGAATCGGAACAGCCCGCCAGTCGGCATATCTGGGAACTTTGGCGTCGCGTTGCGCATGAGGGACATCCAGCCAAGGGCACCGGACTGCACTTCGGCGCCCGCGTCCCAGCTTGCCTTGATCAGCAAGCCCCAAGCCGATGCGTAAGCCGCTGCAATGACGTAAAGCGGCCAGCCCTCGGCGCGCCACCAGACAATCCCGCTTGGGGTCCAAAGCGCGAACAGGGCCAGCAATTGCAGGGATGCGACAAGAGCGTAGGTCGTTGTGCTCAGCGTTTGTGCATGAGGGCCGGGAACCAGACGCATCAAGGCTCGCATGCCGGGGCCGGTTAACAGAAGCGAGTGCACCAGTGGAAATTGCAGGATGAGAAAGGCATTGGCGGCAAATGCGTAGGGCCAGGGGACGCTTCCCAAGCTGCAGCTCATACCGAAATACATCGCAAGCACCATAGCCCCGACGGCCAGGGCAAAGACCAGGTGCACCGCCACGCCAAAGGTCAGCGCCAAGGCAATCCGACCCGCGCCGGGTGGCGGCGACAACGCTCCGCGCACGAGGGTTTGAAGCCGCTGGAAATGAGGTTCTGGCACCATGTCTAGCAGTCCGATCTGTGTCTTGGCATCGGCTTCGCGCCCAACCGCGCCGCCCCCTTGGACAGCAGCGGACGAACCGGCAGGAAAAGCCGGTAGCCAAGTTCCAGAATAGCTGCCGCGCCCGGCATCTGGGCAATACGTGCCGCCCACCGCCAGCCTGGCAAGGCTTGCCAGATCGCGGCGAAGGCGCGCGCGCCGGATACCAGCGTGCCATCAGGCAGGCGCACGTGAAGCCTGCGCTTCGCGGCGTGCGCATTCAAGTCAGTCCCCAGTTCTGCATCCGCCTGCGCAGCATCGACAAAACACAAATGATCCGCGCCGTCCTGCGATCTGTAGTGATTGATTTCCGCCGTGCAGAGCGGGCACCCGCCGTCAAAATAGACGATTGCCCGAGCGGGCGTTTCTTCGACGGCGCATATGACGATCATATCGGTCTCGGCCCGTCGCATATCAGACGATCCTGTAGCGTTTGAGCAAACGCTGAAGCGTGCGCCGATGCAAGCCGAGGGAGCGCGCCGTGCGCGACACGTTCTTGTCCATTTCCAGGAACACATGCTCGATATGCTCTTTGTGGGCCTCGACCGGAGAGATCGGATGACTTGGGGCCGGAGGGTATTCGTCCCTCGGCCTGATCAGCGCGTCCAGAATCTCGTCGGCCGTTGCAGGCTTGGCAATGTAGTCGATGGCGCCAAGACGCGCGCTTGCGACGGCGGTCGGGATATTCCCATAGCCCGTCAAGATGATGGCGCGGATCTTTGGATCACGTTTTTCAAGCGTCTCGACAAAGGACAAACCACTGCCGTCCTGCAGCCGCAGGTCGACGATCGCGTATTTCGGCAATCTGGCATCTGCCTCGACCATCGCCTCTGACAAGCCGCTCGCCACACGCACGTCGAACCCGCGCTTCTCCATGGCACGCGCAAGTCGGGTCTGTAGCGCATCGTCGTCTTCGACGATCAGAAGTGAGTTTTCTCTGGTTGTGTCTAGCATCTGATTTCTCCTTGCCTTGACCGGAGGCTGGAATGTCTTGGCCCGATCATCACCCGGGCCTCGATGGCCCAAACGAATTGAATGTGTTTGTTCGCGGCCGTGGTAGGCGGCAAGCATGCCGGACGCCTTGAGTATCGCAGCCGGGCCTTCTATGGCGGTCGAGAATGCAGCCACCACGCCCTTCGGCGCCAACATTGTCGGCCCCCGGTTCGGCGCGCGCCGCGGTCAATGCCGCGCGGGTCTCCGTTCGTCTGTCCGTTTCGTGTTTTTCTTGCGGCGAAAGCCATATCGGACCACCGTAGGTATACTCCGAAAGAATTACGCTCGCTCCGTGACGATGGATTGCGGTCGCGACGTTCCGCCGCGCCGCCATCTTCAGTCGATGACCCGGCCAGAAGAATGTCGTAGCCGCATACATTCCCGCTCTACAGGCCGGCGGACAGGAACACGCGACCCCAATGGTCTTTCAGTGCAAGTCAGGAAAGCCGCCCCGAGACGACACCCGCGACGCTCAAGCGCGATCTCCGGTGCTTGGCATCGGTCAGCAACGAGCAACGATCTTCGCGGTCCCGGCAATCGAAGTGGCGCGGCCCGCGATCATCTCATGGCCAGGCGGGTTTGGCGCCACTGGCTGACGTCCTGCGCCGTCTTCAGAACTGCGCCACCAGGTTGAGGAAGGCCCCCTGTTCGTCATAGTCGATATCGGTCAGGTCGCTTGACACGGCACCGAAAGTATAGCCGAGACCGAGGCTCACATTCGGCCCAAGCTGGCGATAGACCGCGGCAAGCGCGCCGAGCTCTGTCGTGTCGCCGTTGTCGAGCGTCAGCCCCCGGACCTCGACCAGAGCGTCCCAGTTGTGAACGAAGTGCCAGCGTGCATTGACCACACCCAGCCAGGCATCGTTGTCGACCCAAGCGCTGGACGCGTCGGCGGCGGTTTCCGACAGGCGGAGGCCCAGCTTGCCGCCCATGGTCCAATCCGTGGTCAGGTCATACGACGCCTCGGCCGACAGGACATGGCTGCGCTGCAGCGCGCCGGGGTCGTCGTCCGACGCCAATTGCTGGCCATAGGTATCTTCCAAGTAGCGGTAGCGGAACAGAAGGTTCAGGCGTTCGTTGTCCACCGGCCGCAGCGCATAGCCCAGTCGGATATCCACCAGGTCGCCGGACTCGACGATCGCCCCCTGCCCCTGTGTCGTCGACGCGTCGACCGACGCCAGTATCCGGCGATCATCGCCGATCTCGTAGGCCAGGTCGGCCACAAGCAGCAGGGTTTCGCTGTCACGGTCCGATCCCGACAGCGTGCCGTCGTCGCGCCGATACTCTACCCGGCCCGTGGCACTCAGATCGGCATCCTGGTAGGACAGGCCGAAGGACAGCGCGGTGCGCTCGAAGTCGCCATTCACGTCATCCTCGACCTGGGCGATCTCGATCGCCCCGGAATAGGTCAGATAGTCGCTGACTTCGTAGGTCGCACCGTAGGCGGAGGTCAACGCCCGGTAATCGCCGTAAAGATCATAGGTATTTTCGCCGAAGGCCGTCAGGTTCGGCCCAAGCGCGCGGGTGCCCCCCATGACGAAGCGCCCCTGGTCGGTGCCGGACAGGTCGATGCCGTCCAATTCCCGGTCGGGTTCGAGTTCATAGCCGAAATAGGTCGTTTCGGACTCGCCCCGATCTTGACGGAACAGCAAACGGGCGCCGGTGCCCCGGTCACCGTCCGACAGTTCGCCCTCGATGGTCCAGCCATTCGCCAGCGCATAGGTGCCGCCGATCCCGGCCCGGTCATTGGCGTCCAGCGTGCCGTCGCGGTCGATCGTGGCCTGGACATAGCCGTAAAGCGTGGCGTCTTCGCTGGGCGCCCATGTCAGGCGCAGCGCGGCGTCGGTGCGGCTTCCATCCTCTCTTCCATCGTCCCGGTCAAGGTGTTCGAGGCCCAGATCAAAGGTCAGCGCATCGGTCACCACATAGCCAAGCTCGACCCCGCCCTCTCGGTCGTGTTCGCCATTTTCCGATGTAAAATCATTGAAATAAAG
>JAAAPE010000090.1 GCA_009908385.1 Gammaproteobacteria bacterium
ATGCCGAACCAAAAAACGAAAAAACGAAAGAACGAACAACCGAACCCGTTCGCTTCAAACCCAGTCCCGCGCCTGCAGGTACTCCCCCAGCCGCGCTTCGGGCGAGCCGGGCTCGGGCTGCCAGTCGTAGCGCCAGTGGGCCACGGCCGGCAGGCTCATCAGGATGGACTCGGTGCGCCCGCCCGACTGCAGGCCGAACAGCGTGCCGCGGTCGTAGACCAGGTTGAACTCGACGTAGCGGCCCCGGCGGTAGCGCTGGAAGCCGACTTCGCGGTTGCCGTAGTCGTGGTGCTTGCGTCTTTCGACGATGGGACGGTAGGCGGCCAGGTAGCCGTCGCCGACGGCGCGCATGTAGGCGAAGCAGGTATCGAAGTCCCAGGCGTCGAGGTCGTCGAAGAACAGGCCGCCGATGCCGCGGGTCTCTTCGCGGTGTTTGAGGTAGAAATAGTCGTCGCACCAGCGTTTGTGCTCGCCGTAGACGCCGTCGCCGAACGGGGCGCAGAGTTCATGCGCTGTCTGGTGCCAGAAGCGGCAGTCGTCGTCGAAGGGATAGTAGGGGGTGAGGTCGAATCCGCCGCCGAACCACCAGACCGCCGGCTCGCCCGGCGTCTCGGCGATGAAGAAGCGTACATTCGCGTGACTGGTGGGCACGTAGGGGTTGACCGGGTGCATCACCACCGAAACGCCCAGCGCCTGGAAGCTCCGCCCGGCGAGTTCGGGACGGCGCGCGCTGGCCGCGGCGGGCAGTTCGGCGCCGTGGACGTGGGAAAAGTTCACGCCGCCCTTCTCGAACACGGCACCGTCCTGGATGACCCGGGTGCGGCCCCCGCCGCCTTCGGGGCGGTCCCAGGCGTCTTCGTGGAACCGGGCCTGCCCGTCGCTTTCCTCGAACGCCGCGCACAGTCGGTCCTGGAGGTCGAGGAGATAGTGCTTGACGTCTTCGACGCTGGATTCGCTGTAGGTCATGAGTTGATGGACGCGCGTCGTGGTGTGTGAACGAGGCCGATCCTTCCTCCGTCGGGGCGGGCACCCCGGCGCCTTTCTCTGACTGCTCGGGCCCCGTCAGGCCGAAGCCTTCTTCTTCGAGGCCTTCTTTTTCTTCTTCGAAGCTTTCTTCTTCGCGGCTTTCTTCTTCGACGACTTCTTCTTCGAAGCCTTCTTGCCCGCCGACTTCTTGCCGCCGGCCTTCTTCTTGCCGAACTTGCCGCGGCGGCCCTTGGGTGGCGCTTCGGCGAGCATCTTCTGGCATTCCTCGAGGCTCAGCTTTTCCGGTTCCTGGTCCTTGGGCACGCTGGCGTTGCGCTTGCCGTCGGTCACGAACGGGCCGTAGCGTCCCTTGAGGATCTGGATGCCTTCGTCGGTGAATTCGCGGATGATGCGTTCCTTCATCCGCTGCTTGTGCTCGACGACCAGCTCCAGCGCCTGCTCGAGGGTGATCTCGTGCGGATCGTGTTCCTTGAGCGAGACGAAATTGCGCTGGCCGTAACGCACGTAGGGGCCGAAGCGCCCGATGTTGGCCTGCACCGGCTCGCCCTCGGGGGTCTCGCCGAGATTGCGCGGAAGCTTGAACAGTTCGAGGGCTTCCTCGAGCGTGATCTTGTCCATTTTCTGGCCCGGACGCAGGCCGGCGAACTGCGGCTTCTCGTCGTCCTCGGCGGCGCCGATCTGGGCGAACGGGCCGTAGCGGCCCAGGCGCACGATCACCGGCTTGCCCGTTTTCGGATCGGTGCCGAGTTCGCGCGCCTGCTGGGCTTCCTTGCGGCTGACCGTCTCGTCCTTTTCCCTGACCCGGTCGATGAAAGGCTGCCAGAACTCCTCGAGCAGGGGCACCCAGTCGTGCTCGCCGCGCGAGATGGCGTCGAGCTCGTCCTCGAGCCGGGCGGTGAAGTCGTAGTCGACGTAGCGGTCGAAGTGCTGCGACAGGAACTTGGCCACCACCAGGCCGGTGGAGGTCGGGATGAAGCGGCGGTTGTCGAGCTCGACGTACTCGCGATCCTTCAGCGTCTGAATGATCGACGCGTAGGTCGACGGCCGGCCGATACCGTATTCTTCCAGCGCCTTGACCAGGCTGGCCTCGGAGTATCGCGGCGGCGGCTCGGTGAAGTGCTGTTCGGGGCGGATCGCGATGAGCGGGATCTCGTCGCCCTCGTTGATCTCGGGCAGGCGGGTGTCCTGCTCGGCGCGCGAGTCGCGGTAGACCTTCAGGAAGCCCGGCTCGATCAGGGTCGAGCCCGAGGCGCGGAAGGTCGTGTTGCCGACGTCGAACTCGGCGCTGACCGTGTCGTAGACGGCCGGAATCATCTGGCTGGCCACGGCACGGTTCCAGATCAGCTCGTAGAGCCGGTACTGATCGTCGCTGAGGTGGTTTCTGAGCTTGATCGGAGTCAGGCCCGCCGAAGTCGGCCGGATGGCCTCATGGGCTTCCTGCGCGTTCTTGGACTTCGACTGGTAGAAATTGGGTTTCTCCGGCGCCAGCTTCTGGCCGAACTCCGAGGCGATGGTTCGGCGGATGTCATTGATCGCTTCGCCGGCCAGTGCCACCGAGTCGGTCCGCATGTAGGTGATCAGCCCCTCGCTGCCGCTGCCGGTATCGATGCCCTCGTAGAGTTGCTGGGCAATGCGCATGGTGCGCTGGGTCGTGAAGCGCAGGCGTCGGGCGGCTTCCTGCTGCAGCGTGGAGGTGATGAACGGCGGCTGCGGACGTCGCCGGCGCTGGCTCTTCTTGACGCGGGCGACCCTGAAGCGACCGGCCGCGGCGTCCTCGATCTGCTGCTTGAGCCGGGAGGCCTGTTCCTCGTTGTCGATGTCGAACTGATCGAGCTTGTTGCCGTCGACCTTGACCAGGTTGGCACCGAAGGCGTCATCCTCGTTCTCGCCCAGGTCGGCCTCGATGGTCCAGTATTCCTGCGGAAGGAATTTCTCGATCTCCTCCTCGCGCTCGACGATCATGCGAAGCGCCGGCGACTGGACCCGCCCGGCGGACAGGCCGCGGCGCACCTTCTTCCACAAAAGCGGCGAGAGGTTGAAGCCGACCAGGTAGTCGAGCGCGCGGCGGGCCTGCTGCGCGTCGACCAGGGAGCTGGCCAGGTCGCGCGGCTGTTCGAGCGCATGCTTGATGGCGCGCTTGGTGATTTCCGAGAAGACCACGCGCTTGATCGGTTTGCCGGAGTTGACGCCGCGTTGCTTGAGAATCTCGGCAATATGCCAGGAGATCGCTTCACCCTCGCGATCGAGGTCGGTCGCCAGGTAGACCGCTTCGGCCTTGCGGGCCTCCGAGACGATCTTGTCGACGTGCTTCTTGTTGCGCTCGATGATGTCATAGCGCATGGCGAAGCCCTGCTCGGGATCGACCGCGCCCTCCTTGGGCACCAGGTCGCGCACGTGCCCATAGGAGGCCAGCACCTTGAAGTCGGGCCCCAGGTACTTGTTGATTGTGGTCGCCTTGGCCGGCGATTCGACGATCAGCAGATTTTTTGACATTGAGACTTGTCTGGTTGTGCCGCGGGCGGTGGCGCGTTTCGCGGAATCGTCATGTCGAAAAGGATCCGCGGCGGGTACTCGTGATTCATGCTTCGCGAAGCGTCGATCCGGAGCCGGTGTCCGCCAGGCCCGGTGCCGTCGACGATTCTCCGTTTACTATTTCCGGGGAAGGCTTTCCAATGCGGCCGTCGGCGACGAGCGCCGGACCGAGCGCCGCTCGGTACCCTCAGTGCCGGTATTCTCCCTCCTCGTCGAACATGAGGTCTTCCATCCAGGCGTAGTTGGCCTCCTGGCCGGGCTGGTTGAACAGCACCATCAGGATCACCCACTTGACGTCCTCGAGACTGATGTCCTCGGTTTCCAGCGCGGAGAGTCGGTCGATAACCATCTCTCGGCGGGCCGGATCCAGGACACCGACGTTTTCGAGGTACATGATGAATCCCCGGGCGTTGACGTCCAGCCGTCGACTCTCCTCTTCGGTGAAAACGCGGATCGGGTTGCTCTCGTGGCCGCCCAGTTCGGGCAGCTTGCGCTGTTCGGCCAGCCCGTCGAGCCAGGAAAACGCGCGATCGATTTCCATGCTGGAGAATCCGGCCTCTTCCAGGCTCGCGCACAGTGACTCCCGATCCGGTTCCTCTTCGGGCTCGTCGTAAATGTAGTTCTCGAAAAGGTACATCAGCAGATCGAGCACGTTTTCCTTCATCCAGTTCCTTCCTCAGGCATTGCGACTGTAGCGACCGCCAGTGTGGGCGTTGACCCTGCCGTCCAGCTCCAGCATCAGCAGCATCGACGATACCGCGGCGGGTGTCAATTCGGAGCGTGCGATGATTTCGTCGACGGGTGTGGGGTCGAATCCGACGGCTTCGAGCAGTCGACCGTATTCGGGATCATCGTCTATATGCGGTGACCCGGGCGTTTCCTCAAGGCCCGGCGACGATTTGGCCGGCTCCGGCGCCAGCAGGTGTTCGATGTCGACCGCCAGCTGCCGCGCCAGCGGGGCGAGCTCCTCGACCACTTCCTCGGCCGTCTCGACCAGCCGGGCCCCGTCGCGAATCAGGCGGTGGCAGCCGCGCGAAAGCGGATTGTGTACGGATCCGGGGATCGCGAGGACTTCGCGGCCCTGCTCGTTGGCCAGGCGGGCCGTGATCAGCGAACCGCTCTGGAGGCCGGCCTCGACCACCAGCACGCCCAGGCTCATGCCCGAAATGATGCGATTGCGCGCCGGAAAGTTGCCCGGCAGCGGCCCGATGCCCGGTGGGAACTGGCTGACCAGCGCTCCCTGTCCGACAATTCGTTGCGCCAGGTCCCGGTGGCGGGCGGGGTAGACCCGGTCGAGTCCCGTCCCGGCCACCGCGATCGTGGTGCCGCCGGCATCGAGGCAGCCCGCGTGCGCGGTGCCGTCGACGCCCGCGGCCAGCCCGCTGGTGATCACGAAGCCGGCACGGGCCAGGGTCGCGGCGAAGGATCGAGCGTGGTTGATGCCGCCCGGACTGGCGTTGCGGCTGCCGACGATCGCGATCTGCGGGGCGACCAGGCAGTTCGGGTCGCCGGCCACGAACAGGGCGGGCGGTGCATCCGGAATGCGTTTGAGCAGAGGCGGGTAGAGGGCGTCCTCGCGCGTGAGCAGCCAGCGATTCTCGCCTGCCAGCCACTCGAGACACCGTGACAATTGCGCTTCGTCGGGCCGGCGCAGTTGTTCGATATGCCGACTCGAAAGACCGGCCGCGCGAAGCTGCCCGTCGCTGGCTTGGCGCCACTCGACGGGGCTGGAGAATTCGGCCTCGAGCGCGGCGATCCGCCTCGGACCGAGCCCGTCGGCGAGGACGAGCGTCAGCCAGTCTCGTGCATGTTCCGGTGCGGGCATCGCCCGCCCGTCAGAGACTTCGATCCGGATGCGCCAGGATATCGTCGATCTGGATGGTGTTGCCGCTGCCTTCGAGCACGATGGCGTAGCTGACGTACTCGAACGGGCGGAACACCATGATGCGTCCGGCGAATTCGTCGGGCAGGTCCACGTAGCGCTTCTCCGGTTCCCGGAAGGCGGCCCGGCTCATCAGCGGGTAGCGCTCGTCGCGAATCGTGTCGCCCGGCCGGAAGGTCGAGAAGGTGTGTCCTGCCTGCACGCCGTTGGCCGTGCCCAGGTTGATTGCCACCACCTGGTAGTGTCCGGCGCCGTAGCTGGTGCCGGTGATCGCGATGACCCGGCCACCCTCGGGGACCTCGTCCATCGCCCGCGGGTGGAACGTGGGCGGGTAGGCGTGGTCCTGGACGGGCAGGGCGAAATGTCCTTCCATGGTTTCGTGGCGTCCGGAAACGATCTCGACGATGGCCGGATCACCGGTCTTGGCCACACGGCCGCGGGCGGTTTCCCACAGCTCGTAGCCGATGACCGGGTAGTTGTACCGGTCGATGCGGCCGATGGTGGACTTCCACAGGGAGCTGGCCGGACGCAGGTCCGAACGCACGGCTCCCGGGCGGGTTTCGATCAGCTTCTTCTTGATGCGGACGTCGCTGCCGGGATTCCCGCTGCGGTCCTCGAACATGTAATTGACGCGCGCCAGCACGATTTCGTCGCCCACGGAGTAACCTTCGAGTCCGCGGACGTAGGTTCGGTCGCCAGGGCCGGCGATGTCACGGTCTTCCGCGTTGGCGATTACGTAGGGAAGCTGCTCGAACTCCTCGGCGGTGAGGATTCGCGCCGCGTGCAGGAAGGTCTCCACCGCTTCGAGCGGGATGGTCGAAATCGGCCCGTCGATCGGTTCGCGGCGCACTTCCGGCGACAGCCGCCTGACCGAGTCGTCGACCATCAGCCGCGGTTCGCCGCCGATGAACACGAGCGAAATCACGTCGCCCGGGTAGATCAGGTGCGGGTTCTCGATCTGCGGATTGGCGTCCCAGATCGCCGGCCACTGCCACGGCCGGGTCAGAAAGCGGCTTGCGATATCCCAGAGCGTGTCCCCCTCCTGCACGATGTACTCACGCGGGTGATCGTCGCGCAGTTCCACGTCCTGAGCCTGTACAGTGAACGCCGCCAGTACAATGACGGTCAGAATTACTAAGCGTTTCACGGAGCGACTCCCTCCAGCAATGCCCACAGGCTTGATTTTTCGCAGACTATCATAAACATTATCATTGCAAAACGCACCTTTAAGCGGTTTTCTTAAATTCTCATGTCAAAACTCAAGATTCTTGAATACCCCGATCCGCGCCTGCGCCGCGTCGCCCGGCCGGCCGAAAACGTCGACGAACGCGAGCGCAAGCTGGTCGAAGACATGCTCGAAACCATGTACGACGCCCGCGGGATCGGCCTTGCGGCGACGCAGGTGGACGAAGATGTCCGCATCGTGGTGATGGATCTCAGCGACAGTCGCGACGAGCCGCGTGTGTTCATCAACCCGGAGATTCTCGATCGGAGCGGCAGCCAGTGCTACGAGGAGGGCTGTCTGTCCGTGCCCGGATTCTATGCCGAGGTCACTCGAGCCGAGCAGGTGAAGGTCGGCGCGCTGGATATCGACGGCAAGCCTTACGAGCTCGAGGCCGACGGTCTGCTGGCAGTCTGCATCCAGCACGAGATTGACCATCTCGACGGCAAGATGTTCATCGACTATCTCTCGCCGCTCAAGCGGCGCATGATCGGCAAGAAGCTGCGTAAGCAGCAGAACAGCCGCGAGAAGGCCACGGCCTAGCCGCCGGACGGACATCAAGGACCGACTCTCCAGCATGCGGATCCTGTTTGCCGGCACGCCGGCGTTCGCGGTGCCGGCGCTCGAGGCGCTGGTCGCGCGCCACGAATGGCGCCCGCTGGCCGTGCTCACCCAGCCCGACCGCGCGGCGGGCCGGGGCCGGAAGCTGCGCTTCGGCCCGGTCAAGCAACTGGCCCTGGACGCCGGCCTCGACGTGCTGCAGCCCCCCTCCCTGAAAAGCGCGGAAGCGCAATCCGCCCTCGCCCGGTACCGTCCCGAGCTGCTCGTGACGGCCGCCTACGGTCTCCTGCTGCCGCGCCAGGTGCTCGAGATGCCCGTGCTCGGTTGCTGGAACCTGCACGCCTCGCTGCTGCCGCGCTGGCGCGGCGCGAGCCCGATCAACCAGGCCGTTCTCGCCGGCGATGCCGAGACCGGGGTCTCCCTGATGGAGATGGAAACCGGTCTCGATACCGGGCCGGTGCTGCTGGAGCGGGCCGTGTCGATCGCCGATGGCGAAACCGCCGGGAATCTGCACGACCGGCTGGCGAAGCTGGCCGCCGAGGTGCTCGTCGAAGCTCTCGACGCGCTGGAAGCGGGCCGCCTGCCGCCCGCCCGAGCGCAGGACGACGCCCGGGCGACGCACGCACCGCTGATCGCCAAGTCGGATGCCGAGATCGACTGGCGGGCGAGTGCTGCAAGGATCGACCGCATGGTCCGGGCCTACCAGCCCTGGCCCGTGGCCTGGGGCAGTCTGGGCGGCGCGAGCGGGGTGCGCATTCATCGCGCGCGGCCCGCGGCGGGCCGGGGCGAGCCCGGGGAAATACTGCGCGACGCCGGCGGGAGATTGCTCGTGGCCTGCGGCGAAGGCGCGCTCGAGATTCTCGAACTGCAGATGCCGGGGCGCAAGCGTGTGCGCGCCCGAGATTGGCTCAACGCGCACGCTTCCTGAACGCTCGCTTGCCCGGCCATGACGGATGTTTCCCACGGTCAGGGGCATTTCCCAAGCCGGCGCAAGGCGTCTAATATGCCCGGAGCGCGGGCGCGTCGGCCGCCGGTCCCGCGCCGGCCCACGGGAACAACGGACAGCGGCCGATCCCTGACCCGAAATGGAGGTCGACCATGAACGGCAAATACAAGCAATACATTTTCGGCTGGCTGGCAGTTGCCTGCCTGATGCTGCTGAGCGGCGCGGTAATGGCGCAGCAAGAGGGGGAGACTCCTGAGAGCATGACGCCCGAACAGGCGGCGATGATGGAAGCCTGGACCGAGGCGATGACACCCGGGCCCGAGCACGAGCGCCTCGCCGAGGCGGCCGGAGAATGGCAGGCCGAGGTGAAGTGGTGGATGGAGCCCGGTTCGGAGCCCAGCGTCAGCGAGTCGAGCGTCACCCGATCGATGAGCCTGGAAGGACGCGTGCTCGTCGAGGAGTGGCAGGGCGAGATGATGGGCCAGCCCTTCATCGGCCACGGACGAACCGGCTACGACAACGTGACCGGCAAGTACTGGTCGACCTGGACGGACAACATGTCCACCGGCCTGATGATGTTCGAGGGGCGCTACGACGCCGAAACCGGCAAGTACACCTTCACGGGCAGCTACACCGACCCGATGAGCGGCGATGTCGTCGAGTCCAGGTCTGTGTCGTGGAGCGACGAGTCGGGCAGGGAGATCATGGAGATGTACGAGACCCGCGGCGGACGGGAAATCAAGACCATGGAAATGACCCTGGTGCGTCGCTGATGCCCCGGGGAGCGCACGATGATCTTGCCGGAAGCCGCCGCTTTTCAGCGGCGGTTTCCGTTGGGACGCCGGCGAGCTGATGGGCCCGGGCGAAACGGCAGACGGCGAGCTCCCGCGCCGGGTCGCCGCGCGCGCCGTCCTGGCCGTCCTCGACCAGGGTCGAGCGCTGGATGCCGCCCTGTTGCCGCTGCTCGAACCGCTTTCCGACCCCCGCGACCGGGCGCTCGCCCGCCGCCTCAGCCACGGGGTGCTGCGCGACTGGCCGGCGCTGGACTGGCTGATCGGCCGGCTGGTCGAAAAGCCGCTGAAAGGCCGCAATCGCAGCCTGCATTTCCTCCTTGCCGTCGCGCTGCACGAACTGCGCGACGGGCGCGAGCCCGACCACGCCGTGGTTCACGCCGCGGTGGCCGCCGCCCGGTCCCTGCTCGGACAACGAATGACCGGCCTGGTCAACGGCGTGCTGCGGAACTTCGGCCGTCAGCGCGAGGCCCTGCTGGCCGAGCTGCCCACCTCGCCGATCTTCCGCTTCGGTTACCCGGGGTGGCTGGTCAAACGCATCGAGAACGACTGGGGAGAGTCCACCGAGGCCGTCCTGGCCGCCGGCAACGAGCCGCCGCCACTCTGGCTGCGGGTCAACCGTCGCCGCGTTTCGCGCGATGAATACCTGGAACGACTGTCGCAGAGCGGCATCGATGCGCGGGTGGCCCAAGGCTTTCCCGATGCCCTCGTTCTGACCGAGCGCATGGCCGTGAGCGCCCTGCCGGGCTTCAACGAGGGGTTGGTCTCCGTCCAGGACGGTGCGGCGCAACTGGCGGCCGATTACCTCGAGCTGCGCGATGGCCAGCGCGTGCTCGACGCCTGCGCCGCGCCGGGCGGCAAGTCGGCCCACATCCTCGAACACCACGCTGTCGACCTGACCGCACTGGACGTCGACGGCGAGCGCCTGGCCCGCGTCGGCAGCGGGCTCGAGCGCCTCGGCCTGGAAGCTCGGCTGCTTCGAGGCGACGCTGCACGCCCGGACGAGTGGTGGGACGGGCGCCGCTTCGATCGCATCCTGGTCGATGCCCCCTGTTCGGCCACGGGCGTGATCCGCCGCCATCCCGATATCCGCTGGCTGCGGCGCGACGAGGACATCGACCGACTCGTCGCCATGCAGCGCGAGATCGTCGACGCGCTGTGGCCGCTGCTCGAACCGGGCGGTATCCTTGTCTACGCGACCTGTTCGCTCACGAAGGTCGAGAACGACGAACAGGCCCGTGCCTTTCTGGAGCGCCATGCAGATGCCCGTGGGATCGACAATTCCGATAGGCCCGGCCGGTCGGCCGGCCCGGGTCGCCAGATTCTGCCTGGCGAGCGTGGCTGCGATGGTTTTTATTACTTTGCCGCTCGGCGGCTGCAGCAATGAGCGCGAGACCGAGTGGCACGTGGATTTCCTCGGTCCGCGGCTGACCTGGACGAACGAAGGCCTCGACTTCATCGCCGGCGTCGAGCTCGAGCCGAGCCCCGCCATGCTCGAGGCGCTCGAGCGAGGCGTGACCATCACGTTTCTCGTCGCGCTCAGGGCCTCGTCGGGCGAGATCTGGCTGCCGGGATTCGACCAGCGCCGGCGCCACCGTTTCCGCATCAGCTACCTGCCCCTGAGCCGCCATTACGAGCTCTACGATTCCCACAACGACACGCGCTCGACCTATCCGCGGCTGAACATGCTGATCGGCGCGCTGCGCCAGCCGCGGCCCTGGACCATACCGCTCGAACCGGGTGAATCGGTGTCGCTGGTGCGCGCGAACATCCGTCTCGATCGAACGCGCCTGCCATCGCCCATGCGCCTGCCCACCTGGTTCGAGCCCCAGTGGCGGCTGGAAAGCGGCTGGCAGCGGCTGACGCCGCCCCCTCCGGAGGAGAGCGCCCGTGATCGGTAGGCGCGGTCGCCTGCGCATCCTGCGCTCGATTCCCATCGCCGCCGTGCTGATGCTGCTGCTCGCGGCCCTCTACCTGGTGTCGACGGTCGAGCAGGAGGCCACGCAGCTGGGCCGCCTGGCGCAGTGGATCTTCGCCCTGACCGGCGTGGCCGTGCTCGTGCTGCTGGGCGTGATCGTGGGCCGTGCCGTGCGCCTGTTCCAGCGCCTGCGCAGCGAGGAACCCGGGGCGCGCCTGACCGCCCGCCTGGTGGCGGTCTTCGTCGCCCTGACGCTGCCTCCGGTGGTGATCCTCTACCTGTTCGCGATCCAGTTCCTCAGCGACACCATCGATGGGTGGATGGACACCCGCGCCGAGCAGGCCCTGGCCGACTCGATCGAGCTCGGCCAGATGTTCCTGGCGCTCCGGACACGCGATGCGCGCGACGAGATCGAGCGCCTGGCCGAACAACTCGACACCGGCGACGAGGAGCGCATGTTCCGCCAGCTGCTCAGGCAGGTGTCGAGCGCCGGCCCCACCGATCTGTCGGTGGTCGATGCCTCCGGCTCCTCGACGGTCAGCGCCAGCATCGATCCGGGGCGCATCCTGCCGGAACGGCCCAGCGACTTCGCGCTCAGCCAGGCGCTCGACGGCGAGGAGTATGCCGCCGCGGAGCCCTCGGGAGAAGGGATCCGCATCCGGGTGCTTCGCGAGCTGCCCCGGCGCGCCTTCGAGGGGGACCGCCTGCTGCTCCAGGCCATCTACCCCCTGCCCGAGGCGTTCAGCGATCTGGCGGGGCGGATCGAATCCGCCTATCACCGCTACCAGAACGTCGCGTACCTGCGCGTGCGCCTGCAGCAGAGCCTGATCCTGATCCTCTCGCTGGTGCTGCTCCTGACCGTGCTGCTGGCCATGCTGCTGGCCTTCAACGCGGCGCGGCGCCTGACCCAGCCGATCCGTGAGCTGGCCCAGGCCACCGAGGAACTGGCCGCCGGTCGCTTCCCGGGCGATCTGGAAGTGACCACGCGCGACGAACTCGGCTTCCTGGTCCGTTCGTTCAACACGATGACCCGCGAGCTGGCCAGCAGCCGCCAGCAGCTCGAGGCCCAGCGGCGCTACCTCGAAATCGTGCTCGGCCGATTGTCGGCCGGTGTCTTGGCGATCGACGCGGGGGATCGCATCAGCGCCTTCAACGATTCGGCGTCGCGCATTCTCGGTCTCGACCCAGACCGCGACAGCGGCCGCAAGCTCTCCGAGCTGTCCGATCGGCGCGAAGACCTGGCGCCGCTGGTCGACCTGATCGCCCGCCGCCATGCCGCGCCGGGCACCGACTGGCGGCAGGAGATCAAGCTGGGCTCGGCCGAGCGGCCGCTGGTGCTGGTCTGCCGCGGATCCGACCTGCCGGCCGAAACCGGGGGGCACGTCGTGGTCTTCGACGATGTCACGGTGCTCGACCAGGCCCAGCGCGAGGCGGCCTGGGCCGAGGTCGCGCGGCGACTGGCTCACGAGGTCAAGAACCCGCTTACGCCGATCCAGCTGGCCGCCGAACGACTGGCCTGGAAGCTCGAGCCCGCGCTCGAGGGCGAGCAGCGCGACCTGCTCAAGCGCGCCACCACGACGATTCGCGGCCAGGTCGACGCGCTGCGCCGTCTGGTCGACAGTTTCGGCGACTACGCCCGGCCGGCGAGGCTCAAGGCCGAGCGCCTCGCCCTGTCGGCCGTGATCGATGAAGTCGTCGACCTCTATGCCAGCGGCAACATGCCGATTCGCTTCGAGCTGCATGCCGCCCCGGATGTCGGTGACGTGCTGGCCGACCCCGGCCAACTCCGCCAGCTACTCATCAACCTGGTGCGGAATTCCCAGGAAGCGCATCCCGACGGTCGTCCGTGTCTGGCCATCGAGCTGGCCCCTCGCAGCCGGAACGGCCGGGAGGGCGTGGAAATGGTCCTGGTCGACGACGGTCCCGGGTTTTCGCCGGACGTGCTCGAGCGGATTTTCGAGCCCTACGTCACGACCAAGCCGCGCGGTTCGGGTCTCGGCCTGGCGATCGTTCGGCGCATCGTCGAGGATCACGGAGGCGTCATCTCGGTCGCCAACGCAGACGACGGCGGCGCCGAGGTGCGAATCTGGCTGCCGTCCGGCTGAGCCGGGGCGTACTGGGGTATCCTCTGCGGGCTGAATCGGTGCGACAATGAATCAATGAGCAGCGCGCGAATCCTGATCGTCGACGACGAGCCCGACATCCGGGAGATGATCGGCGAGATTCTGAGGGACGAAGGCCACGACACCGTCTTTGCCGGCAACGCCGCCGAGGCGCGCGAGCGCTTGCGCGAGGCCGTTCCCGACCTGATCCTGCTCGATGTCTGGATGCCCGACACCGACGGCATCAGCCTGCTGCGAGAGTGGCGCGACGCCGGTGTGGTCAAGTGCCCCGTGGTGATGATTTCCGGCCACGGCTCGGTCGAGACCGCCGTCGAGGCGACCCGGCTGGGCGCCTTCGATTTCGTCGAGAAGCCGGTCTCGCTGGCGCGGCTGATGGTCACCCTCGAGAACGCGCTCGAAGCCGGCCGGCTCAAGCGCGAGAACGAAGGGCTCAAGCGAAGCCAGCCCGCCGTGCTCGAGCCTCTCGGGCGCTCGGCGGTCGTGCAGCAGCTTCGCCAGCGTCTCGAGCGCGTCGCCCAGCATGAGGCGCCGGTGCTCATCGCCGGCGAGCCGGGCGTGGGCAAGCAGGAAGCGGCTAGGTGGATTCACGCGCATTCGCCGCGCAGGGACGGGCCCTTCGTGAGCGCCGCGACGCGCGTCGATTCCGCGTCGTTCAAGTCCCAGCTTCTCGGCGAGGGCGGCAGCACCGGGCTGCTGGCCGAGGCCCAGGGCGGCGTGCTGTTCGTCGACGACGTCTCGCGCCTGGACCGGGCCGGCCAGACCGTTCTGCTGAAGGTGCTCGAGTCCGGCCGGATCGACCCCGAACAGGCCGACAGCACCGAACTGGACCTGCGCCTGGTCGCGGCCACGAGCCAGCCGCTCGAGAAGCTCGTGCGCGAGGGGCGATTCGACGAGTCGCTGTTCTACCAGCTCAACGTCCTGCCGCTGGAGATTCCGCCGCTGCGCGAGCGCCAGGAGGACGTACCGGACCTGGTGCGCTTCTACGCCGAGTTCTATCCCGGCCGCGACGGCACCCCCTACCGGCACTTTCCGGTGGCCGTTCAGAACCGCCTGCGCCAGTACCACTGGCCCGGCAACCTGCGCGAATTGCGCAATCTCGTCCAGCGCCTGCTGATCCTCGGCGGCGGCGAGGAAGTGACCGTGACCGAAGTCGAAGAGGCGCTGGCCCAGTCCGATACCGGCGAAACGGTCGGAGACCGCAAGATGCCCGCCCTCTACAACATGCCGTTGCGCGAGGCGCGCGAGGAGTTCGAACGCCAGTACCTGACCTTCAAGCTGCAGTCGGTGGAAGGCAGCGTGGGCAAGCTCGCCGAAATCGTGGAGATGGAACGCACCCATCTCTACCGCAAGCTCAAGCAGCTGGGCATCGACCCGAAACAGTTCTAGTACCCGAAAGGGGACATCGCCATGCAGATCATCATTCTCGGGGCAGGACAGGTGGGGACCGGCATGGCCCGCAGCCTGTCCGCCGAGGACTTCGACATCACCGTGGTCGATACCGACCCCGAGCGCCTGCGCGAGCTGCAGGAGAAGCTCGATATCCGGACCGTGCTCGGCCATGGCGGCCACCCCGAGACGCTGATCCGCGCCGGCATCGAGGATGCCGACCTGCTGATCGCGCTGACCAATTCCGACGAAACCAACATGGTCGCCTGCCAGGTGGCCTATTCACTGTTCAACACGCCGACCAAGGTGGCTCGCGTGCGCGCCGCCGACTACCTCGCGCATCCGGAGCTGTTCAACCGGGAGAACACCCCGATCGACGTCCTCATCAGCCCCGAGGGCCTGGTCACCGATCATATCCAGCGCCTGATCGACTATCCCGGCGCCCTGCAGGTGCTCGATTTCGCCGATGGCCGTGCCCAGCTGGTGGGTACGCGCGCCTTTCACGACGGTCCGCTGGTCGGCCACGAACTCAGGGCCTTGCGCGACAAGCTGCCCAGCGGCGTCGACGCGCGCGTGGCGGCGATCTTCCGCAACGACGAACCGATCATTCCCGAGGGCGATACCGTGGTCGAGGTCGACGACACGGTCTTCTTTCTCGCCGCCCGGGACGACATCCCGGTGGTGATGCGTGAACTTCGGCGCATGAGCGAGCCGGGTCACCGCATCCTGCTCGCCGGCGGCGGTAACATCGGCGCCAGCCTGGCGCGCCGCCTCGAGCGCAGCCACCACGTCAAGCTCATCGAGCGCGATCCGGTGCGGGCCGAACGTATTGCCGAGGATCTCGATACCACCATCGTCCTCGTCGGCGACGCCGCCGACGAGGACCTGCTCCACGAGGAGGGAATCGACGAAACCGACGTCTACTGTGCGCTGACCAACGACGATGAGGCCAATATCCTTTCGTCGATGCTCGCCAAGCGCATGGGTGCCGACAAGGTCATCACGCTGATCAACCGGCCGGCCTACGTCGACCTGGTCGAGTCCGATCGCATCGACGTCGCCGTCAGCCCGCAGCAGGTCACGATCGGCGCGCTGCTGACGCATATCCGCAAGGGGCACATGGTGCGCGTGCATTCGCTCCGG
>JAAAPE010000118.1 GCA_009908385.1 Gammaproteobacteria bacterium
CGTCGACATCCCGCGCTCGACGCTGATCGATTGGTGCGGCCAGGCCACCGCCGCGCTCCAGCCCCTCGCCGAGCGCATCCGTGCCGAGGTCTTCCGCACCGACCGCCTCCATGTCGACGACACCCCGGTGCGGGTGCTCGACCCCAAGGTGCGGCAGACCCGCGGCAAGGAACGCGGCGTCAAGGAAGGCCGGATCTGGACCTATGTCCGCGACGATCGACCATGGAACGGACCGGATCCCCCGGTGGTGGCCTATTTCTTCTCACCCGATCGCAAGGGCGAGCACCCGCGCGCGCACCTCGAGGGCTTCACCGGCATCCTGCAGGCCGACGCCTACAGCGGCTTCGCCAAGCTCTACGAGGCTCTGCCAGGCATGACGCCCCGGATCCGGGAAGCCGCCTGCCGAGTAGGCGGGGTCGTTACCGACCCCGCCCCTCACAGACCCGGACGAGCGGATTTCCCGCATCCGGTTCCTCGCGCCCGAGCTTCGCTCACGGCGCGACGTAGCGGTGGACGATCCTGGGGCGTGGGAGGGGATGTCGCGCGAGCATGGCGCGGAAGCGCGACCAGGACAGCTTGCTGTGCCGCCCGCGCCGCCTGAGCCATTTCCGCCAGATCCGCTCCACCTGGTGATGATACCACCGGATCCGCTTGCTGTTGCCGCTGATGCCGTAATAGGCACAGTGGCCACGGATCACCCGGGCGAGGTGGGCCTGCTGCTCGCGGAACGGCAAGTGCAGGTTGCGCCGACACCACGCCGAGACCGCGGCGAGCGCGCGCCGGTAACGGTCCTTGGCCGTCACCTGCCGCACGACGTTCTTACCCTTCAACGATCGCCCCCAGACATGGGTGAAGCCGAGGAAGTCGAACGTCGTGCCCGACGCTTCCGGATGGCCGCCCGGTGGGCGTTTCATCCGGAAGTCCACCAGTCGCGTCTTGGTCGGGTGGAGCGTGAGCCCGTACCGATCGAGACGCTTGCCCAGGACGACGAGGAAGCGCTTCGCGGACCAGAAGTCCTCGAAGGCGACGACCGCGTCGTCAGCATACCTCACCAGCAGGCAGTGGCCCTTCAGGCGCGGCTCCGCCGCTTCCACGAACCATCGGTCCAGCACGTGGTGCAGGTAGAGGTTCGCGAGGAGCGGCGAGATGACCCCGCCCTGGGGCGTGCCCTCGGTGGTGCGGCGAAGGGTGCCCGCTTCGAGAACCCCCGCCTTCAGCCACTTGTCGATCATCCTCCGGACGACGCCGTCCGTGACGCGCTGGTCGAGGAAGCTCCGCAGGTGCGCGTGGTCGATGGTGTCGAAGTATTTGGAGATGTCGACATCCACCACCCAGCGCAGCCCCGCCCCGACATCCATGAAGCCGTCGCGGAGATCCCGCAGGGCGTCATGGGCCGAGCGCCCCGGCCGGAAGCCGTACGAGCACGACAAGAAGTTCGTCTCGTAGATCGGCTCCAGCAGGAGCAGGATCGCCCGCTGTGCCACCTTGTCTTCCAGGGTCGGGATGCCCAGTGGCCGTTTCGTCCCGTCCGCCTTCGGGATGAAGTGCCGGCGCACCGGCGGCGCGACGTAGCGGCCGGACTTGATGCGTTCCAGGAGGTCGATGAGATTCGCCTCCAAGTCGGCCTCGTAGTCCGCCGCCGTCACTCCGTCGGTGCCCGGAGCGCCATCCTTGCGCGTCAGGCGATAGGCCTCGACCATCCACTCGAGGTCGATCAGGTGATGCAGCGAGGTGAAGATCCGGTGCGGCTCCGTCCTCGCCAGTTCGGCTATCCATCGTCGTTTCGTGGACAGGTTCCCGGGACCCAGTGTTCCCTCCCGTGTTTCCCGCCGATGGTTCTCGTGACGCGGCGACCCCCTTTCCTCCGGCGGGTCCCGGCGCGCCCGGTTCCCCGCCATCCCCGGTACTACGAGGCCGCTACGACGTCCCGCCCCGCATGCCCCTCGACTTATGGCTTCGTCTCGGGGTTCCGTACGGTCTCGGCTCTTCGTGCTCGCCGCAGCGCTCCCGCCGGTCGCCGAGATCTCCGCCGGGCCAGGAGCCTTGTTCAGCCGGCGCTCCTCGGCCGGCGTCTCACGTACGGGCGCGAACGGGACCTCTCAGGTTCCCTGGTGACCCCTCCCTCGCCTTTGCCGTGTTCCGAGACCCCGGTCGAACCGGTCGTCCTCGCCGATGACGGACTTTCCGGTGCTGCCCCCGGGACCAACACACCGAAGGCTTCGACAGGACCATGATTTCGAGGCTGACGCACGGCTTCAGCGACCGCTGTCTACGCTTCACGAACGTCGTCACCGACGTCCGCGCAAGACTCGCTTCCGGCTGGCGGGCTGCGCCTTTACCGGACGGGAGTCGAACCCGCTGGGTCACGATGAAAGGTTTCCGGTTACATTCCTTCCCCCTTTCCAGGGCTTACCCTGACGCTAGCTGGTCACACGCCAGGCGCCGCTTCTTCGAGCTCGCCGACATCGCCAAGAACCGGCGCAAGACCAAGCCGCCGCCGATCTCGCCCATCGCGCTCGAGG
>JAAAPE010000136.1 GCA_009908385.1 Gammaproteobacteria bacterium
ATACAGGTGACGTGCCGACGCCGCAGGCGGAGGTCCGCCCGACCCGGCGGGTCACCATCGACACAGATGTCCTCAATGTCGATCTCGACGCCAACGGCGGCACCCTCGTCGACCTGCGACTCAAGGACTACCCGGTCAGCGTCGATCAACCCGATCAGCCCTTCGTTCTGCTCATGCAGGATCTGCCGCAGCTTTTCGTTGCCCAGGCGGGGCTCGTCAGCGCCGGTCAGCCGGCACCCAACCATCGCAGTCGCTGGCAGTTCGAGCGCGACTTCTACGAACTGCAGCCCGGGGACGACCGCCTCGAAGTGCCGCTCACCTGGTCGGATGAATCCGGCCTCGAAGTGGTGGCGACCTGGATTTTCCATCGTGGCAACTACGTCGTCGACCTCGAAATCGACGTCATCAACAACAGCGGCGAACCGTGGCAGGGTGCGCGCTACGTGCAGCTCCAGAAGACCCGCCCGGACCGCAGCGAGGCCGGCTGGGCCTTCACCAACCCCGAACAGTTCAGCTACAACGGCGCCGCGGTCCACTCCCCGGAAGACGCCCTGACCAAGCTCGGCTGGGACGACATGGCCGAAAGGCCTTTCCAGGCGACCTTCAGCGGCGGCTGGGCCGCGATGGTCCAGCACTATTTCCTGGCCGCCTGGATTCCACCCGAGGACCAGCGCCACCGCTACACCACCCGCCAGGTCGCCAACGGGCAGCTGCCGCGCTACCTCGTGGCTGCGACTTCGCCGCAGGTCACGGTAGACGCCGGCGATCGGCACACCTTCACCGCGCGTCTGTTCGCCGGACCCAAGCTGCAGAACCGACTCGACGAGGTCGCGCCGGGCCTGCGCCTGACGGTCGACTATCGATTCTTCACCATCATCTCGCGCCCGCTGTTCTGGGCGCTCGACAAGATCCACATCCTCATCGGCCACTGGGGGTGGTCGATCGTGGTGTTGACCCTGCTGATCAAGCTGCTGTTCTACAAGCTGACCGAGGCCCAGTTCCGCTCCATGGGCAAGCTGCGCAAGCTGCAGCCGCGCATCCAGCAGCTCAAGGAACGATACGGCGACGACCGCCAGAAGTTCGGTCAGGCCATGATGGAGATCTACAAGAAGGAGAAGGTCAACCCGCTCGGCGGCTGCCTCCCCATCCTGGTCCAGATCCCGATCTTCATCTCCCTGTACTGGGTGCTGCTCGAATCGGTCGAACTGCGGCAGGCGTCCTTCCTGTGGGTGCCCGACCTCAGTCGGCCGGATCCCTACTTCATCCTGCCGGTCCTCAACGGCGTGTTCATGATCATCACCCAGCGCCTGATGCCGGCCGCCGGCATGGATCCCATGCAGCGCAAGATCATGCAGGGACTGCCGATCGTGTTCGCGTTCCTCTTCGCCCTGTTCCCGGCCGGGCTGGTGCTTTACTGGGCGACCAACGCGGGTGTCTCTCTGGCCCAGCAGTGGTACATCCTGCGGCTGCTCGACAAGGAAGAGGAAAGGAAACGGCGGTAACGGACCTCAGCGGCTACCGGCCGCTGCCGGTTTGCGTCTCTTCGTTCATTTTGGCGTAATCCGCACGAAGACGGCACGACCACGACGATCCCGACTTTCTCTGCCGGAGTCCCGGCGAACCCAGCCGGGCTCGAACAGCGTCTTGGTCGGCGTTGTGGAGCCGCGACACGGCCCAAGCCCCGAGACGCTCAACGGCATCCTTTAAGCGCGATTCCCGGTTACGTTTTCGCGCGGGGAAAAGAGTGACCCGGCGCAAGCGCCTGCGAAGCAGACCGGCAGGAACCGCCTTTGACGCGTCGAGACCACCACAGCAACCGGTGGTGGCCAAGCTCACTAACGCCAATGTCGTGTCGAGACTCCCAATGCGACCAGGGCTCAAACTCCACCCACGACTCTGATTCTCGAAGCGCCGAAACCAATCAATCGAAGACCCGACAAGCCCACGTCGACCGGGCACCGACCGGGAGACGATATACTTCGGTTCATGCGAACCTTCCTCTCCCTGACCATTCTTGTGACCAGCCTGGCGACCGCCGCGCCGGTGTCCGCGGCGGAGCTGACGCGCTTCGAACTGCACCAGCGCGAAGAGGTTCGTCTCCGCCACGAACGCTTCGTGGGCAACCTCCGCGCGCAGGCCCAGCGCGAGGGGATCATCGTTCGCGTTCCGCAGCTGTTCGTCTATTTCACCGACCTCAGCGCGGCTTGGCACCTGCACGGGACTCGTCGCGGGTTCGAGCGCGAGCTGGGGCTGGTCTACGAGCATGGCCGGCGCGAACGCTCGATGGTGGGCATCGACCGTCTGCTCGAGCGCACCATCACCCCCGGGGGCGAATCGTTCACCCCGGAGTCGCTTCCAGAGGCGGATCTCTACCTGGTCCTGTACCGCGGTGACGACTGCGAGGATTGTGAGCGTGTGGCCGGTACAGTCGACGAGTGGCTGGCGGGGCAGGATGAACTCGAGGCGGTGTGGATCGAAATCTGGATTGATCGCCACGAGGGCGATTGAGCGTCCGGGATGGCCAAGCTGTACTTTTACTACTCGACGATGAACGCCGGCAAGACGACGGTGTTGCTGCAGTCGGCCTACAACTACCTGGAACGCGGCATGCGGCCGCTGCTGATCAGCCCAGGCATCGACGACCGCGGGGGCGGCGGAGTGATTCGCTCACGCGTGGGGATCGAGCAGCCCGCGCGGGCGGTGTCTGCCGAGGACGATCTGTTCGAGCTCGTCCAGGGCGAACTCGACTCGGGCAACATCCACTGCGTACTGACCGACGAGTCGCAGTTCTTCACCCGCGAACAGATCTACCAGCTCAGCGAGGTGGTCGATCGGCTCCGGATTCCGGTGCTCGCTTTCGGCCTGCGCACCGACTTTCGGGGTGAGCTGTTCGAAGGGAGCCGTTACCTGCTGGCCTGGGCCGACGAGCTCAAGGAACTCAAGACCATCTGCCATACCGGGTCGAAGGCGACCATGGTGGTGCGCGTCGACGACCAGGGTTACGCGGTGACCGACGGGGTCCAGGTCGAGATCGGCGGCAACGATCGTTACGTGCCGGTCAGCCGCCGCGAGTTCAAGCTGGTGTTCTACGGTGGCAAGAAGGTGCGCGACTTCGAGGCCGTGCAGGTCGAGGAACAGCCCGACTTGCTCGATCGCTGACGAAGCCTTCAGGCGACCCGCTTCGTGGGGGTCGCAGTCGGCGTCTTCATGTAGCGCCGGTCGAACCAGTAGGCCGCGGCGAAGGAGAGGGCCAGAGGGCCGAACCACGCCAGGTGCTGCACCATGCTGCTGCCGAGCTCCGGAATCAGCCGCATCAGGCCGATCTGCAGGAACGCGATGTGGGTGGCCACGCCGTTGGCGATCATCGCGCCGTAGTGCTCCTTGAGCCACCACTTCGGGCTCTGCGGTCCCTTGCGGATCAGCTGGCGCGCTTCGAATGCGCCCAGTGGGCCGATCAACCCGAAGATGATCAGCAGCCAGGCGCCGTAGACCACGCCCAGCACCGCGACCGCGGCGCCCGAAACGGCCAGCACGAGAGCGCTGACGCGGAAGCCCGTACCGGTGAATCGCTCGAAATCGCGCTTCCATCGAATGGCCGTCCACGCCGATCGACAGGCATGACTGACCAGGATCACCAGGTAGCCCAGGAAGGCTGCGCCGACCCATTGCCCCTCCAGGGCGTGGGACAACGCGAGCGGTGCTGCGGTCACGACCACGCCGATCATCGCCAGCAGGTAGATCTTGCCGACGCGCTTGTGGAGTGACGAGCCCTTGCGGGCCAGGCCGGCGGTCCAGAAGGTTACCAGGGCGACGGTACCGATCAGCGCGTGGGGCTGGGCGAATCCCGAGAGCAGTTGGGCTAGCGTCATGTTCGTTTCTCCTCGATCGAACGTGCCTACAGGATTGCCCGGATGCCGCGGCCGATGAGGTGCCGGAAGTCAGGAATCCGGGGTGCCGAAAGTCATGACTTTCAGTTTTGCGGTTGTGGTGATCGGTCGCGCCCGCTATACAGGGGGCATGAAGGAACGCTGGAAAGAAGCCGCCCGGGAGTTGCTCATCAATCCGCTGGCCTGGGCCTCCTACGCCGCATGGATCGCGGTATGGCTTGCCGTCAGTGCGGTCTTCGGTCGGCCCGAAGCCGGTTTTCCGAGCCTGGCCGACGGGATTCTCTTCGCATGGCTGCTGTGCTGGATGTACTGTCTGCTCGACGAGATGATCCCGGCGCGGGCTTACGACGCGAGCCTTGCGCTACTGACCGGCCTGACGGCGGCGGCACTGTGGTGGATTCCGGCGGGCACGACGCCGATCCTGCTGATCCTGCTGGCCACGCAGTTCACGAACCGCCTGTCGGCGCCCTGGCTCGCGCTCACCCTGGTCGTGATCAATCTCTTCTTCGCCGGTGTCATGATCGGCCCCTGGGACGTGAACCGGGAGAGCGCCCTGCTGACCCTGCTCGGCATGGCCGGCTTCCAGCTGTTCGCGGTCATGGTGATGACCTACGCCAACAAGGCAGAGCGGATGGCCGATGACCTCAAGTCGGTCAATGCCCGGTTGCTGGCGACGCGTTCGCTGTTGAGCGAAACCGCGCGCGACCAGGAGCGTCTTCGGCTCTCGCGCGAGCTGCACGACGTGGCCGGGCACAAGGTCACGGCGCTGAAGCTAAACCTGCGCGGGCTTGCCCGCAGACTCGACGACGAAGCGGCCGCCGAGGTCGACAAGGCGACGGCCCTGGCCGACGAGTTGCTGCAGGATCTGCGCTCGGTCGTCCGGCACCTTCGCGAGACCGAGGGCATCGACCTGGCCGAGAGCCTGCACGAGCTGGGCCGGCCCTTCCCGCGGCCGCAGCTGGCCATTGAAATCGACGAACACATCCGGGTGCCGCGCGCCGACCAGGCCGAGGCCATGCTGCGCATGGTGCAGGAGGCGCTGACCAACGCCGCCCGGCACGGGCCGGCGGACGTCCTGCGCGTGCGTCTGCAGCGCGGGGGCGAACGTCTTGTTTTGACGATCGACGACGACGGCCGCCTCAGCGGCGAGGTCCGGCCCGGCAATGGCCTGACCGGCATGCAAGAGCGGCTGGCCGAACTGGACGGTTCCCTCGAGCTGGGTCGATCCGATCTGGGCGGGCTGAAGTTGACCGCCAGTCTGCCCCTGGAGCTGCACTGATGAGCACACGCATCGCGCTGGCCGACGACCAGGCCCTCATCCGTGAAGGGCTCAAGTCGGTTATCAACGATCTTCCCGGCCTGGAGGTGGTGATCGAAGCCGCCTCCGGCGAACCCCTGCTCGAGGCCCTGGTCGACGCGCCCGTCGACCTGATCGTCTCCGACATCCGCATGCCGGGCGTGGACGGTATCGAGCTGTGCCGGCGGCTGAAGGCCCTGGAGAATCCGCCGCCGGTGCTGTTGCTGACTACCTTCGACGACAGCCGGCTGATGCTCGCCGCGGTCGAGGCGGGGGCCCAGGGATTCGCGCTCAAGGACATTTCGCCCGAAGACCTCGCCGAGCTCATCGCCGCCATCGTGCGGGGCGAGGGCCGCCTGCAGCCGGTCAACACCGCCGGGGTGGCCGACCGCTATCCCTACCGCGACGACTCGCCGTCGGTCGAGGCGTTTTCGGATCGCGAAGTCGAGATCCTGCGCCTGATCGCCGGCGGCTATTCCAACCGCGAGATCGCGCGTTCGGTGCATCTTGCCGAAGGCACGGTCAAGAACTACGTGTCCGACATACTGGACAAGATGAATACGAGGGATCGCACACGCGCCGTGCTGAAGGCGATCACTTTGCAGATCATTTGAAAGAGCAAATTCGAAATCCGAAGCACCAAATCCGAAACAAAATCCAAATTCGAATGTTCGAAACGGCGGGGCCTTACAAGGGCTGTTGCCCGTCGAGGCTTCATCAGTTTCCGCTCCGCCGCTTTTGATTTGTGGTCGGCTCCCAGCGAGCGCCGGAGAGCAGGCTGGGAAGGCCCGAGATCTCAACTAGCCCGCCGTTTGGATCATTGAGATTTGGAATTTGAGATTTGTTTCGGATTTGGTGCTTCGGATTTCGAATTTGCCTTGTCTCCCCTTGGTACTTCGAATTCAGGATTTGCTCTGTCACCCCTTCCACCCCGATGCTTCGGCCTGCTTCAACAACCACCGCGACAGGTGGCGAATGCCGATTTCGTTCGCGCGCGAGGTCTTGCAGGCGAAGTGGAACTCATCGCCGGTTTCGAGTTCGTGCGCGGGCAGTCGGACCAGGTCCGGGTCTGTGGCGGTGTCGAGCATGTAGTCGTTCGACAGGGCAATGCCCTGGTGATGCCGGGCGGCCTGGTGGGCAAGCAGCATGTGCGAGAAGTGCTGCACGTGCGCGTCGGCCGGCAGCTTCGTGTCGCCGGCGGCGAACCAACGCCGCCAGTCCTCGCCCGGGCGCTCGAACACGCTGGCGGCCGAGAGCAGGGTGAAACGGGTCAGCCACTCGGGCCGGATGGGTCCGCCGCCTTTCTTCCTGAGCCCCGCCTCGTCGAGCTCGTCGCGGATGTGCTGCCAGTACTGGCGCGAGCACACCGCGAACAGTCGCTCGACGTAGAGCCGTTCGGACTGGTAGCCGCGCTGGCGGTAGCGGATGGTGATGAAGGCGTCGGCCAATCGCTCGGACATCACCGGCATGTCGGCGAGCATTTCCAGGTCGAGGTCCAGTTCGGGGTGCTGGCGCTGGAGGTGCTGCAGCCGCGGAATCAGCCAGCTCACCGCGAAGGAACTGGGCACGGCCAGGCGGATGCGCGAATCGCTCACGCCGCGGAGTTGTTCGCTCGCGCGTTCGATCTGGGCCAGGGCCGGCGCGACGGCCTCGAGGTAGCGCTCGCCCTGTTCGGTCAGCGCCACGCGGCGTCCGCCGCGTTCGAACAGAGTCTCTCCGAGATGATCCTCGAGCTGGCGGATCTGGTGGGACACCGCCGACTGGGTCACGTGGAGTTCCTTGGCCGCGGCCGAAAAGCTGAGCGTTCGCGCAACGGCTTCGAAAACCGGCAGGGCCCGGAGTGGCGGCAGGCGCATTATTCATTTACCTCATGCCTGATAAGTATTCATCATTTTACATAATGAACGACCGGATCGAGAATGGCGCCCTCGACACGCACGACCCTGGAGCTTCTGGCCATGTCCGGACGAACCGTCAACAGCGCGATCTTCCTGCTGGTCGTCGGCAACCTGCTGGCGATCTTCTCCGATGCGCTCATCAAGTGGGCCAGCGGCGACCTGGCCGTGTTCCAGTTCGTGGCCGTGCGCCTGCTGTTCACCCTGATGCTGCTCGTCCCCTTCCTCTCGCTGGTCGACTGGAAGGACTTCTGGGGCGGTTCGCGGGTTCACCTGGTGCGTGCCCATGTCGGCCTGGCCGGGATCCTGTGCATGGTCGTGGCCCTCGGCGCCCTGCCCCTGGCCACCGCCAACGCCATCTTCTACGCCGCGCCGGTGATGGTGATGGTGTTCGGGGTGCTGTTCTTCGGCGAGCGGCTCGACCGCAAGAGCCTGTTCGCCGTGGTCGGCGGCATGATCGGCGTGCTCATCATCCTGCGTCCGACCGAAATGAACCTGGCCGGGCTGACGGCCCTGGGCCTGGCGCTGGCGCTGGCGATCAACGCCTTGCTGGTGCGCAAGCTGCCGCGCGAGCAGTCGGTGGTGCACAGCCTGTTGCTGAACTACCTGTTCGCGCTGCCGGCCGCGCTGGTGCTGGCGGTCATCGAGGGGGCGCCGCTGCACGTCTCCTCACTCGGTGCCGCCTTCGGCTCGGCGCTGTTCATTCTCGGCTACAACATGACCGTGATCCTGGCCTACCGTCACGTCGACGCCAACCAGGTGACGGCCTCCGAATATACCGGCATCGTCTGGGCTTTCGCGATCGGCTGGCTGCTGTTCGCCGAGGTGCCCGACCTGTGGTTCTGGGTCGGCACCACGCTGATCGTGGTACCGCTGCTGGTCCAGGCACTGATGTCGGCGCGGCCCGCCGGCCGGCGTCGCCTCGCCACCCAGGTGGGCGGGTCGCGCCGCGCCACCGACCGGCTCTCGGCCGGCGGCGAGGCAGCGGAAATCAGGGCGATCACTCGGCCGTCAGACGATCCCGATCGTGCTTGCGATGAAAGTCCAGCGCCGGTCCGAGCGGCACGATGTAGTTCGGATTGATCGTGTCGTGGCTGCCGTAGTAGTGCAGCTTGATGGCGTGGAAGTCGACCGTCTCGGCAATGCCGGGCACCTGGTAGAGCTCGCGCAGGTAGTTCGACAGGTTGGGGTAGTCCTCGATGCGCCGGATGTTGCACTTGAAGTGGCCGACGTAGACGGCGTCGAAGCGGATCAGCGTGGTGAACAGGCGCCAGTCGGCCTCGGTGAGGCGTGATCCGCACAGGTAGCGGTTCTCGTCGAGCCGCGATTCGAGCTGGTCGAGCGTTTCGAACAGCGGGATCACCGCTTCTTCGTAAGCCTCCTGCGTGGTGGCGAAGCCGGCCTTGTAGACACCGTTGTTGACCCGGTGGTAGACGGTGTCGTTGACCGCGTCGATCTCCTCGCGCAGATCCTCGGGATAGTAGTCGCCCTCGGCCGCGCCGACTTCGTCGAAGGCCGAGTTGAACATCCGGATGATGTCGGCCGACTCGTTGCTGACGATGGTGTTTTCCTGCTTGTCCCAGAGCACGGGCACGGTGACCCGCCCGGTGTAGTCGCTCTTGGCGGCGGTATAGACCTGGTGCATGTACTCGGCGCCGTGAATCGGGTCGGGCGCGACCTTGTAGCCGTCCTCGAAGGACCAGCCGTTCTCGCGCATCAGGGGATTGACCACCGAGAGGGAGATCATCCGTCCGAGCCCCTTGAGCTTGCGGAAGATGAGGGCGCGGTTGGCCCAGGGGCAGGCATAAGCGACGTAGAGATGATAGCGATCGGGCTCGGCGCGGAAGCCGCCCTTGCCCTGCGGGCCGGGCGCGCCGTCGGGGGTGACCCAGTTGCGAAACACGGCCTTGTCCCGCTCGAATCGCCCGCCGGTGGAATCGGTGTCGTACCACTGGTCGTGCCAGACGCCGTCGACGAGAAGTCCCATCGTTCACTCCGGAATAAGTTTCGAATGCAACTAGTCTAACAAGGCGCGGTCGAGCGTGGCGGGCGGCCGTCGCCCGGGCGCCGATGATTCAACGCTCGAGGATGCTGCGGCAGAGTCTTTCGCAGGCTTGGATGTAGGGCGCACCGAAGAGATTGGCGTGATTGAGCATGTGGTAGAGCTTGTAGAAGAGCCGTCGCGTTTCGAACCCTTCCGGCAATGGCCACGCGTCGTTGTAGGCGCGGTAGAAGGACTCGTCGAAACCGCCGAAGAGGTGCGCCATGGCGAGATCGCATTCGCGGTCGGCGTGGTGGACGGCCGGGTCGAAGATGACCGGGATGTCGTCGGGCAGGGAGGCGGCGTTGCCGCGCCACAAGTCGCCGTGGATCAGCGAGGGCGGCGGCTCGTGCCCGGAGCAGACATTCTGCCAGGCCGAAATCACCTGCTGCTTGGTGGCATTCCAGCCCTCGTCCGGGAGCGTCCGGCGGAGGCGGTCGAACTGGGCGCCCAGGCGGTGGGCGGCGAAGAAGGCGCACCAGTCGCTGCCGCGTTCGTTGACCTGCGGCGTGCGCCCGATGTAGTTATTCCGGTGCCAGCCGAACTCGTCGCCGGTGTGCCGGTGCATGCCGGCGAGCTGTTCGCCCAGGCGTGCGTCCGCCCGAGGGCGGCGGCCATCGAGGTCGAGGAACTCCAGGGCGAGCCAGGCGAAGCCGTCCTGCATGCCGCGCCGGATCATTCGGGGGACACGAACCGTGCCGGTATCCGCCAGGGCCTTGAGGCCGTCGGCCTCGGCCGACAGCAGGCCGGCCTGCGCCAGCGGCACGGTCTTGAGAAAGATCATCGCGTCGGCGGCGCGAAGCACGAAGGTCTGCGCGATATCGCCGCCGGGCACCGTGTCGACATGCAGTCCGTGCTCGTCGAGGCCGAGCGTCCTGGCGACGGCGGCGGCGTCTTCGAGATCGAGCGACATGCTGCCCCCTTGTCCGGGGTTAGCCGGTGACGTAGCGTTCGAGTTGTTCGATCAGGCGTTGCTGGTCGCCGATGACCGCGTTGACGAGATCCCCGATCGAGACCATGCCGAGCAGCTCGCTGCCTTCCACGACCGGAAGGTGGCGGATGCGCTTGCGGGTCATCAGCGCCAGGCCCTCGTCGGCGGCAGCCTGCGGGGAAATGGTGATGGCCGGGCTGGAGCAGATATCGCCCACCTCGGTGTCGCGCGAGGAGCGACCTTCCAGGATCACCTTGCGCGCGTAGTCGCGCTCGGAAACGATACCGTGCAGCTTGCCGTCTTCCATCACGATCAGCGCGCCGATGCCCTTGGTGGCCATCAGGCGAATCGTGTCGTAGACCGTATCCTTCGGACCGACCGACCAGACCTGGTCGCCCTTCTCGGCAAGTATCTGTCGAATCGTGTGCATCACCACCACCCTCTTGGAATCCGCTTTTCGGTCTCGAGTATAGGCCTGAGCGCCCGAGATCGGCAAACGCTCCGGCGCTCTTCGGAACAATACGGTACGCGCGCTACTTGCCGATGCAGAAGCTCGAAAAGATGCGGCCGAGCAGTTCGTCGGAAGTCATGCGCCCGGTGACCTCGCCCAGTGCGTCGGCGGCCACGCGCAGTTCCTCCGCGAGCAGCTCGCCCGAACCACTCGCCGCAAGCTCGGCCTCGCCCCGCCGGATGTGCTCGCCGGCATGCGCGATGGCATCGACGTGGCGCTGGCGCGCGGAGTACTCACCACCGCCGGCGTCCTCCAGCCCGAGCTCCTCGACCACGAGCTGCTCGAGCAGCTCGAGCCCGTCGCCGGTCATGGCGGAAAGACGCACGTGCCGACCCTCGCGCGATGGCCGCTTGCCGACCAGGTCGATCTTGTTGTCGATGCGGATCAGCGGCACGGCGTCCGGCAGCCCCGGCAGGGGATGGGCCTCGGGGTCGGTGGCGTCGACGACCCAGAAGATCAAGTCGGCGGCATGCATCTCTCGCTCCGCGCGGCGCACGCCCTCCGACTCCACCCGGTCGGCGGTTTCCCGGATGCCGGCGGTGTCGGCCAGGGTTACGGGCAAGCCGGCGACGGTGATCGTCTCGCGCAGCACGTCGCGGGTCGTTCCCGGCACCTCGGTGACGATGGCCGCGTCGTGGCGGCTGAGCGCATTGAGCAGGCTGGACTTGCCGGCGTTGGGGCGGCCGACGATGGCGATGCGCACGCCGCTGGTCAGCAAGCGCCCCGTACCGGCGCGATCGAGCAGGGCTTCCTGGCGCGCGCGCAGGGAAGCGACGCGTCCGGCGACCTGTCCGTCGGCGAGGAAATCGATCTCCTCATCCGGAAAGTCGAGCGCCGCCTCGACCCAGACCCGTAGTTCGACCAGGGCTTCGGCGAGTTCATCGACTTCCCTCGAAAAGGCGCCTTCCAGGCTGCGGTGGGCAGCGCGCGCGGCCATGTCGGTCGCGGCCGAGATCAGGTCGGCCACGGCCTCGGCCTGGGCAAGGTCCATACGGTCGTTGAGGAAGGCACGCTGGCTGAATTCCCCCGGACCGGCCCGCCTCGCGCCGAGATCGACGCAGGCGGCCACGATCATCTCGAGAACCACCGGCGAGCCGTGACCCTGCAGTTCGACGACGTCCTCGCCGGTGAAGGACGCGGGGCCCGGGAACAACACGACGAGGCCCGAATCGAGCGAGTCGCCGGCCGCATCGCGAAAGCGGCGCAGGCCGGCCTGCCGGGCGGGCGGCAGACTGCCGCAGATCTTCCCGGCGATGTCGGGGGCCGCCGGACCCGACAAACGGATCACGCCGACACCGCCCCGCCCCGAAGGCGTGGCGATCGCGACGATGGTGTCGGTCGAGTCGTTCATGGTCGGGATTTTGCCATGCGGTGGTTTGTCGTTTGGTGCTTTCGCTTTCTGGTTCTTTGGTTTTCTGGTCTCGGTGTTCTGGCGTCGGCGTCGCGGGAATGGTTGGCACTACCGTTCCCACGACGCTGACGCCAGAACACCGAAGCACCAAAAGAACCAACCAGTGCTAACGTGAACCCCTGAGAAACCGGGGAGAACACCATGCGCCGCTGGAACGGCTGGGGCGAGGAGTCATCGGGGATGGCGCTTCCGGCTTCGGCCGGGTCGCTGCTGGCCGAACTGCTGGGGCCGTCCTCGCCATTGCCCGACGCCGCGCTCGACGAGGTGATCCGGCGGGTTCCCGAGTCCCGTCTTGCCGATTCGGCCCACGCCCTGCTCGAGACGGACGCCGAAATTCGCGTCCGCCACGCGCGCGGCCAGAGCCTGCCCGACTGGCTGGCCATGCGTTCGGGCGAATTCGGCGTCTTTCCCGATGCGGTCGCTCGCCCCGAGAGCGGCGAGCAGGTGCGCGAGTTGTTGCAGCTGGCGGCGCAACTGGATGCCATCGTCATACCCTACGGCGGCGGAACTTCGGTGGCCGGCCACATCACGCCGGCGCCCTCCAGGCGGCCCGTCGTCACCCTGGCCTTGACGCGGATGAACCGCCTGCTGGATCTCGACGAGGCCAGCGGCGTGGCGACTTTCGGCGCCGGCGCGCGCGGGCCGGAAGTCGAAGCGCAGCTGCGGGCACGCGGCTACACGCTGGGCCACTTCCCGCAGTCCTGGGAGCTGTCGACCCTGGGCGGCTGGGTGGCGAGCCGCTCCAGCGGCCAGCAGTCCCTGCGCTACGGCCGCATCGAGCAGCTCTTCGCCGGCGGCCGCGTGGAGACGCCGTCCGGCTCGCTCGACCTGCCGACATTCCCGGCCTCGGCCGCCGGGCCGGACCTGCGCGAATTCGTGCTCGGTTCCGAAGGACGCCTGGGCGTGATCACCGAAGTGCGCGTGCGCGTCAGCCCCCTGCCGGAAGCCGAGTCCTTCGAAACCGTGTTCCTGCCCGACTGGCGTCGCGCCTTAGACTGTGCCCGCGACCTGCCCCGGCAGCGCACCGGTCTGTCGATGCTGCGCGTGGCCAATCCGGCCGAGACCTTCACCGGCCTTCGCCTGGCCGTCGACGAGGATCAGCTGGGCTGGCTCGAACGCCTGCTTCGCCTGCGCGGCATCGGCGAGGACAAGTGCATGCTCACCCTGGGCTACACCGGCTCGAGGGTATCGGTGGCCGAAACCCGCCGGCACGCCCGTCGAGTCCTCCATCGGCACGGCGCGGTCGCGTTGATGGCGGGCCGGCTCGGCGCGAAGTGGGCGCACGGGCGATTTCGCTATCCCTACCTGCGCGAAGCCCTCTGGCGGCTCGGCTACGCGGTCGACACCTTCGAGACGGCGCTCGACTGGTCGCGGGTCGACGGGTATATCCGCGACGTCGAGGCGCGCGTCGCCGATGCCCTGTCGGCGCAAGGCGAGCGCGTGCACGTTTTCACCCACCTATCGCACGTCTACCGGCAGGGCTCGAGCGCCTACACCAGCTACCTCTTCCGCGTCGGCGACGGCTACGACGCCACGCTGGCGCGCTGGCGCGCGGTCAAGCAGGTCGCCAGCGAGGCCATCCTCGACTGGGGCGGCACGATCAGTCACCAGCACGGCGTGGGCCGCGACCACGTCCCCTACCTCGCCGCTGAGAAGGGCGAGCTGGGGCTGGCCGCGCTGGATTCGGTGTTCAGGCGCTTCGATCCCGATGCACGCATGAACCCGGGCGTGCTGCTGCCGGGAGAGGGTTCGTGAAGATCGACGGCTGGCAGGCCGGCCGTCGAACGGCGCATCTCGATCGCCTCGCCGGCGACGACCGACCCTGGGACCTGGTCGTCGTCGGCGGCGGCATCACCGGCGCAGGCGTGCTGCGCGAAGCCGCCCGCCGCGGCTGGCGCGTGCTGCTGGTCGAGCAGCGCGATTTCGCCTGGGGCACCTCCAGCCGCTCGGCGCGCATGATTCACGGCGGCCTGCGCTACCTCACCCAGGGCGACCTGCGCCTGACGCGCGAAGCGGTGTCCGAGCGCGAACGCCTGCTGCGCGAGGCGCCGGGCCTGGTCGAGGAACTCCCCTTTCTCTACCCGGTGCGCAAGGGCGGGTTTCCCGGCCGCCGCGTCTTCTCGGCCCTGTTGTGGTTCTACGACCGGTTCGCCGGCCGCTCGCGTCATCGCAGCTACACCGCCGGGGAAACCGCCTGGCTCCTGCCGGACCTCGACGAGACCGGCCTGCAGGGCGCGGTCGGCTACGTCGATGCGGTCACCGACGACGCGCGTCTGGTCATGCGCCTGCTCGCTGCCGCCCGGCGCGACGGCGGCGAGGCCGTCAACTACCTGCGCGCCGACGGACTGCGCCGCGGCGATGGCGGCGTCGAGGGCGTCGAGCTGGTCGATGAACTCGAGGGTCGCCGATTGACGCTGCGCGCGCGCTGCGTGGTCAACGCCACCGGCGCCTGGGCCGATCGCCTGCGCCGCGCCGTCGGCGGCGCGCCCCGGCTTCGCCCGCTCAAGGGCTCGCACCTGGTCGTGCCCGCCTGGCGACTGCCGGTCTTCCAGGCCCTGGCCTGCCGCCATCCGCGCGACGGGCGTTTCGTCTATCTCTATCCCTGGGCGGGGCGTACCGTGGTCGGCACCACCGACTTCGACCACGACGGCGACCTCGACGAGGAGGCCGGCATTTCGCGCGAGGAAGTCGACTACCTGCTGGCGGTCGTCCGGGCACAGTTTCCGGCCGCCGGTATCGGGGACGACGACATCGTCTCCAGCTGGTCGGGTATCCGCCCGGTCGTGGCGAAGGCCGGCGACGACCCGGCCCGCATCGCGCCTTCGAAGGCCAGCCGCGACCACGTGGTGTTCGAGGAAGAAGGCCTGGTGACGGTGACCGGCGGCAAGCTCACCACCTTCCGTCTGATGGCCAACGACGTGCTGCGCCGGGCCGCCCGCCTGACCGGCCACACCTTTGCCGCCGACCACGACACCCCGGTCTTCTCGCCGGCCCCGTCGCGGCTTCCCGGCCTGCGATTCGACAATGAGCTGCCGCGTCGTCTCGGCGGCTACTACGGAAACGCCGCGGTGCGCCTGCTGGCCGAAGCCGACCCGGCCGAGCGCGAAGCCGTGCCGGGAACCGACACGCTCTGGGCCGAGCTGGCCTGGTCGGCGCGCCGCGAGGCAGTGGTGCATCTCGACGACCTGCTGTTGCGCCGGACCCGCCTGGGCCTGCTGCTGCCGGAAGGCGGCGCCGCGATCGCCGGGCGCATCGAGGCCCTGTGTCGACGCGATCTTGGCTGGGACGCGTTACGGTGGGGTGAAGAAT
>JAAAPE010000112.1 GCA_009908385.1 Gammaproteobacteria bacterium
GGGCTGGCCGGGATTCTGTCCGAGTACCTGGGCGCGCTGCCGTTGCAGCTGGTGTCTCTTGTCGTGCTGTTGCCGTGGGTCGCCGCCTGCACCCGGCGTCTGCGTGATGCCGGGTTAAATCCCTGGTGGCAGCTGATCAGCCTGGCTCCGGTCGGGGGCATTCTGGTCTTGCTCTATCTGCTTACCTATCCGACCCGAGCCGTCTGCCCGGACGGGGCGCGACCCGTCTGACTGCGCCGTTTTGTCCGCCTGGCCACGACGGCGTGAGTTCACGCACGACGTCGACAGGCCTCCGGCTGCACGGCCAGCGGAATCTGCTATAGTCCTGAGCAGGGCTTGCAGTTTCTGGGGTGGCATCATCTTTTTCCGTGTTTTGACTCGCGGCCGTCGGTCCACAGGGTCGTCGCCGCAACGCGCCTACCGGCGCATCGTCCTGGCCATGCTGGCACTGGCCGGCCTGGTTTCCTTCCTGCCGGCGCAGGCCTCGACCTTCGGCTGGCAGCCCGACTTCGCCGGGCCCGGTTTCATCGGCACGCCGCACGAGGCCGTGGTTCACGAAGGCGAGCTCTACGTTGCGGGCGACTTCATCACCGCTGGCAAGAGCGGCGAGCCCTATGTGGCCCGCTGGGACGGGCAGCGCTGGCAGCCGGTTTTGGACAGTCAGGGCCGCGGTCTTGAACCGCCCGAGCCGCCCAGAACAATGGGCATCTATGCGCTGGCCAGCTTCAATGGCGAGCTGATCGTGTCCGGAAACTTCAGCCGGGCCGGGGGCAGGCTGGTCAATCACATCGTCCGCTATGACGGCCAGAACTGGCTTCCCATGGGGCCGGAGCAGTCACCCGGAACCGACGGCTCGGTCAGCGCCCTGCGGGTCTGGAACGGTTCCCTCATCGCCGGCGGGTGGTTCTCGAGCGCCGGTGGCCAAGAGCACAGCGGCCTGGCACGGTGGAACGGCCAGCAATGGGAGCCTTTCTCGGCCGCCGGCGGCGTCGATGAGGGAGGAAGCGTGAGAGTCATAGAAGTGATCGGCGAGTCGCTCTATGTCGGCGGGGGCTTCGACAGCATCGGCGGTCAGCCGATTGCCGGCGTGGCGCGATGGAACGGCGAAAAGTGGCAGGGCTACGCCGATTCAGGGGAAGACCTGAGCGGTTGGTCGGTCCACGCACTGGCCGAATTCAACGGCGATCTGATCGCCGGCGGCTACCTCTCCCACATTGGCGATAAAGTGTTCAATAACGTGGCGCGCTGGGACGGTCAGCAATGGCGCGTCATGCGGGGGTCGGGTGACTTTCCCGATCCGCACAACAACGGTATCTACGATTGGATCAACGACATGGAGGTCTGGAACGGCCAATTGTTCGTTGGCGGGGAAATCAACACTGCCGGTGGCTTGTCGGCCTGGGGCATGACGGTCTGGAACGGGGAAACCTGGCTGACTCCCGACACGTCGGATCAGGTCAACCGTTTCCGGCGGGTCGGGTCATTCGTTGTCCACGACGATCAGCTACTGGCAATCGGGGCAGTCGGCACGGCTGCAGAAGGCGGCGAACCGATCAGAGGCATCGCGCGACTGACGAGCAGCGGCTGGAGTGCCTTTGGAACCACGGCGGGAACCGGATTGACGGGCTGGAGCATCCCGTTCGAGCCCCTGGTGGAATCCCTGGTTTCGTTCAACGGTGAACTGATCGCCGGCGGCAGCATCCAGTTCAGCGGCTCGACTCGGACCAACAGCATTGCGCGCTGGAACGGAGCGCAATGGAACACCTTGTCCGGTCCGTCCGGGAACGGCGTGGCGAGCGATATTGGTGCGCCGGTGATCAGGGACATGCTCGTTCACGACGGCACGCTGTATGTGGCCGGGAAAAGTCTCGACATCGCCGGCGGAGTCGAGGTATCGGGCGTGGCGCGATGGAACGGACAGGACTGGAGCGCCATGGGACCGCTGCCACTGGCAGGGATATCGGGCGACGTTTACGCGCTGGAGATTTACCAGGGTTCACTCGTTGCCGCCGGTAGGTTCAAGACGGCGTCGGATACCACCGTGAACGGCGTGGCCCGATGGGACGGCAGTCAGTGGCAGCCGCTCAGCGGCGCGCAGGGAACAGGCGTGACCGTGTCCGGCGGCAACTCGAGGGTCGAAGCGCTCCACGTGCACGAAGGCAGCCTGTACGTCGGGGGCCGCTTCTCGACCGCCGGCGGAAAGCCGGCTGAGGGTCTCGCACGCTGGGACGGACAGGACTGGAGCCCGGTGCCCGGATGGAGTCCGTCCTTCTCTTGGGGGGGCTCGACAGAAGTGACGGCCCTGGGCAGCTGGCAACAACAGCTTCTCGTCGGCGGCAGATTCGGGCAGGTGGGGGAACAGGACATGAACGGTGTTGCGGTGTGGAACAGCAGCTCCTGGAGCGCGCTTGCCGACGATCGCGGCGCAGGCGTCCGCGGTCCCGTCTTCCAGTTTCTCGACCTGGGAGAAGAATTGTTGATCGCAGGGCCGGTGAGGGCCGGGGGCGATACCGTGGTGAACGGTGTCGCCCGATGGGACGGTGAGAAATGGCGGGCCCTGGTCGGACCGTCGGGCGCGGGCATGGACACTGCAGATGGCTTCGGGGACTCTTGCTGTCCCCATGTAGGTGCGATTGCGGTGCATGAGCAGTCGCTTTTCGCCGCCGGCTCTTTCGCCACTGCCGGAGGCGTTCCGGCGTGGAATATCGGTCGGTACGAGCCCAACCCCGTGGTGATTGACCTGGAATCCGTCTCTCCGGCCCGGCCGATGCCCGGCGAAACCGTCTCTGTCTCGGCCATCATGACGAGCACCGAGGTGAACCCGGGCGCCGGAATCGGCCGGATCGAGTCAACGGACGGCGGCAGCTGCTCGACCACGGAGCTCGAAGCACTCGGAGAAGGGCGCTGGCAATTCGGTTGCCAGTTTACGGCCAGCGACACCACCGGCGCATACGAAGTCACCGCCCGTTTTGAAAGTGATGACGGCGAGCTGGAATCCAGTTCGACGCCGATCCGGATCGTTGTCCGCACACCGAGCGAGATCGAGTTCGTCTACTTCGATCCGGAAGATGTGCAGGTCACGGGGCAGTTGTTATTCATGACCGCAGCAGTCGTGAGTGATCCGGAATTGCCCGACCCGGACGGAATGATGATCGTGACGACCTCCCTGGGCCACCAGTGCGGGGGTTCGGCACCTGAGACAGCCTGCCTGTTCCGGATCGAAACGCCAGGCGTCATGACGATCAACGTAGAGTATGAAGGCGGTGAGTATTACGGTCCGAGCCAGGCCAGTACCGACTACCTGATCGAGCAGGCCGTGCTCGAGTTCGCGCCGCGCCGGGTCAATTTCGGAATCGTGCCCGTGGACGGACCGCCACGCGACGAATACATGCTGGTCAGCAACACTTCAAGCGAGCCCGCGCAGATCGACGATCTGTATCTGAGGTACAGCCAGGGCGTTTACGAGCTGAATGAGCTGGGCAGCTGCGGTGAGTTTCCCGTGAGCATACCGGCTCATTCCGGCTGCACGATCGGATTCCGGTTCGATCCAGACGAAATACGTGGGTACGGCGCGACCGCCGAGCTCACGACGTCGACGTTGAACGGCACCTATGAGTTCCGGGTCGTCGGTTGGGCGGAGGATACGGCCTCGCCGCAGCCCGCGCCCCCGGCAGCCGATGCGATCACCGTCGGCCCGGGGCACAGCGCTCACTGGTACGACCCGAGCCGAAGCGGGGAAGGGTGGTCGCTCGAGATCCTGGATCCGGATACGGCGGTCCTGTACTGGTTCACCTATGACGAAGCCGGTGCCCAGCGCTGGCTGATCTCGGTTGGCGAGATTCACCGCACCGAGGAGGGCGAATGGATCGAGTTCCCCGAACTGGACGTCACCTCGGGCGGCCGATTCGGCCCCGATTTCGATCCCGACGCGGTCGAAACGGAGGATGCCGGATTCGGCAAGATGTGGTTTGCCGACTGCGACAGCGGCAAGCTTCGCTACGATGCTTTCGGTCAGGCCCAGACCCTCGATCTCGAACGGCTCAGCCGCACCATGGGCGCCGACTGTCCCGAGCCGGCTCCCGGCCAGCCCGTCGAGGAAGTGCCGGAGAGCGCCGGATGGAGCGGCTCCTGGTTCGATCCGGCCTGGGCGGGTCAGGGCTTCTCCCTGCAATGGCTATCGCAGGGAGGCGCGCTGATCACGTGGTACACCTACGATTCGACCGGGGATCAACGCTGGATGATCGGAGTCGGTCATCGCGAAGGCGATCAGGTGATCTTCCCTGAAATCAACACGAGCTCTGGCGCAATGTTCGGTGCCGCGTTCGATCCCGACCAGGTCGAGTTGGAGCAGTGGGGGATGCTCGTCCTCCAGCTGGACTGCGAAAGCGGGACCGCTTCGTGGGACAGCGAGGATCCGGAATTCGGACAGGGCACATTCGATCTCGAGCGCCTGACACGACTCCAGATTCCGGACTGTCCCGGTGATGACGAGGGCTCTGGCGAGCCCGGCCTCCCCGAGTGAGGGAGGCCGGATCGCGCTGTTCCCGGGTCAGGCGAACTGGAACACGCAGCGCTAGAACACGTAGATGAATCCGAGACCCACTTCGGCTTCATAGTCGTTGCGGGTAATCGGGCTGTCCTTGACGTCGCCGAAATAACGCTCGTAGAGCGCCTCGCCGAAGATCTGCCAGTTGTCGTTGATGTACTGCCGGTAGCTGTAGTTCAGCCCGAGCGAGCGGAACCCGCCGCTCAGGTCGGTCTCGTCGAGTCCCGATGCCGCCGACTGCACGGCGTCGATGCCGAAATCCCGGTTGGCGCGTTCGCTGTCGTGGAAAACCGCGACCAGGCCGATTTCGGAACCGCTGCCGTCGGTCTGGTTGCCGAAGCGGCGGCCCACGCCGAAGATGCCCAGGCTTCCGTTCTCGCCGGCGACGACGCGACCATCCAGCCAGTAGCGCCAGTCGGCATCGAAGGCGCGTCGCGCCTGCAGCACGACCTCGACACCTTCATCGTTATCGCCGAGTCCGTCCAGGCGACCGTCGTCGGAATCATTTTCTTCCCGACCCTCATCGAAGGCCACGGCCGCGTCGAACAGCCACCTGTTGCCGCGAAGCCCGCGCCAACCCAGCGCCTCGCCCGCGAAGTAGAAGATGTCGTCGCCCCGGCGCCATTGCACCGCACCGGCAGGCTGGACTTCGAAGCCGAATTCATCCGAACCTTCGTAGGCGGATTCGTACTCGACGCCCAGTCCCAGGCCAAAGGCCCAGCCATCCTCGCCCTGCGTGAAGTCGTCGATCGAGGGCAGGGGGACCAGGGCGGTTCTTTCCTCCTGTGCGAGTGCCGTTTGAAAGAACAGCGGAGATAGTGAGACTGCGAGCAGAACGTTTGCGAGCTTTTTCATTTCAAGTGCCCTCGAGGGCTTGTGGATTTGGAAACGCGGCGAGTATCTGGTGGGGCAAGTGAATATTAGATGAAACTTTTGGACGAATGTTCCGGCCGTTCCCGTCGAGTGTCCGCGCCCATTAGTTCGCATAATGTATATTATGTAAAGTTGCGGGGCTGGTGTCAGAGCGGGCTCATCAAGGGGTAGATAAGGATCACTTCCTACATTTCTATGCCTTTTTAGTTATTTGTGGCTGCTTCTTCACCTTATTTCGACATATTTATAGCTCCTGGACGCTGTTTGCCCGCGAGACTGACTCAGGTCAACACCCCGACCGGACTCGTGTGGGAGGCTGTGTAGCCTATGCTGCAACTCATCACGCTCCCAAGGAGGCTCCCATGAATTCTCCACGCAACCTGGTTATCGCGATCGACGGTTCCGAGCCATCGCTCGAGGCGCTCGACGAGGCGCGCGACCTGGCGAAAGCCATGGGCCGGGAGCTTTCGGCGCTCTACGTGTATCCGCACCATCGCGGTATTTCCGCCACGCCGGCGGGACTCGACGAGCAGACCTCGAAGGAAAACCTCGAGCGCATGAAGGAAGACGAGTCCCGTCGGATCTTCGGGGAAGCCGAATCCCGGCTCGGGGCGCGCTTCGCCCACCGGTACGTGCTGACCGGCGACCCGGCCGAGGAGATCATCGCCTTCATGGAAGACAACGCCGGCACGCACCTTGTCATGGGCCGTCGCGGGCTGTCGAAGATCAAGTCGCTGCTGATGGGCAGCGTGAGCAGCAAGGTCGCGGCCCACGCTCCGGGTCTGGTGACGATCGTCTAGAGCGGATTGTCTCAGGGGCTGTTCACGGCCACGACGACGCGATGAGCCTTGCCGTCATCGCGAAAATCGATCAGATTGCCGGACATCGGGCGACCGTCCACTTCGATGCGCACACCGGGCTCCGCTGCCTCGACGCGGTGGTATTCGATCACGTAGCTTGAAGCGCCCGTTCTGAGCGTGGCGCGGCAACGATCCCAGGCCGGGGGCAGGCAGGGATCGATCATCAGCTTGTCGGCCCGGCGTTTCAGGCCGAATACCGCCTCGATCGCGCCGCGCCAGGCCCAGGCGGCCGCACCGGTGTACCAGCTCCACCCGCCCCGGCCGGCGTTGTCGCCCTGGCTGTAGATGTCGCCGGCCAGCACGTAGGGCTCGAGCCGGTAGTGCCGGGCATCCGCTTCGCTGGCGCTTCGCTTGACCGGGTCGAGAATCCCCAGCAGCCGGCCGACCTGGTCCGACCAGCCCAGCCGGGCCGCGGCCCAGATCGCCCAGGTGGCCGCGTGCGTGTACTGCGCGCCGTTCTCGCGGATGCCCGGCGGGTAGCCGCGAATGTAACCCGGGTCGTGCTGGATGCGGTTGAACGGCGGGCGCAGCAGCAGGATCAGCCGATCTTCGTCGTCGACCAGCTGCTCGAACGCGGACGCCAGGGCGACGGACGAACGCTCCGGCGGCTCCGCCGGCCCCATGACCGACCAGGCCTGGGCGATCAGGTCGATGCGGCATTCCTCGTTTTCCTCCGAGCCCAGCGGCATGCCGTCGTCGAACCAGGCGCGCAGGTACCAGCGCCCGTCCCAGGCCTTGTCTTCGACGCGTTGCAGCAGCAGGTCGGCCAGGCGGCGGTACTGGGCCGCGCTTTCCGGGTCGTCGCGCGATTCGCACAGCGGCGCGAAATCCTGCAGCACGCGGACCAGGAACCAGGCGAGCCACACGCTCTCACCGCGCCCCGTCGTGCTGACCCGGTTGAGGCCGTCGTTCCAGTCGCCGTTGCCGATCACCGGCAGGCCGTGCGGACCGACGGTACTGGCCCGATCGATCGCGCGGCAGCAGTGTTCGAACAGGCTGGCGCTTCGGTCCGACTGCCCGTACTCGGCGTAGCGTTCCGCCTCGCCCGGCGCGAGCGGCGACCCGTCGAGCCACGGCACGACCTCGTCGAGTATGGACCGGTCACCGGTCGCGGCCACGTAGTGCGCCGTGACGAAGGGCAGCCACAGCAGGTCGTCCGAGCAGCGCGTCCGGACACCGCGCAACGGGGACTCGTGCCACCAGTGCAGCACGTCGCCCTCGGGAAACTGGCGGGCGGCGGCCGCGAGCACGTGCGCCCTCGCCTGCCCGGGCGCCAGCCAGGTCATGGCCATCACGTCCTGCAGCTGATCGCGGAATCCGAAGCCGCCGCTGGACTGGTAGTAACCGGTTCGCCCCCAAAGCCGCGAGGTGATGGCCTGATAGGGCAGCCAGTGGTTGTAGAGCAGGTTGAAGCTCTCGTCGGGCGTTTCCAGTTCGACGCCCGACAGCAGCTCCCGCCAGTGCTGGCGGGCTTCCGCGGCGCTTCGCTCCGCGACGGCCGGATCGATCCATCGTTCGGCCAGCGCGCGAGCCTGATCGCGCGTTCCGCCGTGGCCGATCACGAAGTGAACCACGCATTCCCTGCCCGGCGGGAGGTCGAGGTGGACCTGCAGCGCCGCGCAGGGGTCGCCGCCGGTCGACAGCGCACCGCTCAGTCCGATTCGCCACAGGGCCGCCGGTCGATCCAGCGAACCGCCCTCCCCCAGGAATTCCGTGCGGTCGGTGGTGAACCCGTGGAGCGGAAGATCGCTGGCGACGAACGCGTGGCCCTGGCCGGCAAAGCGATCGTAGGTGTTGCTTGCCAGCAGCGCGTGGCGTTCTAGGTCCAGGTCGCAGTCGAGGTGGAGCGCGGTGTCACCCCGCCGGTTGCCCAGCACCCATTCGAGGTAATACGTGGCCGTCACGCGGCGCGTCCAGTCGCAGCGATTGACCAGGACGAGGCGGCAGATCTTGACCGGCTCGCTCGGGTCGACATGGATGTCGAGGGTCTGGTCGAGACCGCCGTCACGGCGCAGGAAGCGGCTGTAGCCCGGGCCGTGACGGACCTGGCAGGCGCCGGGACCGGGTCGCGGGCCGGGCGTGGGCGTCCAGACGCGCCCGGTCTCCTCGTCGCGGAGGTAGAGCACCTCGCCGGAGGGATCTGCCACCGGGTCGTTGGGCCAGGCGCTGAGGCGATATTCGCTGCTGTTGCCCGCCCAGGTAAAGCTGCTGCCCGATTCGGTCACGAGGGTGCCGAAATCCGGATTGGAGAGGACGTTGCACCACGGCGCCGGCGTGTGGCGGCCGGGCTCCAGGTGCATGACGTATTCGCGCCCGTCGGCGCTGAAGCCGCCGATGCCGTTGTCGCAGCGCAGGTCGCGCGGGCGCTCGAGCGGTTCCGTGTCGTCGACGTCCTGTTCCTTGCGCGACGGTACCAGCGGCGGGAGCCGCTCCGGGACCGGCGCCGAGAGCTGTCGTTCCAGCGCATCGCCATCGAGATCGAGCACGACGCTGGCGGCGGCCAGCAGCGCGCTGCGCTGCGCCGCGGAGAGTTCGCGCCCGGGAATCACCGTCACCTGGCCGGCCAGCACGCGCTGGGTGCGGTTACGAACCGACTCGATCAGCTCCTGCAGCCGGTCCCGGCCGAGCTGCTCGTAGCCGGCGGCCTGTTCGTCGACCAGGAGCAGGTCCGATCGAAGCTCCCGGCCCGAGATGAAGGTGTGGGCGCGGATCAGGCGTTCGATTTCGCGCAGGTCGCGTCTCTGCCTGACCAGTACGGTGATGATCGGCCAGTCGCCCGAAACGCCCCGCGACCAGAGCAGGGACTGAAGGGGCTCGTCCGTGCGCTCCAGGCAGCGTCGCCACTCCGGTTGCGGTTCGAGCATGGCCGACATCAGCTGCATGGCGAAGCGGACTTCGTGCGGCGGCATGCTCAGGTGATGCAGTTCCAGCGCCGACTGCATGCGCGCCTGCTCGAACAGCCAGTTGATCCGGCTCGCCGAGCGGTAGTGGCCGAGCGCGCCGAGCAGTTCCTTGCGCGAGCGCGCCACGGCGGTCATGAAGCCGATCTCGATCCGGGCGTAGGGCGCCAGGGTGATCTCGAGGGCGGCGCCGCAAGCGGGATCGACCACCGCGCCGGTGGTGCCGGCCAGCCCGTCCATTCCCGCGGCCAGTCCGGCGGGCCGGCGCAGGCTGCCGCCCCGGCCGATGAAGCGCCCGCGGTCGGTCTCCCAGCCGAAGCGCGCGACCGCTCCCGGCGGCGATACGATGGCGTGGCCCACGTAGAGCGAGAGCTCCTCGTCGCTGCGGGGGCGTCGGCGGAACACCAGGGTCTGGTCGGCCGGCAGGCACTCGGTCTCGATGAACAGGCGGGCGAAGGCCGGGTGCCGCTCGAAATCGCGGGCCGGTGCCATGGCCAGCTCGCTGAAGCTGGCGACGATCAGGCGCCTGGGCTGCCCCGACTCGTTGCTGATGACGAGTCGGCGGGCTTCCACGTCGTGCTGGCCGGCGACGGCGACGTGCATGCGGCAGACCAGGTCGTGACGGCGGCAGCGGTACTCGACCTGGTGCGGCGCCTGGACCACCTGGCATTCACTGGCGCCCTCACCGGCCGCCGGGTCGGTGGTGATCGAGAAGAGCCGGTCCTGGTCCGGTTCGGCCAGGTAGATCCACTGACCGTACCGGCTGGTCGTGAGGTCGGCCTGCCAGCGACCCAGGGCAATCCCCTGCCACCAGTTGCCCCCGCCGCCGCGGGTGTCGAGAAGCGTCGCGTAGTGGCCGTTGGACAGCAGGCAGTACCGGGGCGCGGAGCGATCGCCGGGGTCGACCTGCCAGGCCTCGGGGCTGGCCGCGACCGACAGGGTGCGTTCGGGCTCCAGGCGCGCCCGGATGGCCAGCGCCGGGCTGATTCGGGGCAGGCGCTCGTGCAGCAGCATCGACACACCGGCCACGTGGCGGTCGGCCTGGAAGCGCCGCACCATCACGTCGTCGTTGAGGTAGTTGTCGATCGCCGCCAGGATCATGCCCTGGTGGTGGCTCATCCAGGCCTTGACCAGCTTCGCCCGTCGTGGCCGGTCGCTGGATCGGCGCCCGAAATCGATCGCCTCGTAACAGCCGAACAGGCCGATGCCGTGGATCTTCGAGAGCTTCCTGAGGTTGTCGATCACCGCCGCGGGTCGGTAAGGCAGCGCCAGGATGCTGGCGTAGGGCGCGATGACCAGGCGCTCGCCCAGGTCGCGACGAAAACCCAGCCCGGGCACGCCGAAACTGCGGTAGGCGTAGTGGCGCTGGTCGTCGAGCTGGTAGTAGGCCGATTCCGAAATCCCCCAGGGGATATTGCCGTGCGCCTCGGCGAAATCGCGGTGCAGATCGACGGCGTTGATGCTGGCCGTCTCGAGCAGGCCGGCGACCGGCGTGTCGTTGTACAGGCGCGGCATCAGGTATTCGAACAGCGAAGCGCCCCAGGACATCAGGATGCGCCGCCCGCCGTAGCGACGGAAGGGACGGCCCAGGTACAGCCAGTGGCGGGCCGGGACCTGTCCGCGCGAGATCGCGAGCAGGCTGGTCAGGCGCGCCTCGGAGGCGAGCAGGTCGTAGCAGTTGGCGTCGAGCACGGCGTTGTCGGCGTCGAAACCGATGCGGAACAGGTTCCGGTCGGCGTCGTAGAGAAAGCCGAAATCCATCTCGTCCGCCCACAGCTCGGCCTGCCGGGCGAGCCCGGCGCAGTCGGCGCTGAGGGCCTCGTTGGCCTGCCGCGCCTGCTCGATCCTGGCGCGGATGCGCTCTTCCAGGGCGGCCGGCAGCCCTGCCCCGCCGGCCCTGGCGCTGTCCAGCAGTGTCGCCACCCGGCGGGCCTGCTCGGCGTGCCGCTCGGGGCGCCATTCCTCTTCCAGCAGGCGGGCCAGCTCCTGGAGTTGTTCGTTGCCGGTGTCGTCGGCGTAGGCCTGCAGGCTCGGGATATCGGGCAACCATGGCTGCAGCGATTCGATGCATCGGCGCGCCTGTCGAACCTGCGCGATCAGCTGCGTCAACCAGATCCTGAGCTCCGAGATCACGTCGACGCCGACGTCCAGGTGCTCGTCCTCGGCCAGCCCGATGATGGCGTCGGCCAGTTCGTCGAGCTGGTGCTCGTGCCACTTGTCGAGGAGCTGGCGGCACTCGGCGGGACCGGCTTCGAGCGCCTGCCGGTACTGCTGGCCGACCCGGCCGAGCCAGTCGCCCAGCGACTGGTGCTGTGACGCCTGCCTTGCCAGGGGTCGGGCGGTGCGCACGATGAGGTCGAGCGTGTCGGCCAGTCCGCGCGCCAGGCGGGTCAGCGAAAGCGGCCGGCTGCGCAGCTGGTCGAGGGCGCGCGCGAGGGTGACCAGCGCCACCGCCAGATTGCCGCTGTCGACGGTCGAGATATAGGCCGGGTGCAGCTTCTCGAGATCGCGGATCTCGTACCAGTTGTACCAGTGGCCCCGGTAGCGCTCGAGCTGGGCCATGCCCTCCATGCCGTTGCGCAGCCAGGCCGTGAGCGTCAGCGGATCGAGCCAGCCGAAGTCGTGCGCGACCAGCGCGGCGTTGAGCGCCATGCCCATGTTGGTGGGCGAGGTCCGGGCCGCAAGGACCACCTTCGGATCCGACTGGTAGTTGTCCGGCGGCAGCCAGTGCGTGTCCGGACCCACGAAGTGGTCGAAGAACAGCCAGGTCCGCCGGGCCACACGCCGCAGCAGGCGCTCCGCCGCCGGATCCGGCCTGTGGGTCTCGCGCTCGCGCGGGCGCTCGACGCGTTCGACGATCGGCGCGGCCAGCAGCCAGGCCAGGCCGAGGGGCCCCGCCAGCGGCAGCAGGCCGGGCTGCAGGACCGCCGTGCCGGCGATCGCCGCCGAACCCAGCAACGGACAGGGCCACAGCTCCCGCCAGAGCCGCTTTCGCGCCGCCCCCAGGCTGCGCTGAACGTGCGCCGCGGTGGTCCATTCCAGCAGGTGTCGCCGGGTCAGGTACAAGCGCAGCAGCGTCCTTGCGATGGCGTCGGCGATCACCAGGCTCTGGTAGGGAAGCAGCAGGAGCGTCAGCAGCCAGTGCTGGCACTGCAGGCGCAGGCCGCGCAAGCCGTTGCGGACCGTCATCGGCGCCGAACGCGGGGCGAGGACGAGTCGGGTCAGCAGCCCGAGCGATTCGCTGAACAGGCCGGCGGCCGGCAACAGCAGGAAGACCGTCGACCAAAGCATCGCGCTGCCGGGCAACAGGTCGCTGAAGCCGACCAGGATCAGCAGGAGCATGACCGGCGGCTGGAGGCTGCGGCGCAGATTGTCGACGATCTGCCAGCGGTGGATCATCGACAGGCGGTTGCGGCGACGACGGCCGGATGCGTCGCGCGCGCGGCGCCCGAGCCAGGGCAGCAGCTGCCAGTCACCCCGGACCCAGCGATGCTGCCGCCTTGTCCAGGCGATGACGCTGGGTGGGAACTGCTCCATCAGCACGATATCGGTCGCCAGGCCAACGCGCGCGAAGATTCCCTCGAGCAGGTCGTGGCTGAGCAGGCTGTTGTCGGGGATCCGGCCCTCGAGCATGGCGTCCATCGCGCGCCAGTCGTAGATGCCCTTGCCGGCGAAGATGCCTTCTCCGAACAGGTCGTTGTAGACGTCCGAGCTGGCGTGCGTGTAGAGATCGACGGTCGAGTCGCCGGAGAAGACCCGCGTGAAGAAGGTATTGCGGGTCGTGTCGGGATCGATCTCCACGCGCGGCTGGATGATGCTGTAGCCGGCGCGCAGGCGCTGCCCATCCGGGTCGATGTGGGCGCGACACAGGGGGTGGGCCATCGTGCCGACCAGTTGCCGCGCCGCGCCCGGCGGCAGGCGGGTATCGGCATCGAGCGTGATCACGTAGCGCGCCCCCGCCAGGCAGGCGGGATCGCCGAGGACGGTGTCGAAGACGCCCTCCCCGCGCCCGGCGAGCAGGCGGTTGAATGCGACCAGCTTGCCGCGCTTTCGCTCGGCGCCCATCCAGCAGCCCTCGCGTTCGTTGTACTCGCGCGGGCGGCACAGGAACAGAAAATCGAATCCCGGATAGCGGGCGGCCAGGCGATCGATGTGGCCGCGGGCGCGCCGCAGGATCGCGCCGTCGGTAGGCAGCGTGGCCGCGTCGGCGTCGTGCAGGTCTCCGAGCACCACCCAGGTCAGCTGCGGATCCTCGTTGGCCAGGAAGTTGACCTCCAGCCGATCGAAGACCTGATCCACATCCTCGGGCCCGGCGAAGATGACCGGGACGGCCACCGCGCTGCGATGCGCCTGGCCGATGCCGCGTTCGAAATCGAGCCGGACCAGGATGCGCGGGGGAATCAGCCTCGTCAGCAGCCCGTTGGCCAGCGTGACGGCCAGCCCCAGGCCCGGCACCAGGAGGACAAGGAGCAGGCCGGCCACGGTCGCGGGCGCGGCCTGGTGATAGGCCAGGTAGGACGCCGGCAGCGAGAGCGCGATGCCGGCCAGGGCGAACACCAGGGACAGGTAGACGAGTGCCGGCCAGCGCCAGGCGAAATCGAGCAGTCGCCGACCCGGACGCTTGCGGAAGCCGATGTCGCGCTCGGTGTCGGCACGCCCGCCGGCCACCAGCCAGTAGCCGACGTGCGCACGGCGCGACCCGGCGCGGGCAACGCGGGCGAGCGCGACGCAGCGACGCGCGATCGCCGCCTCGTCGCTCCGGCTGCCCCGCGCCAGCGCTTCGACGACCTGTCGATAGCGATTCCGGGATTCGAAATCCATCTCGCGGTAGGCGCCGGCGGGGTCTTCTCCCAGTTCCCGGTCGACCACGCTGAGGCGCTCGAAGCTCACCCGCCAGTCGTGCCCCATCAGGGTGCGCAGGCTCACGACGCCCCCGGCGATGCGATCGACCAGGGCGCCGTCCTCGTCGCTGCCGGCGTGGACGCGGTCGAGCAGCACGTCGCTCACGTCCAGCAGACTCTCGATTTCGGCCAGGATCACGAAGGCCGGCAGGGCCCAGAGTTCCCCGATGCTCAGCGCCCGGGCGTCCTGGTACTGGTCGATCGCGCGCTCCAGCCAGCTCGGGTCGACCGGCTGCCCGCCGTGCGAGACCAGGATGGCGGCCAGCCGCTCGACGGCCGCTCGAGGCACGTCGTCCTCGTCGGCCACGTGCGGCAGGCTGCCGACGAAGCCCCGGGGGAGGTCATGGGCCACGCCCGTGAGCGCCTCCTCGATGATGTGGCGATTGTCGAGCAGCCACTCCTCGCCGCGCGAGGCGTAACGGCGCCCCTCGAGCAGCTCGTCGAGGCGGGCGTAGAGTGCCGCCAGGCGGCGGCGCTGCCGCGCGAGATGCTGCCTGAAGCGGCGACTCGCCGAGCCGCGCAGGCGTCTGCGGCGAGCGAGCGAGTGCAGCTCGCGCTGCAGCGTCTTCCCGTGCCTTGCGTTCGTCGTGGTCGATTCGTTCCGGGCCACGGCCTGCCGTCTCAAGAGCCGGGCTGCGCCAGCTCTTCGCCGACCCGCATGCCTTCCTGTAGCGCCAGCACGGGCGTGTCGACCCGGGCCAGCAGCACCTGGCGCAGCGCTTCGCTGCTCCAGCCGCTGACCGCGTCGCCGTTGTGCACGACCAGCACCAGCAGGTCCGGCCGTTCCTGCCGACAGACCTCGGCGATGGCGTGGATCGGTCGGCAGGACGCTTCCAGCCGCGCCCGGATTTCGTGGCGGCTGCCGAGGCGGTCG
>JAAAPE010000032.1 GCA_009908385.1 Gammaproteobacteria bacterium
CGGCAGCAGCGCTGGCAAGGGACGGCTGGCGGTGCTGGCCGAAGGCCGGGAAGGACTGGCCTGGGAGCTGACGCTGCCGCCTTCGCCGCCGACCGGCTTCCTCAGCAGCGGACAAGCGGATGTGGCCCTCGGCCTGACCATACCGGGCTACGACTGGATGCAGCGCCTGGCCGCGTCGCTGGGCGAAGACGCCGAGACGCAGATGGCCGGCGTGAGCGACCGCCTGGAAGCGGAAATCGGCCTGGATCTGGCCGCCGTGGTCGATACCTTTGCCGGCCGGATGCTCTACGTCGACGACGACAACGGGGGCTACCTCGTGCACGAAGCGGCCGACCCGGAGCGCTGGCCGGCTTTCTGGGATGCCTTGTCGCAGCGCTTCGACGTCCGGCAGGCCGTGCTGACGGCGGGCGACGCCGAAATCCACCACCTCGTGATTCCGGGCGTCGATATCGACGGCCAGATGGACGAACTGCAATCGGAGAATCCAGCCCTGGCATTCACTCTCGCGCGCTTCATGCGCATCGGCACGCACCTGTTCTGGATGCGCGAGGACGACCGCATCCTCATCGCCAGCGTGCCCCAGGTCCTGCTGGCGCGCCTCGAGCACCCCGGGACCTCGGCCCTCGGAGATTGGCTCGAAGAAGCCGGCGTGGACACCGCAAGCGCCGGCCTGTTCGGCGCACTTCGCGTCGATCACGCTCCGCGCCGAAACTACTACGCCTACATCGGCGCCCTGCTGGCCATCGCCGACATGCTCGAGACCGACATCGACGTGCAGGCCTTTCCGACGGCCCGCGAACTCGACCTGCCCGAGGCCGGGACGGTCGGACTCGCCATCGACACCGTCGACGGAAGGCTGGGCGCCACGCTGGCCTTCGAGAACCACCCCGGCGACCTCTTCTATGCCGGCGGCGGCAGCCTCGCCGGCATCGCCGTGGTCGGCCTCCTGGCGGCCGTTGCCGTCCCCGCCTACCAGGACTACGCCGTGCGCGCGAAGCTGACAGCGGCCTATGGCTCGACCTCGGAGTTCCGGAGCCTGCTGACCCGCCACGTCGCCGAGCAGGGCCGGCTGCCGGAAGCCACGCTGGCAGGGGACTGGGCGGCCTCGATTCCGCTCGGGCCCGATGTCGTCAATTCCTACTGGCAGTCCGAACCGCCGGGCCTGCGACTCGTGCTGGCCGGCGGTGGCGGGGTGCAGGACAGCGCGAAGCTCATGATCAGCCCCCGCATCGAAGCGGGCGTGATTACCGGCTGGATCTGCAGCAGCGACAGCATCGCGGACCGGCACCTGCCGACCGGGTGCCGATGACGGACTGGGTATTCGGGTACGGTTCGCTGATCTACAAGGTGGACTTCCCCTACCTCGAGCGCGAACCGGCGCAGATCGACGGGTGGGCCCGCCGCTTCTGGCAGGGCTCGCACGATCACCGCGGCACGCCCGGTTCGCCGGGCCGGGTGGTCACGCTCGTGCCCGCGGAAGGCCGACGCTGCCGCGGCATGGCCTACCGCGTGGAGCACGAGGTGTTCGAACACCTCGACCACCGCGAGAAGAACGGTTACGAACGCCACCGCGTGGTGATGGAACTGCTCGAGAGCGGCCAGTCCGTGCCGGGGACGCTCTACGTGGCGGGCCGGGACAATCCGGCCTATCTCGGACCCGCCGAAGCCGACGACATGGCCGAACACATCTTCGCCGCCCGCGGTCCCAGCGGCGAGAACCTCGACTACCTGCTCAGGTTGGCCGACGCACTGCGCGACATCGGCGACGAGGACGAGCACGTGTTCGATCTGGAGCGGCGCGTGAAGGCCCTGCTCGGCTGAACCGGGAACCGGTCGCTCAGGTTTCCGGCAAGGGGATCCATTCGTGCTCGTCCACGACCCGATCGAAGCGCCCCGCCTGCCAGTCGGATTTCGCCTGCTCGATGCGATCGCGCCGGGAAGAGACGAAATTCCACCAGATGTGGCGAGGCCCCTCGAGCGGCTCGCCGCCGAGCAAGGCGACCCGGCTTTCCTCGATCGCCTCGATGTGCAGTCGCGCGCCGGGGCGGATCACCAGGAGCCGCCCGGCCGGGTGATCGATGCCGTCCATGCGGATGGCGCCGGTCGCCACGTACACCGCCCGCTCCGGGAAATCGCTGTCGATCGGCACCCGCGCTCCGGCAGCCAGTTCGACGTCGACATAGAGGGCGTCGCTGGCGAGCGCGACCGGCGAGCGCCGGCCCCAGATCCCGCCGGCCAGAATCGTTGCCCGCATACCCGGCTCCTCGACCCGGGGCAGGACCTCACCGGCGTGATGGGCGAAGTTCGGCGCGCATTCCTCCAGCGCGCCGGGCAAGGCCACCCAGGCCTGCAGTCCGAACAGTTCGCTGCCCCCCGGCCGCAACGCCTCCGGCGTGCGCTCGGAATGGGCGATGCCCTTTCCGGCGGTCATCCAGTTGACGGCACCGGGCCGGATGACCTGGCGGGAGCCGAGGCTGTCGCGGTGCAGCAGTTCCCCGCTGAACAGGTAGGTGACGGTGGCCAAGCCAATGTGCGGGTGCGGCCGGACGTCCAGCCCCTGCCCCGGCGAGAACACGCCCAGGCCCATCTGGTCCAGGAAGACGAAGGGTCCGACCATGCGCCGCTGCCGCGAGGGCAGCACCCGAGCGACCTCGAACCCGCCCAGGTCGGCGCTGCGCGGCACGACCAGCTGCTCGACTGCCGGATCGTCCGGCTCGTCCAGCACCTCGGGCTGGGGACACTCGAAGTAGCTCAAGACCGTCTCACGGCCACAGGAGGGCGAAGACCAGCCCCGTCAAGAGGCCGAAGGCCACGCCGTCAAGCGCGTCCATCAACTTGGCCCGCAGCGGCCGGGTGAACCAGATCTCGCGGCACATTCCGCCGGTCGTATGCGCCAGTATCGCGGTCAACCCGACGATGTGAAAAACCTCGGCGGATCCGGCACCGGCCCCGAGCGCGGGCCATGCGACGAGCGCCACCAGGCTCGTCACCACCAGGAAGAACAGCACGGTCTTGAGCAGATTCGCGCCCATGTTCGGCTTCGCGGGCCACACGTTGACCATGCCCCAGGGTCCGGCGTCGTAGCGGCCTTTCGCCCAGTCCTCCTTCAGGTCCTTCTGGTCGATCAGCGGGAACAGGTACTCACCCGGCGCGGCACCGCTCTCGCGCACGAAGCGCATGAGGGCGTCCTCGTCGGGCCAGCGCCTGTAGTCGGGCTTGTGGTGGGGCAGCACGACCCAGGCGAGAAAGCTGGCGAAGAACAGCACGATGGTCGTCACCAGAATGGGCAACCAGAGGGAAAGCAGGAAGGTCATGGTCATCTCCTTTCGCAAGCGTCCGCTCGCGCCATATTGCGCCCGCCGGCCGCGGCTGTCCACGCCCGGTCGGAAGGCGGAGCGCGGTTTTGCTAGGGTGATGACAACGGCGCAATCGCCGTTTCCCGCTCAAGAATAGAAAGGAGAACGTGCATGACCGTCCATCTCGAACTCGTCCCCATCCTGTCCCTGGTCGCCGGCATTGCCATCCTGGCGGTGCCCAAGCTGCTCAACCTGATCGTGGCGATCTACCTGATCGTCATCGGCGTCGTCGGCATTTTCGGGCTCTGAAGCCGTGGATGGGCCGGGCCGCTCAGCCGGCCCGGTCCTCGAGCTCTTCCCAGCGGCTGAAGGCGGCGTCCAGCTCGGCCTGGACCGCCGCCACCTCCGCGTTGTGGCGGGTAATCGCTTCGGCATCCTGCCGGTAGAAGTCGGGTTCGTTCATCCGCTCGGTCAGCTCGGCGATGCGCGCCTCGAGCGCCTCAACCCGCCCTGGCAGCTGTTCCAGCTCCCGGGCCAGCTTGTAGCTGAGCTTGGCCGGTTTCTTCGCGGGTTTCGCCTTCGGCGCGGCCGGGCCGAGCCGCTGGCTCTCCGCGACGGGTCGCGGCTCGCCAGGTCGCTGCCTGAGCCAGTCGCTGTAGCCCCCGACGTACTCCTCGACGCGGCCGCCGCCGGCCATCACGAAGGTCGCGGTGACCACGTTGTCCAGGAACTCGCGGTCATGGCTGACCAGCAGCAGCGTGCCTGAATAGTCGGCCAGCAGATCCTCGAGCAGCTCGAGCGTCTCGGCATCGAGGTCATTGGTCGGCTCGTCCATGACCAGCAGGTTCGAGGGACGGGCGAACAGGCGCGCCAGCAGCAGCCGATTGCGCTCGCCGCCGGACAACTTGCTGATCGGGGCCCGGGCCCGCTCGGGGGTGAACAGGAAATCCTGCAGGTAGCCGATGATGTGCTTGCGCTTGCCGTTGAGCTCCACGAAGTCGCGGCCATCGGCCACGTTTTCCGCCGCCGACCAGTCGTCGCGCAGCACCGAGCGGTGCTGGTCGAAGTAGGCGATCTCGAGGTTGGTCCCGAGCGTCACCGTGCCGGAGTCGGGCGCCAGCTGGCCGAGCAGCAGCCGAAGCAGCGTCGATTTTCCGCTGCCGTTGGCGCCGATGAGGCCGATGCGGTCGCCACGAAACACCGTGGTCGAGAAATCGCGCACCATCGGCCGGCCTTCCCAGGCAAAGGAAGCGTTCTCGGCCTCGATCACCTTGCGCCCCGACTTGCCCGCGCTGGCCGCTTCCATCTGCACGTTGCCCTGCCGCTCCCGGCGATCGGCGCGTTCACGGCGCATCTTCTCGAGCGCCCTCACGCGGCCCTCGTTGCGCGTTCGGCGCGCCTTGATGCCCTGGCGAATCCAGACTTCTTCCTGCGCCAGCTTCTTGTCGAATCGCCGGTTCTCCAGCTCCTCGGCGTGAGCGCGTTCGGCGACCCGACGGAGATAGTTCTGCCAGTCGCCCGGCCAGGACGTGACCCGACCGCGGTCGATCTCGACGATGCGCGTGGCCAGCGCCTGCAGGAAGCGCCGGTCGTGGGTGACGAAGACCAGGCTGCCGGGGAAGTCCCTGAGGAAGCCTTCGAGCCATTCGATGGACTCGATGTCGAGGTGGTTGGTGGGCTCGTCGAGCAGCAGCACGTCGGGCCGCTGGACCAGCGCGCGGCCCAGCAGTACACGGCGCTTCATGCCGCCCGACAACTCGTCGAAAGCGGCCTCGCCGTCGAGGCCGAGGCGGTCGAGAACGCGCTCGACCTGCTGGTCGATATCCCAGCCGCCGGTCGCGTCGAGTCTGGCCTGAACCCGCGCCAACGCGTCGGGATCGAAATCGCCGTGGCTGAGGCGATGAAACTCCGACAGCCAGTGACCGACATCGCCGAGCCCCTGGGCGATCTGGTCGAAGACGCTGCCCGTCGCGCCGGCCGGCACATCCTGCTGCAGGGTCGCGATACGCACGCTGTCGCCGAGGATCACCTCGCCGTCGTCGGGTTCGATCGAACCGGCGATCAGCCCGAGCAGCGTCGACTTGCCGGCGCCGTTGCGGCCGACCAGTGCGATGCGCTCGTTGGCATCGATGTCGAGCTCGACTTCTTCGAGCAGCAGCGGCCCGCCGATGCTGAAATCGAGCCTGCGGAGCGAAACCAGGGACATGGATAGCGGCCTTGCGCGGGGTGCCGTGATGAGGCCCCGATTGTAAGGAATCTTCGAGCCCGTGCGTGACTTGTCGCCCGTGGCCTGCACCTGCGCAGGATATAGAATGAAGGGAGGATCTCTTCGGGAAATCGAGCGACATGTCCATCCAGGTCGTGACCGGCGAGGCCATCGCCCCCCACGTGGATGCGGTGGCCGAACTGCGAATTCGGGTGTTCCGCGACTGGCCCTACCTGTACGCGGGCAGCATCGACTACGAGCGGGACTATCTGGCCCACTTCCAAGCCTCGCCGGACAGCGTCTTCGTGTTGGCGATGGACGACACCGAGGGCGTCGTGGGCTGCTCGACGGGCCTGCCGCTGGCCGACGCGCACGAGGCGTTCCGCCGCCCGTTCCGGAGGGCCGGCTACGCACTCGACCGCGTGTTCTACTTCGGCGAATCCGTGCTGGATCCCGCCTGGCGGGGCCGGGGTCTCGGTCACGCCTTCTTCGACGAGCGCGAGCGCCACGCAGGAAACCTCGGCCACGACATCACGGCCTTCTGCGCCGTGATTCGGCCGCAGGATCATCCGCTCCGACCGCCTGAGTACCGTCCTCTGGACGACTTCTGGGCCAAGCGCGGCTACGCCCGGGACGAAGCACTGACGACCGGCTTTTCCTGGCAGGACATCGACGAGGACGACGAGTCGGACAAACCGATGCAGTTCTGGATCAAGCGGCTATAATCCAGTCTCGCCTCCGGGGGCGGGTGTTGCGCACATGCAAGGGAGCACAAGATGATCGAGCAGTCATGGTTCTGGCTGATCCTGGGGGCCCTGCTGGTCCTGTCCGAATTCTTCATCACCGGCATCGTCGCCATCTTCTTCGGCGCCGGCGCGATCCTGGTCGGCATCGCCACGGCTGTCGGCCTGCTCGATAGCCTGCCCGAACAGGTCATCAGCTTCGCGGTGCTTTCCGTGGGCAGCCTGCTTTTCGCGCGCGAGCGCATCCGGGTCTGGTTTCGCGGCAACGTGTCGGATCGCTGGGACGGTGACAAGGACCTGATCGCCACGCGCGGCGAGCGCGTGACCGTGACAAGACGCTTCTCCGAGGGCGTCGGCCAGGTCCGGCTCAGCGGCGCCGACTGGAAGGCCGAGTGCGACAAGGGCGAGCTGGAAGAAGGTGACACCGCCTGGGTCGTTGGCCATCGCGGCATCACACTGCTCGTCTCGGCCAGCCGGCCCGACCATACCAGCGACCACAACGAAGGCTGACCGGCCCCTGAATTTCCGCCATTACCGATGAATTACCGCCATTACAGAGGGATGCCCTAATGGACTTTGCAACCGTACTTTCACTGATCATCCTGGCGATCGTCGTCATCGCCGTGGTCAAGACCGCCCAGATCGTGCCGCAGCGATCGGCCTACGTGGTCGAGCGCCTGGGCCGCTTCCACAGCGTGCTCGACGCCGGCTTCCACCTGATGATTCCGTTCGTGGACAAGGTCGCCTACAAGCACACGCTCAAGGAAGAGGCCATCGACGTACCGCAGCAGGCCTGCGTGACCAAGGACAACATCCAGATCCACGTCGACGGCGTCATCTACATGCAGGTCATCGACCCGCGCCTGGCCTCCTACGGTATCGAGAACTACCGATTTGCCGCCATCCAGCTGGCCCAGACCACGCTGCGTTCAGTTATCGGCCAGACCGAGCTCGACAAGAGTTTCGAGGAACGCGTGATCATCAACGAGAAGGTGGTCGAAGTCCTGTCGGAGGCTTCCGAGCCCTGGGGCATCAAGGTGCTGCGCTACGAAGTAGCCGACATCGTCCTGCCGGAGACCATTCGTGACGCGCTGGAGAAGCAGATGCGCGCCGAGCGCGAACGGCGCGCCGTGGTGGCGGAATCGGAAGGTGCGCGCGAGGCCAAGATCAATGTCTCGCAGGGCATGAAGCAGGAAACCATCAACGTCTCCGAAGGCGACATGCAGAAGCAGATCAACGAGGCCAAGGGCCATTCGGAGGAGATCCGACTGCTAGCCGAAGCCACGGCGGCGGGCATCGAGCGTATCGCCACGGCCATCAACCAGCCCGGCGGCGGCGAGGCAGTGAGCCTGCGCATCGCCGAGCAGTACGTCAAGGAATTCGGCAACCTGGCCAAGGAGACCAACACGCTCATCCTGCCGGCCGAACTGTCGGACATCGGCGGGGTGGTCGCCGGCCTGGCCCGGACGCTCAACAAGAGCGCGGATTCACCCAAGAACTGATCCGGGGCGGGATTCCCGACGACCCGTGCATGAAGTGACCGGCTCAGCCGGTCTCGGTCGTGAACCAATCCTCCTTGGGCTCACGACACACGATGAACCAGGGGTTGAGCACCTCGGCACGCGCGTTGTAAGTCAGGGGTTCACCGGTTTCGGCATCCACCACCCGGCCACCGGCGGCTTCCACGACAGCCTGGGCCGCGCAGGTATCCCACTCGCAGGTCGGACCCAGCCTCGGGTAGATGTCGGCCGAGCCATCGGCGACCAGGCAAAGCTTGAGGGAGCTGCCCATGGCCACGAATTCGGCCGCCCCGAGCCTCGCAACGAAATCCTCCACCTCGCGCGTGTTGTGCGAACGGCTGCCGACGACCTGCCAGGGCCGGTCGTACTGCTTCTCGCCGACGCGGATGGCGACCGGCTCGCGCCCCTCGTCCTGGCGCCAGGCGCCGTCCTCGATCGAGGCGTAATACCAGCGATTCAGGGCCGGGGCGAAGACCACGCCCAGTACGGGCTCGTGCTCCCGGACCAGTGCGACATTGACCGTAAACTCGCCGTTGCGCTTCAGGAATTCCCGTGTGCCGTCTAGGGGATCGACGACCCAGAGCTCCTTCCAGCCCTTGCGCTCGGACCACGGCGCCTGCTTCGATTCCTCCGAAAGGATCGGAACATCCGGGGTCAGGGCCTTCAGCCGCTCGACGAGAATCCGGTTGGCGGCCAGATCGGCTTCGGTCAGGGGACTCTTGTCGTCCTTGTCGATGACTTCGGTCGTAGCCGGGTCGTTGTAGACGGCCATGATGGCCTCGCCGGCCTCGGCCACGGCCTCGCGCACGCGAGGCAGCATTTCATTCAATTGCATAATAATCTCGAATAGTCGATTGATTCGGTTCGGGCAAAATCTCTAAAACGCCAAGACGCTAAGCAGCGAAGAACGCAAAGAAACCCACGAAAGGATTTGGCGTGCAAACCGCTATCGCAAGGGCTGGTTGCAAAACACCGTGATTCCAAGGCTTTGCGTTCTTTGCGCCTTCGCGGTTCAAGTGTCTCCAAGCCAGGCGGAAAAGTCGTCGCCCAGCTCGGGGTGTTTGCGGCCCAGGTCGACGGTGGCCTGCAGGAAGCCCAGCTTGGAGCCGCAGTCGTAGTGACGACCCTCGAACTGGTAGGCGTCGACCGCCTGTTCGCCGAGGAGCGTGGCGATGGCATCGGTAATCTGGATCTCGCCTCGATGGTCCGGCTCGGTGTGCTCGAGCAGTTCGAAAACGCGCGAACTCAGCACGTAACGGCCCACGATCGCCAGGTTGGACGGAGCGTTTTCCGGCTCGGGCTTTTCGACCACGCCACGGATGCGGCCGCTGCGTCCGGCAAAGGACTCGACGTTTACCACACCGTAGGAGCTGGTTTTCTCCATCGGCACTTCCTCGACGCTGATCACCGAAGCGCCGGTGTCGGCGTGATGCCGGACCAGCTGCGACAGCACGGGGTCATCACCGTTGTCGATCAGATCGTCGGGCAGGACCAGCCCGAACGAATCCCCGGCGACCAGCGATCGTGCGCACAGCACGGCATGACCGAGGCCGAGCGCCTGGCGCTGCCTCACGTAGAGGCACTCGACGCCCTCGGGCACCGTGTCCCTGGCCAGGGCCAGCAGCTCCCGCTTGCCGCGCTGCTCGAGTTCGGTCTCGAGCTCGAAGGCCATGTCGAAGTGATCGGCGATGGCGTTCTTCGTCCGGCCGGTCACGAACACCAGCCGGCGCGCACCGGCCGCCACGGCCTCCTCCACGGCATACTGGATCAGCGGCTTGTCGACCACCGGCAGCATTTCCTTGGGGATGGCCTTGGTCGCCGGCAGGAATCGCGTACCGAGCCCTGCGACGGGAAAGACGACGGTTTCGATCATCGTGGATGTGCCCCTGAGTGCCACAAAACGGCCATGGTAGCCGATCCTGGCGGAGGGGTCAGCGGTGAAGCTGGTTGGCTGGTTGGTTGGGCGGCCGCCCGGTCCCCGACCTGGCGCCCTGCCCGGTTGCCCGGCGCCTGGATTCGTGCAGAGGCTACGGCCCTGGGTCGCGCGATCGGCGGTTGCCGAACGAGCGAACCGGCAAACAGCCGTTCAGTAGTGCCCAGCCAGGCGCATGTCCCGCAGTCGACCTTCGGCCAGGCGGGCCAGCGTGGTGCCCGGGTACTGGCTACGCACCTGCTCGAGGGCGGCCCGCGCCTCGTTCCAGCGCTCCTGCTCGTAGTGGCTGAAACCGATCTTGAGCAGGGCATCACCCTGCTTTCCGCTGTCGGGGAAGCGCTCGAGCAGTTCGTTGAAATAGTCCAGCGCGGTCTCGAAGTCCCGCGTGACGTAGTAGGTTTCGGCCAGCCAGTAGAGCGCGTTGGGCGAGTAGGCCGAATCGGGATACTGTTCCAGGAACGAGGAGAAGCCTTCGGCCGCATCGGCATAGCGCGTTTCGCGCAGCGCCCGGAAGGCGCGGTCGTAGGCGTTCTTTTCCTCTTCGCCGACGGCTTCCAGGTCACGTGACTGACCGGCCGACCGCTGCGGCAGCGTCGTGACCTCCGCCTCTGCATCGATGGGCGCACGAACCTCGGGCACGTCACGGCTCGGACGCGAAGGCGGAACCGAATCACTGGCCGGCTCGATCGGCTCCGGCTCATCGGCCGGCTCCGGCCGCGGCCGCTCACGCACTGGCGCCTCGCCGCCGTCTCCCTGCTCCAGTGCCTGCAGGCGGCGGTCGAGGTCGAGGTACTGGTCGCGCTGGCGGCGGCGCAGGTTCTCGATCTCACGCTGCTGCGACTCGACCAGCCCGCGCAGTTCGCGAACTTCTTCCATCAGCGCCTGAACGTCGTAGACCAGGTCGCTGCTGTCCTGCGCCTGCACGGAAACGGCGGCGGCCGGCCCGAGGCCGACCGCCGCAATCACCATGACTCTTGTGAAGTATCTGACCGTCATTACCGCGCCGTGTAGACAATCTCCACGCGACGGTTGCGCTGCCAGCAATCTTCGTTGCTCTCGCGGCAGACCGGGCGCTCCTCACCATAGCTGACCACCTCGAGCTGACGCGACGGCACATTGTTGGCCCGCAGCAGTTCGTCGACGGAATTGCCGCGGCGCTCGCCCAGACCGAGGTTGTATTCGCGCGAGCCGCGCTCGTCGGCGTGGCCTTCCAGCATCACGCGGGCCGACGGGTTGGCGCGCAGGTACTCGGCGTGCGCCTCGATGATCGGCCGGTACTGGGAACGAACGTTGGAGCGATCGAATTCGAAGTAGATCACGCGCTCGCTCAGCAGGCTGTCGGCGTTGTCGAGATTGCGCGGATCGGTGAAATCACGCGGGTCGAGTCGCTCGGTTTCCGGCTCCTCGACCGGCGTCTCGGGCGGCGGCGGCTCCGGAGCTTCCGGTTCTTCGACCGTTTCCCTTGCGCAGGCGGCCAGAATGGCGGCCAGCATCACAAGGGCGATGAATCGCAGTGCAGTGTTCATGCTACCTCCTGGGAATCGTACAGGCATTGTTGGGGGCAATATAAAAGTTATTGGATCAGTGGCGACCACGCCGGTTCGCGAACATCGTCGCCCTCGCTGAGGACCAGCCTTTGACGGACCCGGCCATCAGCCGAAACGGCTGCCAGCTCGCTCTTGCCCGCCCGGCGCGTGGCGTAGAGCACCATGCTGCCGTTGGGCGCAAAGCTCGGCGATTCGTCGAGCCGACCGTCAGATAATACACGCAATCGGTCTGTTTCGCGATCATGGATCGCGATCCGGAAATCCTCGTCGCCCTCGCTGTAAATCACCGCCAGGTAACGTTCTTCCAGGCCGATGCTCGCGTGAGCGTTGTAGCGACCTTCCCAGGTGACGCGTTCGGGGTCGCCGCGCCCGTCGGCGTCCATGACATAGATCTGCGGCCGGCCGGCCCGGTCGGACGTGAAATAGATGCGCTCGCCGTCCGGTGACCAGGCCGGTTCGGTGTTGATCGACCAGTGATGCGTCAGCTGCTCGGTCCGGCCGCTCTCGAGGTCGATCACCCAGATTTCCGGGCTGCCGCTGCGCGAGAGGCTGACCGCCAGCTTGCGGCCGTCCGGCGAGAAGGCCGGCGCGCCGTTGATTCCGCGATCGGCGCTGACCACGCGATTCTGGCCGGTGTAGAGATCCTGCACGACGACTTGCGAGCGACCCGTGGCGAACGATACGTAGGCGAGCTTGCTCGCATCCGGCGACCAGGTCGGCGAGAGGATCGGCTGGGAGTTGCGAACGACCGTCTGCGGGTTGTGGCCGTCGGCATCGGCCACCACCAGCTCGAAGATTTCTTCTTCCGTGCCGGTTCCGCGCACCGCCACGTAGGCGATGCGGGTCGCGAACGCGCCGGGAACGCCCAGCAGCGCCTCGTAGACGGCATCGGCGACCCGGTGCGCGCCGAAGCGCAGGTCGCCCATGCCCACCGTGAGGGCCTGAGAGAGCAGAATGCGGCCGCTGTGGACGTCGAGCAGGTGGTACTCGACCTCGTAGCCCATGCCGTCGGTGGTATCGCGGACGCTGCCGACCACCAGATGATCGACCTTCAACAGCCGCCACGTGCCGAAGCGCACCTCGGTGGGATCCGACGGGCGGTCGATCATCTCGCTTTCGTCCATGGGATCGAAAAGGCCTGAGCGATGCAGGTCGGCGCTGACGATCCCGGCGATGTCGGCCTCGGGTTCGGGCATGTCGCTGTTCCAGGCGAACGGCGCGACCGCGATCGGCATGGCGCCCTCGACGCCGTCGACGATCTCGATGCGCAACTCGGCGGCCGCCGGCATCGACAGCAGGGCCGCCAGCAGGAAGAGACTAGCCGTCGTAAACGAAGACAAATGTGATCTGGCGCTCGAAAACATCCTCATAACCTCGGTAGGGCAGATTGCCGACGCGCATGACCGCCGCGGTGATCGACCGGCGGGAGACTTCGTCGGCGTTGCAGGGTGACACGATACTGGCATCGATGATCTCGCCGCCCGGAATCTGGACGACACGCACCGAACATTCTACGCCCGGGCTCGTCGTAGGCGGCCGAATCCAGCTCCTTCGCACGAGTTCGCGAATGGTGGCGATGTACTCTTCGCGCAGCGTGGCGCGCCGGGCGTCGGCGGCCGCCTGTTCCTGGGCCAGGCGAAGTCGTTCGGCCGCTTCTTCGGCCTCCTGCTCCTGGCGCTCGCGCTCGCGCGAATCGGCCAGTTCCTGCAGGCGACGCTCCTGTTCCTCGCGCTCGCGCTGGGCTTCCTCGCGCTGCCGGCGCAGCTCCTCGAGTTCGCGCTGGCGGGCTTCCTCGCGCTCGCGACGCTCGCGCGCCAGCCGGCGCTGCTCCTCCTCGGCCCGCTGGCGCTCGGCTTCGTCTTCCTGCCGGCGGCGCTCGGCTTCCTCCTGGCGACGGCGCTCCTCTTCGCGGCGCTGCTGCTCGAGCTGCTCCTGGCGACGCCTCTCGGCGGCCTCTTCCTGGCGCTGGCGTTCGAGTTCGGCCTGGCGCTGGCGTTCGGCTTCGGCTTCTTCCTGGCGCTGGCGCTCGAGCTCGGCCTGGCGCTGCCGTTCCGCCTCGGCTTCGGCCTCGGCCTGCCGCCGCCGTTCGTCGGCCTGCTCGTCGACCTGCTCCTGCGGCGGCCGCTCGGCCACCGGCCCCTGGTCGACCAGCGTGACCTGCACCGGAACCGGACGGTGCTCGAAGGGCTCCCAGTCCCAGGTGCCGACGAGCAGCAAGAGCACGAAACCCAGGTGAACGGCGACGGCCAGCGCGAAGGCCGCCAGACCATCCTTGATCGCCTGTTTGCGCCGGGGATCAATCATGGCATTCGGTTCTTGAATCCGCAGATTTCGCGGATTGACGCAGATTCATCAAGAAACATGAATGCAGCGACAAAGGGTCGAACATCACGCGAAAGAGTCGGCTTTTCATCGGGAAGCTTCACAATCTGCGCGAATCTGCGAAATCTGCGATTCCAAGGGCCGCTCGGGCTGCAGAAAACGCTCACTCTCCTTGTTCGGCCTCGGGATCGCCGACCAGGCCCACCGAGGCCACGCCGGCGCGCTGCAGCAGGACCATGGCGCCGTAGATATGCTGGTAGTCCACGTCCCGGTCGCCGCTGACGGTCACCTGAAGCTGTGGGTTGCGGGCGACGATGGCGCCAACGGTATCGATCAGGGTCTGCGCGTCGACCAGTTCGGGGGCATCACCGGTATCGAGGTAGAGATCGCCCTCGACGGTGACCGTGACCATCAGCGGATCGCCCTGGTCGCTCAACGGCTCGGCCGACCCCTGCGGCAGCTCGACCTCCACGCCCAGGTTCATCAGTGGCGCGGTCACCATGAAGATGATCAGCAGCACCAGCATCACGTCGATGTAGGGCACGACGTTGATCTCCGACATGCGCTTGCGACGGCGCCGGATGTAGGGCTGTTCACTCATGTGCTCGTTGCCTCAGGCCTGTTGCTGCAGCTTGCGCGCCTGCCGGTGCAGGATGGCGGCGAATTCTTCCTTGAAATTGTCGTAGCGGACTTCCAGGCGCTCGACCTGGGTGGAGAACTTGTTGAAGGCCACCACTGCGGGAATCGCGGCGAAGAGGCCCATGGCCGTGGCGATCAGCGCTTCGGAAATGCCGGGCGCGACCATGGCGATGGTGGCCTGCTGCGAACCGGCCAGCCCGCGGAAGGAATTCATGATGCCCCAGACCGTGCCGAACAGGCCCACGTAGGGGCTGACCGAGCCGACCGTGGCCAGGAAACTCAGACGATGCTCGAGCCGGTCCATTTCCCGGGTCAGGGTCACCCGCATGGCGCGCTGCGCCCCGTTGGTCAGCGAATCCGCGTCGAATCGCCGCTCCTCGCGCTGGCGTGTGAACTCGCGAAAACCCGATTCGAACAGGGCCTCGAGCCCCTCGCGCGGTTCCCGGTCACCGGCGACCGAGTCGTAGAGCTTGTTGAGATCGGCACCCGACCAGAACTTCTCCTCGAACTTCCGCGAGCGGGCTTCGGCCCTGGAGAGCATTTGACGCTTGCGGAAGATCACCATCCACGAACTGACCGAGGCGGCCACCAGCAGCGCCATCACGAACTGCACCAGCAGGCTGGCTTCGCGAATGAGTTCCCAGACTTGCAACTCGCCGTTCATTGCGATTCCTGTCTCTCTTGTTGTCGTTGTATGGCCGTGCGCAGCGCTTCGGGCATGCGCGCCGGCGCGAAGC
>JAAAPE010000130.1 GCA_009908385.1 Gammaproteobacteria bacterium
CTGATCCGGATCGCCTTCGCGCTGATGAAAAACCGCGACAGGTTCGACCCAAACCAGCTCAGAATCGCTTGACCCTCAACATAGAATCTGAACCCTGAACCCTAAACCCTGAAACCTGGTTCCCGAACCCTAGTTCCCCGCGACGCGCTCCAACAGCCCCTCCAGGGCCCGCGCGACGCTGGCGCGTCGGATCTCCTCGCGATCGCCGTCGAAATGGTGGATCTCGGTTTCGACCACGTCGCCCGGCAGCGCCCAGCCGAAACAGACGGTGCCGACCGGCTTGTCCGGCGCGCCGCCATCCGGGCCGGCGATACCCGAAACGGACACGGCCAGGTCACCCCGACCGCGCTCGACCGCGCCGCGCGCCATGGCCGCGGCCACCTCCTCGCTGACCGCCCCGAACCGGTTCAGGTCTCCGGGCCTTACACCGAGCAGGTCGGTCTTGGCCTCGTTCGAATAGGTCACGAGACCGCGCTCGAACCACTGCGAACTGCCCGGCAGGTCGGTGCAGACTTTCGCGATCCAGCCGCCGGTACAGGACTCGGCGGCAACCAGCCGGCGGCCGAGCATCTTCAACTCGGCCGCGAGGGCCGTTGCCAGCATCGAGAGCGCTTCGTCGTCGTGTCGCATTGCCATGGCTCCTATAATGCCCCGAAAGAAGGTCTCCGGGCTCAGGTTTCAGGGCGGGCTTCGGCCGGGTTTTCCTGAAAACTGAACCCTGAAACCTGAACACTCGTTATAGCCGCCGACCGAAACCACAAGCCCGAAACGCGCCCAACCGATGTCCGACACCGCCACCCAGCATACGCCGCTCATGCAGCAGTATCTCCGGATCAAGGCGGACTATCCGGACATCCTGCTGTTCTTCCGCATGGGCGACTTCTACGAGTTGTTCTACGAAGACGCCCGGCGTGCCGCTGGACTGCTCGACATCACGCTCACCCATCGTGGCAAATCGGCCGGCCAGCCCATCCCCATGGCCGGCGTGCCCTACCACAGCGTCGACGGTTACCTCGCCCGGCTGCTGAAGAAGGGCGAGTCGGTGGCCATCTGCGAACAGATCGGCGACCCCGACACCGCGAAGGGTCCCGTCGAGCGCAAGGTGGTCCGCATCGTCACGCCGGGGACGGTGACCGAGGAGTCGCTGCTCGAGGATCGCTCGGAGCGCCTGCTCGCAGCTATATCCTGCCCGACAAGCAGGGCTTTGGACTGGCCTGGCTGGACCTGGCCGGCGGACGCCTGCGCTGCTGCCCGCTGGGCTCGGCGGCAGAGCTGACCGCCGAGCTCGAGCGTCTGCGTCCGGCCGAGATCCTCCTGCCGGAGAACGTCACGCTGCCGATCAGCCGGGACGGCGCGGCCGTCCGCGAGCAACCGCCCTGGGCCTACGACGTCGAGTCGGCCGAACGCGAGCTGTGCCGGCAGTTCCGCGTCCAGGACCTGTCGGGCTTCGGGATCGAGGGACGCGGGCCCGAACTGGGTGCCGCCGGCGCCCTGCTCGGCTACGCGCGCGACATGCTCTCCGGCGACCTGCCGCACCTGGCAGGCATGCGGGCCGTCCGGCCGGCCGAGCACCTTGTGCTCGATGCCGCCACGCGCCGCCACCTGGAAATCGACGTCCACCCCGACGGCCGGTCGGAACACACGCTCGTCGGGCTGATGGACACGGCCGCCACCCCCATGGGCAGTCGCAAGCTCAAGCGCTGGCTCACGCACCCCCTGCGCGACCGTGCCGCCCTCGGCGCCCGCCACGAGGCCGTTTCCATCCTGATCGAATCGCACGTCCATCCGGATCTCCGCGAGCAGCTTTCCGGCCTGGGCGACATCGAACGCGTCCTGACCCGCATCGCGCTCCGGACCGCCCGCCCCCGGGACCTGGCGACACTGCGCGAAGGCCTGGGACGGCTGCCGGCGCTCGCGGACGGTCTCGAGCGCGTGTCCGTGCCCCTGCTCGACGAGCTGCGCGACGACCTCGCGCCCTGCCCCGACCTCTCCGAACTGCTCGACTCGGCCGTGGTCGAGCAACCGCCGATGGTCATCCGCGACGGCGGCGTGATCGCCGAGGGCTACGACGCCGAGCTCGACGAGCTGCGGTCCCTGAGCCAGAACGCCGGCGATTTCCTGGTCCGGTACGAGGAGCAGGAACGCGAGCGTACGGGCATCCAGACGCTCAAGGTCGGCTTCAACCGCGTCCACGGCTACTACATCGAGATCGGCAAGACCCACGCGGACAAGGTGCCCACCGAGTACAGCCGCCGCCAGACGCTCAAGAACGCCGAGCGCTACATCACCGAGGAACTCAAGGCTTTCGAGGACAAGGTGCTGTCGGCCCGCGAACGCGCGCTGGCCCGCGAAAAGGCGCTCTACGAGGAACTCGTCGAGCGCCTCGGCGGCGAGCACGGACGCCTGGCGATCGTCGCCGCCGGCCTGGCCGCGCTCGACGTGCTCCTGGCCTTCGCCGAACGCGCCGAGACCCTTCGGCTCAGCGCCCCGCGACTCGACGAGCGGCCCGGCCTGGACATCGTCGAGGGTCGCCACCCGGTGGTCGAACGGGTCCAGGACACCGCCTTCGTACCCAACGACTGCCGCCTCGACCCCGACCGGCGCATGCTCGTGATCACCGGCCCCAACATGGGCGGCAAGTCGACCTACATGCGACAGGCGGCACTGATCACGATCCTGGCCCACGCGGGTTGTTTCGTGCCGGCGAAATCGGCGCGTATCGGTCCGATCGACCGGATCTTCTCGCGCATCGGCGCCGGCGACGACCTCACGCGCGGGCGCTCGACCTTCATGGTGGAGATGGTCGAAACCGCCAACATCCTGCACAACGCCACCGAGCACTCGCTCGTGCTCATGGACGAGATCGGCCGCGGCACCTCGACCTTCGACGGCCTGGCGCTGGCCTGGGCGGTGGCGACCGAACTGGCGCTGAACCTGCGCGCCCTGACCCTGTTCGCGACGCATTACTTCGAACTCACCCGCCTGGCCGAGGATCACGAGGGCATCGCCAACGTCCATCTCGACGCGCGCGAACACGGCGACGAGATCGTGTTCCTGCACTCGGTGCGCGAGGGCCCCGCCAGCCAGAGCTACGGCATCCAGGTCGCGCGCCTGGCCGGGGTTCCCACGCCGGTCATCAAACAGGCCAGGAAGCACCTCGATCGTCTCGAAAACGATGCCGCCGGCGCCGCCTCACCACAGCTCGGACTGTTCGGCCAGGCGGCGAATCCGTCGTCGTCGGATCGCGCGCGCGAGCCGGACGCACTCAGGGAACTGCTCGGCACGGTCGATCCCGACGAGCTGAGCCCGCGCGAAGCGCTGGAGTGGCTTTACCGGCTCAAGCACACCAGCGAGCAGGAAGAGTAGTGTCCCCGGCCAAGCAGCTCCGTGTCCTGATCCTCCTGCTCCTGCTCCTTCCTCTGGTGATCGTGGCCTTCTGGGAACGCGATCCGCGGCCGGAGTGGACCGATACGCTGACCGTCGGCGTCTACCCGTACAACGCCGACGATTCACCCGAGGTCCGGCGTCATCTCGAGATGATCGACAGCGATCACTTCGATCCGGTCGAGGCCTGGCTGACAGAGCAGGCGGCGCGCTACCGCCTGCCCCTGGACCGGCCGTTCGAAATCCGCCTGGGCCACAGGCTGGCGCAGGCGCCTCCCCTGCCGCCGAGAGCCGGCAGCTACTGGCAGCGGCTCAAGTGGGCCGTGAACCTTCGCTGGTGGCACTGGCGGCTGGCCACCGGCGAGCTGGAACCGGACATCGTCCTCGTGGCCCGCTACAGCACCGTGGACGGGCAGCACCTCGACCTGCACTCCATCGGCATGTCCAGTCCGCGGCTGGGCCTGGTCAGCCTGTCCGTCAGCGAGCGGCTCGGAGGCCTCAACCACGTGATGCTCGCCCACGAGCTGCTGCATACGGTCAATGCCCCCGACCTGTACGACTCCGCCACCGGCCTGCCGCAATTCCCGAATGGCTATGCGGCGCCGAACGAGACGCCGCTCTACCCGCAACCGGCGGCCGAGATCATGGCGGGCCGGATTCCCGTCGGACCCGAGTCGGCGCGGCAGGCGCGCAGCCTGGCGCAATGCCTGATCGGCCAGCGGACCGCCCGCGACATCGGCTGGCTGCACTGAGCCCGATCGGGCTCGCGCAAGGGGCTCAGCGCGGTCCCTGTCGATCGATCACCACGACATCGATGTAGTCGGGAACCGCCGACTCGATGGTCAGCCCCCCGCCGTCGCAGCCGCCGGCATCGAACACGCGGCTCAGGCCGTCCCGGGCCAGCGGCTCGAGCGGCACGCCGTCGCAGTCGGCGCGCAGGACCGGCGGCCGGGCAACGCCGAAGGACAGATCGCTCACGACGACCAGCCCCCGGCCCTCGTCCGGCCAGGTCACGACGCGCCGCTCGACCCCTTCGAAATCCGGCACCAGGGGCGGATAGGGCCGGCCCGGCCCGGTCGACCAGCCCGCCCCGCGGTTGAGCGTGCCGGTCACCGGCAACAATCCGAAACCGCCGATCCGCACCGCCGGCTCGAGCGCCAGCCGCTCGAGCAGCGCCCCGGACAGACCGACGACCGGCCGCGAAGCCGGCGCGTCGCCGCCGATGCGGAAAGTCGAGGCACCGCAGGCCAGCCGCGCCTCGGCGGCGTAGCTGTGCAGCACCGAGAGCGCATAGCTGCCGTGCAGCGGCCGCCCGCGGTTGGCGCACAGCCACTCACCGCTGGCCCGGGCGGCGCGCACCGTCAGGAAAGGATGGGGCTGGTGCGCCGCGCGGGGTACGGTGACGTCCATCAGCGGCAGGAAGGCGAACGACCAGCTGCCGCTGCGCTGCTGCACGGCCAGCGTCGAGAGCCCGACCAGCAGCAGGACCGGGCCGGCCAGCACGGTCGACGCGGACAGGAGGCGATGGACCGCGCCGCGCTCGAGGAATCCGGCCAGGCCCACCCCCGCAGTGAGCAGCAACAGCGTGCGGACGCCCGAAAGCATGTAGTGCGGGTGAAAGGACCGCACCAGCGACAAGCCGCACAGCCCGACCAGCAGCGCAGCCAGCAGCACCATCATGGACGCGTCGCCGCGCAGCGCGCGCTGCGCGGCGCCGATCAGGCCGGCCAGGACCACCAGCGCCACGACCGCCCCCGCCGCATCGGCCAGCAGCCGCGGCCAGCCGGCGATCGACGCCAGCCAGTAGCTCGGCCCGCCCCCGCTCAATTCCCACAACAGCGGCCCGGCCGCGCTCAGGCGGCCCGAGGACTGCTCGTGGCCGGCGAACAGCTGCCAGCCCTCGAGAATCGGCCATCCGCCCTGCCACTGATCGACCAGCATGGGCACCAGGGGAAGTGCGGCGACCAGGGCGGCCAGCATCACGCCGGGCCAGTGGATGCCGTGCCGCACCACGCCCAGGAGCGCGAAACCCAGGGGCAAGGCGGCGAGGACGAGAACCGTCGGGTGCGCATGGAGTCCGATCACGAAGGCCAGCCCCATCAGGACCAGCGGCGCTGTCCGGCCGCTTTCGGCAAAGCGCAGCCCCGCCAGGACCAGGGCAGCCACGCAAGCGGCGGTGAGCATCGGGTGCCCGACGAGCACCAGCTCGAACGTGGTCCAGCCCGGCACCAGCAGCAAGGCGACGGTGATGCGCGCCGCCGGCGCCCCGGCCATTCGGCGAACCACGGCATGGGCCAGCCAGAACTGGGCGGCCGCGAGCAGGGCCAGCAGGCTGACCACCGGCCAGAAGCCCCCGAACAGGACGAGCCCGGCCAGCAGGTAGTACCACGCCGGCCCCAGGTGCAGGCTGCCGGCCAGCTCCGGGCCGAGGCTCGGGAAGGCGACACCGTCGAGGATGTCCTGGGCGACCATCAGGTCGCGGGCGAAATCCAGGTGAACCACCGCGCAGGCAGCCGCCAGGAGCCAGAGCGCGCTCGCGCCGAACAGGCACAGCCAGTCGAGCGGCTCGAGCGTCGATTCGGCGCGATGCGGCGCGAAGGTCCAGGCGCGGTTGAGCAGGTAGTTGCTCACCGGCACGGCCACGAAGGCCACGCACTGGACCAGCAGGTAGTGCTGCGCCAGGACCCGGACACCGAAACCCATGATCAGGGAATTGAGTGCCAGCCCCACCGCGGTCACCAGCAGGAAGCGCGGAAAGGCCGCCTGCACGGGCACCACGCTGCGGAATACCCAGCGGTGCTGGAGCAGGTAGGAAACGACGATCGAGGCCAGGAAACCGAGCGTCGTGGCCAGCACCGGGTTCAGGGCCAGGCCCTCGACCAGGCCCACGAGCACGAGCAGGTGGGTCAGAAAGCTCGCCGAACCGGCGAAACCGTAGCGGACCAGGCGATGGCGCAGGGGTCGGCGCAGACCGCCGCGTTCGGCATCGAACGCGCCGCCGCTCATTGCAGGCCGCTCGTGCGCCGGGCGACGACGTAGCGCGGCCGCCGCTTGACCTCCTTGTGGATTTCGGACACGTAGAGCCCGATCACGCCCAGGCCCACCAGGATCACGCTGCCCTGCACCAGCAGCAGCAGGATCACGGTGGTGAAGCCCTCGACGGCGTGACCGGCGAACCAGTTGTAGAGCGTCTGCAGCGCCAGGACGGCCGCGAATGCGGCGAAGATCAGGCCGATCGCGGTCACCAGGTGCAGCGGCGCCGAGGTGAAGGAAATCAGGTTGCGCACGGCAAAGCGCGTCAGCCCCCAAAGCGTCCAGCGCGTGTGGCCGGAACCGCGCGGCAGCGGCTCGAATTCGATCACCTCGCGGCGGTAGCCCAGCCAGGTACTCAGCCCCCGGAAGAAGACGGACCGCTCCGGCATGTCCACCAGCTCGTCGATCACGGGCCTGGCCAGCAGTCGGAAATCGGTGGCGTTGGTCAGGTTCACGCCCGTGAGCGTCGAGAAGCTGCGGTTGAACAGCCGCGCGGCCATCCGGACCAGCCAGCTCTGATCCGGGCGGCCTGTCTTGACCGCTTCGACCACGTCGGCGCCCTCGCGCCAGGCCCGGACCAAGTCCGGAATCAGCCCCGGCGGATGCTGGCCATCGCCGTCCATGACGACCGCGGCGCGCCCGCGCGCAGCCGACAGGCCCGCGATGACGGCCATCTCCTTGCCGAAATTCCGCGACAGCGACAGGCCCTCGACGCGGGAATCGCTTTGGCTGAGGGCATCGACCACCGCCCAGGTGTCGTCGCTCGAACCATCGTCGCAGAGAATGATCTCGAAGCTTGCCAGCCCAGGGATTTCTCCCAGGCCGGCGGCAATTTCCGTCACCAGGCCGGAGAGCTCTTTACCCTCGTTGAACACGGGGATGACCACCGACAGCTCGGGTCCCGTCTCGCTGGCGCCGGCTTCGTCCTCCGACGGTCCGCTCGCATTCTTGTGCTCGACTGTCATCGATCCTGGATCCTGTTTCGCCGCCCTTCACCCGACATCCCGATCACCGGAAAGCCAAGCCTACAACAACCAGGCCCGCGGGCAAGCGCCGCTGCATCCCGCTTCACGGACGGCGGGCGGCCATTGGTCGGGGTGTTCAGAGGGTGGCGATCAGCATCAGGCCCAGCACGACCCGGTAGATCACGAAGGGCTGCATGCCGATGCGACGGATGAAAGCGAGGAAATAGTGGATGCAGGCGTAGGTGCTCACGGCCGACACCAGGAAACCCAGCATCAGCAGCCCCCAGGGCGTCGCGCGCCCCGCCGCGAGCAGGTCGTCGAGACCGAGCACGGTCGCGCCCGCGATCACCGGGATCGACAGCAGAAAGGAAAAGCGCGACGCCGCTTCACGGTTCAGGCCCATGAACAGCGCTGCGGTGATCGTGATGCCAGAGCGGGAGGTGCCGGGGATCAGTGCCAGTACCTGGGCGAAGCCGATGACGAGCACGGCCTTGAGCCCCAGCTGGTACTCGTCAAGCGCGCGGCGGCCACGCCAGTCGGCCCATCCGAGCAGCAGTCCGAACAGGATCAGGGCGGCGGCCATGATCCAGATCGCCCGCAGACCCTCTTCGGCCAGGTCCTTGAACAGGAAGCCGAAGACCACCGCCGGCAGCGTGGCGATGATGATCCACCAGGCCAGGCGCGAATCCGCGTCCGCGCCGCGTCCGGCCAGGGAGCCCAGCCACGAGCGCGCCATGGCATGCACCTCCGCTCGGAAATAGACGACCACGGCGAGCAGGGAGCCCGCGTGCAGCACGATGTCGAAATCCAGCCCCTGGTAGACGCCGTCGGTGACCCAGGAATACAGCACCAGGTGGGCCTGGCTGGAGACCGGCAGGAATTCGGTCAAGCCCTGAATCAGGGCGATCAGCAAGGTCTGCAGCCAGTCCAAGTCCACTCCTCGAGTTGCCGTCATCGGGCCGGGGCGCAAGCCGGTCGTCTGGACCTTGACCGGGACCGGGCACCACGGCCGGTATGATACCCGGCATACACTCACTGAAACGAACGAGCCGCGCGCCGAGGGAACAATCATGAAAGTATTGCGCTTTATCGTCCTGCTGATCGCCCTGGTGGCCGCAGTGTTCCTGCTGGTCGCCGGACCGGGCACACGAATGGAATGGTGGGATTTCCGTTTCGGCTTCACGCTGATGCGCTGGGCCCTCTACGGCGGCGCGGCAGCAGGCGTGCTGGGGGTCATCCTGCTGCTCGTCCCGGCCACGCGGCGCGGCGGCACTGCGGTGCTGCTGGCCTCGATCCTGATCGGCGGGGCCACGGCCGCCGTGCCGCTGCTCCAGGTCCAGAACGCGCGGTCGGTGCCGCCGATCCACGACATCACGACCGATACCACCAATCCGCCGGAGTTCGTCGCCATTGCGCCGCTGAGAGCCGAAGCGCCCAACCCGGTCGGGTATCCGGGCCAGGAAACGGCCGAACAGCAGCGCGAGGCCTACCCCGACATCCGGACGCTTCAGGTTGACGCCTGGCCGGCCATCGTGTTCGAACACGCGCTCGAGACCGCGCGCGCCAGCGGCTGGGAAGTGATCGACGCCGACGAGACGGAAGGCCGCATCGAAGCGACGGCGACCACCTTCTGGTTCGGGTTCAAGGACGACGTGGTGATCCGGATTCGGGGCGACGACGGCGGCAGCGCCGTAGACGTGCGTTCCAAGTCGCGTGTCGGCCGGAGCGACGTCGGTGCCAACGCGGCGCGCATCGAAGCCTATCTCGAGGGACTGCAGGCGCGACTGCAGTCCGGATGAGGGCGCCGCCTCGGGGTCATCCCGCGGGGGCGCCGGGTCCACCACCCACTGCGTGGCGATCGAGTGCCCATTCGACATGCTCGCGCACCAGCGCCGAGGGGTGGGTCCGGCGCGCCTCGAGCGCCGCCACCACCTCGGGCGTTCCCGGCGCGTTGCCCAGCGCCACGGCGAGATTCCTCAGCCAGCGCTCGTAGCCGGTACGGCGGATCGGATTGCCCTGGGTGCGCTCTAGAAAGGTGGTCTCGCTCCACCCGAACAGCTCGATCAGGTCGCCGGCGTCGAGGTCCTTGCGCGGCGCGAAATCAGCCTCGCCCGTGTGTTGCGCGTATCGGTTCCAGGGGCAGACCATCTGGCAATCGTCGCAGCCGAACACCCGGTTGCCCATCAGCGGCCTCAATTCTTCCGGGATCGATCCCTTGAGCTCGATGGTCAGGTAGGAGATGCAGCGCCGCGCGTCCAGCTGGTAAGGGCCCGTGATGGCCTGCGTCGGGCAGACATCGATGCAGCGCCGGCAAGTGCCGCAATGCGGAGCCACCGGCCGATCCGCCGGGAGCTCGAGATCGGTGTAGATCTCGCCGAGGAAGAACCAGGATCCGGCGTGGCGGCTGAGCAGGATGGTGTGCTTTCCGATCCAGCCCAGACCGGCCTTCTCCGCGAGCGGCTTTTCGAGCACCGGTGCCGAATCGGTGAAGACCCGGTGACCGAAGGGACCGATCTCGCGCTCGATGCGCGCGGCGAGCTTCTTGAGCCGCTTGCGGATGAGCTTGTGATAATCACGCCCCAGCGCGTAGCGCGAGACGACCGCCCGGTCGGGCGCTTCGAGCAGTTCCTCGACCGGCCGGGCCGATTCCGGCAGGTAGTCCATGCGAACGACGATCACGGACCTCGTGTCCGGGTGCAGCAGTGCCGGGCGACTGCGCTTGCGGCCATGCGCCGCCATCCAGTCCATCTCGCCGTGGCGTCCCTCGGAAAGCCACTCGTCCAGGCGCGACTCGTACAGCGACAGGTCCGTATCGGCGATCCCCACCTCGGCGAACCCCAGTTCCCGGCCCCACTGCCTGATCCGCTCGACCAGTTCGCCGGAATCGAGCCCGCTTTGCCTATAATCTCGGCCATGCATCATGTACGACATTATCCCATCGTGCCGCTGTTCCGTGCCGAATCGGTGCGAGCGCTCGACCGGCTCGCGATCGAGGCGCACGGCATCGACGGCTACGACCTCATGCGCCGCGCCGGCCGGCGCGCCTTCGAGGTGCTGCGCGGCCGCTGGCCGGAGGCGCGGGCCCTGACGATCTGCTGCGGCGGCGGAAACAACGGTGGCGACGGGTACGTCCTGGCGCGACTGGCCGGCGAGGCGGGGCTGCTGGTCCAGCTGATCGCCATGAAAGCACCCGATGAACTCTCCGGAACGGCCGGGCAAGCGGCGCGCGACTGGCTGGCGAGCGGGGGAACCATCGAAGGGCCCGACGAGCGGCTGCGCGGGGACGTCGTCGTCGACGCCCTGCTCGGCACCGGGCTCGACCGCCCGGTTCGCGACGACTACGCCCGCCTGATCGACCACATCAACGACACGGGCCGGCCCGTGCTGGCCGTCGATGTCCCTTCCGGGCTGAACGCCGACACCGGCATGCCGCTGGGCCATTGCGTTCGCGCCAGCGCCACGGTGACCTTCATCGGGCGCAAGCGCGGCCTGCATACCGGGCAGGCCGGCCGCTGGTGCGGCAAGGTCCTGTTCGATGCGCTGGAAACGCCGCCCGAAATTCGCGCATCCCTCGCCCCGGACGCCGAGCTGCTTTCCGCCACGCAGCTCGAGCGCTGGTTGCCGCCGAGGGCGGCCGACACCCACAAGGGCGATCTCGGGCGACTCCTGATCGTCGGGGGCAACCGCGGCATGGCCGGGGCGCCAATCCTGGCCGGGCGGGCGGCGCTGCGCGCCGGCAGCGGCCTGGTGACCCTGGCCACCCGAGAGGAAAACGCGACCGTCGCGCCGGCGATCCAGCCCGAGCTCATGAGCCACGGCGTGGAGACCCTCGAGGCATTCGCCCCGCTCGTCGATCGCGCCGACGTGCTCGCGCTCGGCCCGGGCCTGGGACAGGACGACTGGAGCCAGGCGCTGTGGCGGGCCGCCCTCGACAGCGATCGCCCCCTCGTCGTCGACGCCGATGCGCTCAATCTCCTGGCGAAGCAGCCAGCCCGCCGCGGCAACTGGATCCTCACGCCCCACCCCGGCGAGGCGGCGCGACTGCTCGAGACCGGCGTCGCCGACGTCCAGGCCGACCGGTTCGCCGCCGTCGCGGCCCTGGCCGAGCGTTTCGACGCGGTCGTGGTGCTCAAGGGTCACGGCAGCCTGGTCGCCGCACAGGGCGCCACCACCGCGGTCTGTCCCTACGGCAACCCGGCCATGGCCTCGGCCGGCATGGGCGATGCGCTGACCGGGATCGTGGCCGCCATGCTCGGCCAGGGCCTGTCGCCGTTCGACGCCGCTTGCTGCGGCGTGCTCGCCCACGCCCTGGCCGGGGACCGCGCTGCCCGCGGCCGCCGCCAGATCCTGGCCGGAGACCTGATCGCATCGATCCCGAACGTTCTTCCAGCGTGAGCGAGCGGCTCGAATTCCGAACCCGTTCGGAGGACGAAACCCTGGCGGTCGGCCAGACGCTGGCGCGGCGATTCCGGACCGGGGGCGTGGTCTACCTCTCGGGCGATCTCGGTGTCGGCAAGACCACGCTGGTTCGCGGCCTGCTTCGGGCGCTCGGTTACGACGGCCGCGTCAAGAGCCCCAGCTACGGCCTGATCGAGAGTTACACGATCGACGGGCGGGCTGGACGTCCACCATCTCGACCTCTACCGTCTCGGCGATGGGGAGGAGATCCTGTATCTGGGCCTCGAGGACCTGCTCGGCGAACGCAGCCTGCTGCTGGTCGAATGGCCCGAGCGCGGTGAAGGGTGGTTACCGGCGGCCGACTGGACGATCCGAATGGAGGACGACGCTTCCGGCGATCGACGGTTCGAAGTCCGTGCATCGGGGCGGGGCTGAAAAAAGCCGCGCACGGTCCGCGTGGGAAGCCCCTGCACCGGCACCTTTGTTGCGGTAAGCTTGCGACCCCTGAGGCGCCGGCAGCCCTCTTCTGCGTTGCGCAAGACGACTCCGGACGGCTTTCCGCGGCCGTGGGCCGCCGCGTTGCCGGATGGCGACTTCTCCAAGATCTGGAACAGATTCGAGGCACGATTCACATGCAACTCGCAGCTGCTACCCGACCAGGTCCCGCCGGTGCGTCACGGAGCGGCGGACGCCGGACCACCACCGCCACGCTGGCTCTGCTGATGGCAGCGACGATTGCCCTGCCGGCAACTACGGGCTGGTCGCAGCCGGGCTTCGACGAGATTTTCTCCGATCGCTTCGAAGCGCCCGAACCGGCCACTTGCACGACCGCCAACTGGGGTGACGCCACGGGGCTCTCTCCCGCCGACGCGGCAACGCAGGACGAGGCGAGCGGGTATCGACGCTACGGCGGCCCCTGCGGTCTGCGGGTGCCGCTGGACGGCAGCCCGCGCTACGTGGTCGACACCACCCCACTGCTCGACACCACCTACAATGTCCGATTCTACGCGTTTCTCGACGCCGCGGGCAGCGAGGCGATCACTCTGCTGGAGAGCGATGACGGCTTCGACGACGTGATGCAGGTGATCTACAACCTGCCCTCGGCCGGTGATGTGACCCTGCGGCTGTTCAGCACGGCCGGAACGCCCACCGATCTGACCGTGGACGATCCGGGGCCGGGCTGGCATTCGATCGAAGTCGCCTGGGAGGCCGACTCCTTCGCCACGATCTACGTGGTCGACACCTCTCCACTGCTGGACCCCACCTACAACGTCCGGTTCTACGCGTTTCTCGACGCTGCGGGCAGCGAGGCGATCACTCTGCTGGAGAGCGATGACGGCTTCGACGACGTGATTCAGGTGATCTACAACCTGCCCTCGGCCGGTGATGTGACCCTGCGGCTGTTCAGCGCGGCCGGAACGCCCACCGATCTGACCGTGGACGATCCGGGGCCGGGCTGGCATTCGATCGAAGTCGCCTGGGAGGCCGACTCCTTCGCCACGATCGCCCTGTCGGTCGACGGCGCTCCCGATCTCACCACCGACCTCGATACCCTGGGCCTGGGGATCGCCCGAACCCGGCTGGGCAACGTCGACGGCGCCGATTCCGGGGGCACGATCAATCTCGATGATTTCACATCGCGCCGCGTGACCCGGCCCGGGCGCTTGCCCGAGGGCGATGCGAGCGGGGACGGTTCGATCGACATCGCCGACGTGATCGCCGTTGCCGATGAACTCGGCGGGCTCGTCTTCGCGCCCGGACAGCCCGACTGCGATGAAAACGGCAGCATCGAAGAAGCCGATATCGAATGCCTGGTCAGCCGGATCGACGCCCTATGAAACATGCCGGTTTTTCGTTCGGACTCCTGCTCGCCCTGTGCGCTTCATCCGCCCAGGCCCAGGCCGAGCTCGACATCGGGCTGGGTACGGTTTCCGTTCCCAACGATGCGAATACCGAGGTCGCACTGACGGTCAGCGGTAACGGCAGCAGCCGGGGCCTGCAGATTCGCCTGGACTTCGACGACGCTCCCATCGTGGACGTCGATCTCGACGACTGCCTGACCGGCTTCGTGGGCCTTGGACAGCCGGGAACACGGTGCTCACGGCCGCCCGGCCAGCCCGGAACCGTCCGCATCCTCCTCAACGCGGGTCCGGGCCAGGCCATCAACGATTTCACCGGCGTGCTGCGCTTCCAGCTCGACGGGAGCCTGCCGGCCGGTTCGGGCATCGCGTTGACCTGGGACCAGCCCTTTGCCAGCGCAACCAACCCCGAGGCGCCGACCCTGCAGACGGATGGCGAGATCCAGATCACCGGACAGGCTCCCGGAGCGCTGGCGCTGGCACCCTCGGCGATCGACTTCGGCGATGTGGAATTCGGCAGTGTCGCGTACGCCGTGCTGACCGCCACGAACCCGGCGCCGGCCTCCTCGACATCGGTCGAAATCGCGGATATCCTACTCGGCGGCGACGCCGGTTTCGAGCTGACCGGCAGCGGCGGCTGCACCGTCGGCACCGTGCTCGAGCCCCAGGGCGCCGGCTGCGACATCGAAATCGCGTTCGAGCCGGGTACGGTCGAAAGCTCCGACGGGGCACTGACCGTCGTGTCGACCAGCGGCCAGGTCCGGCAGAGCACGCTCGAAGGCCAGGGGATGCCCGCGCCGGCCGACGTTATTCTGAGCGACCTCCTGCAGGTCTTCACCGGCACCCCCCTCTCGCCGACCGTGGCAACCGATCCGCCGGGACTGCCCGTCACCCTCAGCTATGACGGCGGAGCAGAACCCCCCGTGGCGCCGGGCATCTATACGGTCGAGGCCGTTGTGAGCGACCCACGCTACAGCGGCCAGAGCAGTGCGCTGTTCGAGATCCTGGGCGACGAGATCCTCCGCGACCGGTTCGAAGCCCAGCCGCCCATCACGATCGAGAGGCGCCGCCCGCCTTCGCCCTGAACCGTGAAGGGACCGGCTGCCCGCACCCTGCCGCCGGGCCGCTTGCGGGATCGCGCGGGCGCGATGATCGATCGCGACAGTTCATGTTGCTATAATGTCCGGCTTTCCCGCAGCCACCGGCCCAGAATTCCCAAGGAGACGCGCGTGAGCATCATCAGCAAACTCGACACCCTGCGCCACCTCGGCGG
>JAAAPE010000108.1 GCA_009908385.1 Gammaproteobacteria bacterium
ACGCTGGATCGCCTGATGGCGGCGCTGATGAAGACGCTCATCGTGCTGGCCGTCGCCTGGCTGCCCCTGAGCTACGCCTTGTCCGGCAACCTGGCTTTCACCTTCGAAAGCAATGACGGTTTGCAAGGCAGTCCTGGCGCCTTGTACCTGTTTTTCTACGTCACGATGTCGCTCGTGATCGCGCCGATCCTCGTGATGGTGCTGTACGGCGCATTGAGCTGGTTCCTCCCCGTGAGACGTGCCTGACCGCCGTGAGCTTCGTCGGGACCTCAGTCCGGTGAGCCCTCGAAGCGATCCGAAAAAACGAAGTGCGAAAAGCCCGTGTGCACGAACACGGCGCCTTCCTGGGTCTGGTCGATGGTGTAGCGCACCGCGCTGACCGCGATGTCGGCGGTGCCGTCGCCGTCGAGATCGTCCAGGAGCTCGACCCGGCGTCCGGCCCGGGCACCGGCCTGGCCATAGCTGAGCGTGTCGTAGGCGACGGTCGAGATCCCGCTGGGCGTGCCGTGAAAACTGAAGACCGCGCCGCCCTCGATGCTTCCGTCGGAGTAGCCCTGAGCGCCGACGAGGAGATCATCGAAGCCGTCGCCATTGAGATCCTTGCCGGCCGCCGCGCTGATGCCGAAGAGGGCGTCCGCAACGCCGCTGTTGAGGAGATCTGCCGGCGATGTCTCCACGCCGCCCGGCCCGCCTTCGAAGATCGCGACGACACCACCGGGCGCGTCGACGGTGTTGTAGGTATGAGAACCGAGCGCCACGTCGCTGTACCCGTCGCCGTCGAAGTCGCCGCCAGCGATGCTCCAGCCCGTGTTGGCGCTGAAGGCATTCAGCTCGAGCGTCGCGGATGGGCTCGTCGATAGGCCGGCGTCGTTGCCGTGGAACACTTCGGCGTGACCATCACTGGCCGCCGAGCCACCGTCACGGGAGGTCACGCCGAGATCCGGCAATCCGTCGCCGTTGACGTCGCCGAGCCCTGCCAGCTCGAAACCGTACTGCTCCTCGAGCGAAGCGCCGTCGACGAACCAGCTCGGGCTGGCAGCGGCACCGCTGGCGCTGCCCGGGAAAAGGTAGGCTCTGCCGCTGTTCGTGATCGGTCCATCGAATTCCGGGGCACCCACGGCCAGGTCGTCGAAACCGTCAGCGTCCAGGTCGCCGGGGATGGCCAGGCCCCGGCCAAAGAATGCGCCGGCCTGTCCGGCGCTGATGATCTGATCCGGCACGCTTGACAATCCAGCGGACTCGCCGAAGAACACCAGCACGGCACCCCCGGTATGGGGTGCCTTTTCGTAGCCGAGTGCGCCGACCGCGAGATCGTCGATGCCGTCGCCGTTGAGGTCGCCGCCGGCGATCGCGACGCCGAGTCTGGCGTCGGTGAGATTCGATTCGTACTCCCAGTCCGGCGTTGTCGAAAGCCCGGCGGCGGAGCCGAGGTAGACGAAGACAACGCCTTCCTCGGTCTGCCCGTTCGAGTACTTGTGGGCGCCGATGGCGAAATCCGCGAATCCGTCATCGTCGATATCCCCGATCTCTCGCAGACCGAATCCGAAGCTCGCATTGGCTCGGTCGGCTTCGAAAGTGATTGGCTGCGCACTCGCGATGGGCGCGAAAGCGAGCAGCAGGACGGGCAGAGTGGTGAGAAGCGGGTTGTTCATGAACGGACCTTTTGGGCAACCGGTGTTCCCGATCCTCGCCCGGGCCGCGTGCGCAGGACCCGAGGAAAATCCGATGGAAATCCGAGCGTCGATGGCCGTGCCGGAAAAAGAGTCTGCTGTCACCAGGCTCGGCCTTTGCCATAATCCATTCCATGGTCAAAGGCATGGGGTCGTCTTGAAGCAGGCCGAATCGTCAAGGGTCTCTCGCTTGCAGATCGCGGGTGTCGTCATCGATCCGGTCGAAAGAACCGTGCTCAGTGACGACCTCGAGGTGCCGCTCGAGCCGCGCGCTTTCGATGTTTTGCTCTACCTGGCGCGACATCCGGGTCGCGTGGTTTCGCGGCAGGAATTGCTCGATGCCGTCTGGCACAGGCGGGTCGTGACCGATGACGCCGTCTATCGAGCCGTTCGGCTGGCGCGCTCGGTGTTCGGAAAAGCCGGCCCGCGCGTGATCAAGACGGTGCACGCGCGCGGCTATCGACTGGCCGAGTCCGTGCAGGAATTGCCGAACGAGCCTGCCAAAACGCGCAAGTTCCAGCAATTCGTCCGGCCGTCCGCGTGGTTCTGGCTGGCCGCGGCCGGCATCATCTCTACGGTCCTCGCGATCGTCTCGGTGATCGGCCTGAAGTTCGATGCCGGGCCATCGGCTCTCCATTCGGGAGCGGCTGCAGAGTCCCCGGTTCCCCTGGCCGTGCTTCCGTTCGAAGCGGCCGGCGGCGGTGAAGCCATGGCCTATCTTGGTCGGGAGCTGGCCGCGGAGCTCTCCGAAGCGTTGCGGACCCACCGCGGGTTGCTAGTTCTCGGCGAGGCCACGAGTCGAGCCGTGGCGGCCGGAGAAGAGCTGACGACGGCTTACGGCGCCGGTGACATGGATGGCGCGCGCATCGTTTCCGGTCGAGTGCGTCCGTCGCGTCGAGCGGTACGCGTGCAGCTGGAGGTTCGCGACCTTCAGACACGACGCCTGGTGGGATCGGAAGCGTTTCAGTGGTCGCGGTCGGATCTATCACAACTGAAAACGGCGCTTGCCGGGGCCGTGCTCAGGCAGCTATCCATCGAGTCGCAGGTTCCCCCCGGCTCGGAGCGCGCGCTGCTGACGCCGGCCTACGAGCGATTCCTGGAAGCGCGTCATGCCTGGCGTGGTCGGGCGCCCGACAGCCTTGATCGAGCCGCGGCGCTGCTCCATGAGGCGCTGGAGCTGGCGCCCGATTTCGCGCGTGCTTACGAAGCGCTGGCCGCAGTCTACCTCGTGATGCCGAGCTGGCAGGAAGTGGACGGTGAGGCCGCCCGCTTCAGGGCCTACTCGGCCGCTCGCGAGGCCCTGCGCCTCGATCCCGGGCTGGGGGAAGCCCGCGCCATCCTGGCCGAAGAGGCCCGAGCAGCCGGTCAATGGTCAGCCGCGGAAGGGCTTTTCGAGCGCGCCCTCGAGGACGACCCCCACAATCCCAGCGTTCTTCAGTGGTTCGCGGAGTTCCAGCTGATGCGCGGCCAGCTGGAGCAGGCCGCGGAAAAGGCCCGACAGGCCGTTGCGCTCGATCCGATGTCGGCCATCGCCAACACCGTACAGGCATGGGCTGCGGTCATCGCCGGTCGGAACGACGAGGCACTTTTGCACGCCCGGCGAGCGGTGGCCCTTGGATTGCCTTCGTCGAACATCATCGTTGCCTGGGCCGAGCGGCGCCGCGGGGATCGCGAGGCGGCCGCGAGTGCACTCGAAAGCCTGCTGCGGCCCAGCGCAGCGATCCCCATCTGCCGCTCGGCGCTGTTGGGGAACGCGTCGGTCGTCGAGGCCCGTCAAGCGATTCTTGACAGTCGCCGCAGCGACCAGCTTGCCGTGATCTACCATCTCGTCTGCCTCGCCATGCTCAATGCCGGTGATATCGCTCTGGAGTTGATCGACCGGCAATCGCCCGGTATCGAGTTCGCTATCCTCTGGGCGCCGGAATTCGAGCAGCTGCGCCTCACGCCGGAGTTCGGGGCGCTGGCGACTCCGGTCGAGGGGCCGCCGACCACCGCGACTTCGTGGCCGTTGAGGATTCGGTGGAAGCTTGCGAGCAGGTGATCTCTTGCGCCGCAGATCTGACCCCGGATTCCGACAGGCGGTCGCCGGCTTCCCGTTGCGGTTGGCATTGATTGCAATTAATCTTGACGCTTGTCGCGGAAAGCGGTCTCACGCAACGTCCTTGCTGCGACCGGCGAAGGGGAAGTCCGGAGATGACGCGTCGGTCCAGAGGAGTCACGAAGTCGCGATGGCCTGAAGGCGGGGCCCTGTGGCGGTGACGTCGCTCAAGCGCAATCTGGAGTGGCTTTTCCTGGTGATCTTCGTCATCGGCAGCGCCTGGCTGGCATGGGGGCTCTATTCGCAGTGGCGAGGGATCATCGAGGGCCACCAGCTTCGCCAGAACAGCCAGATCACGACGATTGGCAACGCGACGCGAGCGGTTTTCAACAGCCAGGAGACCCTTCTGACCCTGCTGGGCGGACAGCTGATGGTGCACTGGCGGATGGGGCAGGTCGACGCCGTCCAGACGGTTTTCGAAAACATGCTCGAGCATAACCGGACGACCGTCGGATACGCGTTACTCGATGAAGATCTCGATCCGGTCGTGGTCCGTTGGCGCGATGACCGCGTTCAGCCCGTCACTCCACGGGATCGCGCGGCCGAACGAAGCGTCTGCGAGACGGCCAGGGACTCCGGGATCATGGTGGTCGGCGGCGCCTTCCGGCTCGAGTCCATGGATCGTTGGCTGATTCCGGCCTGCAAGGCCATGCGCGATACCGGTGGCGAAGTGACGGGATTCGTCTCGGCCGCGCTGGCGATCGACGGGCCCGACTCGTTCTTTGCCGAGCAGGCCGCGCTCGGACAGTCCAACGTCGTCCAGGTCATTCGCGGCGCCGACCTGAGCTCGATGCTCTGGGCAACCGCCCTCGAGCTCCCCGAGGGATACCTGGCGCAGCCGATCTCGCGCCGGATCTACGAGCAGGCCATCGCATCGGCCGAGCGGCTCAGCGGAGCACCCATCGACACCATTCGTGCTACCGGCCGTCCCTATCCCTATCGCCTCGAGACGGCCCTCGGTCCGCAGGTGGGCATGGCCATGTACGACGACCGATACGACCTTTGGGTGCTCACCCAGACCAATCGGCGCGAGCTCCTGGCCGACTTCTTCCTGAGTGCCTGGATCTATGTCGCGATCTACCTGGTCGTGCTGACAAGCGTTCTGGCCCTCCTGTTCGCAATCGGCCGCGCTGAGCGCCGCCGCCGGGCCGACCTGGTCTACCAGGCCCATCACGACATGCTCACCGGGCTGCCCAATCGACAGTCCGCCATCGCGGACTTCGAGCGAATGCGGCATCGATACGGAGACGAGTTCGCGCTGATGTTCATCGACATGGACAACTTCAAGGCGGTGAACGACGGTTTCGGGCACATGCAGGGCGATGCCGTGCTGAGATTGCTGGGAGCGCGCCTCAACGAGTTCGCGCGCGAAGAAGAACGAGTGGCGCGCGTCGGTGGCGATGAATTCGTGCTCCTGACGCCCGAAACGGACCCGGAGCGCCTGGTCGCTCGTGGCTGCAAGCTGGCCGATCGTCTCGCGGCGCGCTACGTGGTGGACGATGTCGGCTTCGAGCTGGGCTGCAGCATCGGCATTGCCCGTCCGGGCGATGCGGGTCCGTCGCTCAACGACCTACTCAGGGCTGCCGATGTCGCGATGTACTCGGCCAAGCGGGATCAACACAGCGCTCGCCTTTACGAACCCACCATGGGCCGCGTCTATCTCGAGAATATCCAGATCGAACAGCGTCTCAGGAAAGCCGTCGATGATGGGGCCATCCATATGGTCTACCAGCCACAGGTCGATCCGGAAGGGCGGATTCTGGGTGTGGAGGCCCTGGCGCGCTGGGACGATCCCGAGCTCGGGGAGGTCGGCCCCTCCCGGTTCATCGCGATCGCCGAAACATCCGGACTGATCGGCCGTCTCGGCGACCACATTCTGGAATGCTGTCTTGCTGATGCGCGTCGTATCGCGAACCAGCGAACCACACCGCTTCGCTGGTCGTTGAACATCTCTGTCAGGCAGTTCCTGCAGCCGGATTTCGCCGAGCGGGTCATCGAGCGGATGAGTGAAATCGATCGCTCGACCATCGAGCCCGTACTGGAAATCACCGAGAACCTGTTCGCGGAGGACTACGGCTCGCTGGCCAGCGGGGTCGGAAAGCTGCACCGGGCGGGCATTCGGATCGCGCTCGACGATTTTGGAACGGGCTTCTCGTCACTTGCCATGCTGCGCGACCTGACGATCGACGAGCTCAAGATCGACAAGTCCTTCATCGACGACCTGGAGGCCCACGAGAGCGCGCGCAAGCTCGTGCAGAGCATCCTGGCCATCGGTCGCAACCAGGGCATGAGGGTCGTTGCGGAAGGTGTGGAGACACGGCGGCAGTTCGAGATTCTGCGCGAAGACGGATGCGAGGTCTTCCAGGGTTTCCTGTTTTCAAGCGCCATGACCATGGAGAGCCTGATCGACGCGTTGACTCGAGGTCTGCCCGGCCGCGACTGACTTCAGCCCGTGCTGCCCAGCTGCAGGTTGTAGTAGATGAACCCGCCGGCCAGGGCGGCGAGGATGACGATCCAGAGCACCATGAAGAGCATCGCCGATCGCTTGGCCCGGGATTTTTCCCACCACTTGCGCGGCGTGATGCCGCGGCTGAGGAACACGGTCATGGCCGCGAGATTCACCGCAGCGATATTGGTGCTGTAGAGCAGTGCGGCGCCGGCCGCGCCCGGCCAGTGCCCGGCGCCGGCGAGCAGCGCGGCGACCAGGAGCGGCGGCAACAGGGCGACCGCGACCATGACCCCGACCAGGGCGCCGGAGATTCCGCTGGTGGTGGCCAGGGCGCCCGCGCCTCCGGCCGCGAGCGCGAGAATCAGGTCCAGGTGGTTGATACGCGTTCGCATGGCGATCTCCGGCAGCGCGGGATCGACCTTGAGATACCAGCCGCAGATCAGGCCGATCACGAGCGTCAGATTTCTCGAACCTTGCAGCGTCGGCGGCGGGTCCGGCAGCGAGGCTGCCGGAGAAATCAGCGTGACGCTCGACGGAACGACCTATTCGTTACCGGCCCGCTGCGTCGAACGCGAGGGCGAGTTCGCCGTGTTTGCCGGCGACGACACCCGGGACCTCGAGATCGCGGTCCGCGAGTGGGGCGACAGCCTCAACCTCGACGTTTTCGTTGGCGAAGACGAGTTCAGTACGCCCAACCTGGAGCAATGGACGCGATCGGACGGCGGCGCAAGCGGGTCGGGTCATCTGACGCTCGACGACCCAGAGAACTTCGACCGCTATCCGGTGACGTTCGAAGTCCGCTGTAACTGACGATCGCTCGATGCGTGCGTTGCCGCTGTCCGACTCGGTCAGCAGGCGCGGCCCTCGGCGATTTGCGGGTAGTGGGCGGCAGTGCTACGTTGGTTCTGCAAGTCATGTCAACCCGATCGCGTCTCGGGCGTTGGTCAGGGTTCAGGGAAATCGTCGGCGACTCATGTGACGCTTCCCTGCAGACACCAACGGGTAGAAAAGCCATGTCCAGCCTCGAACTCAGCCAGCCGAGCGCCAGTACCGTGGAGCTCGCGAGGCTGGTCGACCGGATTACTTTCGGCGTCGATCGCACCCACCAGGAAATCGCGGAATCACTTGGCTACGAGGCCTATCTCGAATGGCAACTCGACGACGAGGCCATCGACGACTCGGATCTGGAGGCGGCGCTGCAGAGCTTTCTGCCCACGCTGACCATGAGCGCGGAAGAGCTCGGCGAATACATCTTCGAACAGGAGAATTTCGGCAGCGCGCTGCGTGACCTGACGATCGCCACCATGATCCGGCAGGTCTACAGTCCTCGCCAGCTGTTCGAGCGGATGGTCGAGTTCTGGTCCGATCATTTCAACGCGCCCGCGCTGAGCGAGGTGGCGGCCTTCTTCAAGCTGCTCGAAGACCGCGACATGATGCGCCACCGCGCCATGGGCCGGTTCGGCGACCTGCTCGAGGCCGACGCCAAGAGCCCGGCGATGCTCTATTACCTCGACAACTACACCAACACCGCCGATGGCCCCAACGAGAACTACGCCCGGGAACTGCTCGAGCTGCATACGCTCGGCGTCGACGGTGGATACACCGAAGAGGACATCAAGGAAACCGCCCGGATTTTCACCGGCTGGACCATTCGTCAGCCGGCCGATTTCTATTTCAGTCCGCTCGCGCACGATTCGGGCAGCAAGTCGGCGTTCGGCCGAGCGTTCGAACCCGCCGGCATCGCCGAGGGTGAGGCGCTGCTGGCCTTGCTGGCCTCGTCGGAGGCGACCGCGCGTCACGTGGTCACCAAGATGGCGCGTCGATTCAGCGCGGACCTTCCCTCGCGGGCCCTCGTGGACGCCGGCGTGGAAGCCTGGATCGATTCCGACGGGGATATCCGCGTGGTGCTTCGCACCCTGTTTCTGCACCCGGAGCTGCGCCAGCAGGGCGCGCTCAAGCTCAAGCGGCCCAACGAGTTCTCGGCGGGCCTGCTGCGCGGACTGGAAGCGGAGTTGCAGGGCAATGCGCTCACCGCCTTCTTCGAGTCCCTCGACACTGCCGGCCAGCGTCCCTTCGCATGGCCCGCGCCCGACGGCTATCCGGATCGGCGCGAATACTGGCAGTCGACGATCGGTTTCCAGATGCGTTTCAACGCGGCCTTTGCATGGACGCGGGAGTTCGCAGAACAGTCCGCCGTCCTCCAGGAGGCCGCCCAGATCGATGACCTGCTCGAGCAGGCCGGTTTCCTGGCGGCCGCCCTGCGCCCGCGCGGTTTGGGCTACGACGAGATGCGGCGACTGTTGCATCACGGCCATCAGGTTTCAGGCGCCGAACGCCCGGCCGCGCTGGCTGCCTGGCTGATGGCGACACCGGAGGGCCAGTGGCGATGAACAGACGCGATCTTCTCAAATGGATGGCCCTTTCGGGCGGCGCGATGGCCGCGCCTGGCTGGGTCTGGGCGATGCCTGGAGGAAGCCCGGTGACCGACCGCCTGGTGGTGATCTTCCTGCGCGGAGCGGCCGACGGGCTCTCGATCGCCGCGCCGCTGGGCGAGAGCCGTTACTTCGACTTGCGCCCGACCCTGGCTGTCCCGGAGAGCGACGCTCTCCCGCTCGACGGCTTCTTCGGCATGCACCCGGCCGCTGCCGGACTCAAGACCCTGTTCGACAGCGGCGAACTTGCGATCGTGCACGCGACGGGCCTGAGTACCGCCCAGCGATCGCACTTCGAGGCCCAGGCGGCGATGGAGCAGGGCATCGACGCCTCGGAGCTTTCTCCCGGCGACGGCTGGATCGGCCGTTACATGAGCAGCCTGATGGACCTTTCCCCGCTCGCGGCGGTTGCCCTGGACCGGGCGGTACCGCAGTCCATGGGCGGTCTGGGCAGCGCGCTGGCGATCGGCTCGGTCGATGAATTCGGACTCGAGGTCGATTCGGGCACGCGAGAGCGACTGCACCATGCGTATCGGCGGGATCCGATTCTCAAGCCCACGGCCGATGCACTGTTCGACGCCATCGACGCGATGTCGCCGGTGCAGGAGTTCGGAGCGGGCGACGGATATCCCGCCGATCCGCTGGGACTCGCGCTGGCCGACACGGCTCGCCTGATCAAGTCCGGGGCCGGGGTTCGGGTCGCGGCCGTCAACGCCGGCGGCTGGGACCACCACGACAGCCAGATTCCGCAAATGGATACGGTACTCGGCTCGCTGAGTTCGGCTGTGGCGGCTTTCCGTGACGACCTCGGCTCGGCCTGGGGCACCACGACGCTCGTCATCCAGACGGAGTTCGGTCGACGCGTGGCGGAGAACGCCTCGGGCGGCACCGACCACGGGCATGGCGGCGTCATGCTGGTAGGCGGTGGCGGCGTCAACGGCGGGCAGGTCTACGGTGACTGGCCCGGCCTTGCGCCATCCAGCCTGACCGACGGTCAGGATCTCGCGGTCACGACCGACTATCGCCAGGTACTGGCGGAAATGCTGTCGCAGCGGCTCGGTGTCGCCGACTTCGGCTCGATATTCCAGGGGTGGCAGCCGGGATCGTGGCAGGGCATCTTCCGCCCCGCCCAGGCGATGGCGCACGCAAGAGCGAAGCCGGTGCCGAAGGCGTCGGCCGGGCCGGCATCTCCGTCCATGGCCGCACAGATCCGGTCCCTATCCGGCATGCCAAGCTTCCGGCCGAGGCGCGGCAAGGACGCAGTCGCCGGTGCGTTCGAGAAACCGGGCCAACGGTAGATTCCGTCGCCGCCGGCGAATTGCGGAACGCATGCCGCGGCATGTCGGCAAGCGCGTGAGCGTATTTCGTTTCGACCCTCCTGGTCTCCTCGGTGCGTGAGGAGACGCTCAGTCTTCTTTTAGCGTCCCGAATTGCTCCGCCAGGAAATCGATCAACTGCCGCACCGCCGGCAGCAGGCCGCGTCGCGAGGGGAAGACGGCGTGGATGATTTCCCGCGGCGGGGCCCATTCATCGAGCACGCGAACCAGCCGACCGTCCCCGAGCTCCGCCGTCATCATCATTGTCGGCAGCTGAACGATGCCCACGCCGGCTGTCGCGGCGATGCGCAAGGCCGTCATGCTCCGGGTGACGAGGCGGGGATGATGCTCGATTCGCACTTCGCGATGGTCCGAATCGAGCAGGTGCCAGTAGTGACGACCCTGGGAGCGACCCAGGGCCAGGCTGGGAAACTCCGCGAGGTCGCCCGGCACCTCCGGTCGACCGGTTTCGGATAGCAGCGCCGGGCTCGCCACCAGGCACTGACCCCGGTCGGCCAGCGTGCGGAGCACAAGGTCACTGTCTTCCAGGGGCGGAGGACGAACGCGGATGGCGACATCGAATCCTTCCTCGATGACGTCCACCCGGCGGTTGGTGGCGTCGAGATGTAGCGTCACCCGTGGATGGGTGCGCTGGTACGCCGCCAGCATGTCGGCCACGCGTGCGTCGAGCAGGGCGACGGGGCAGCTGATCCGGACCACCCCGCAGGGCTCGGAGCGCATCGCATCGATGGCGTCCTGCGCGGACTCGGCCTGGATGAGCATGGCGCGGCAGTGACTGTAGTAGATGCGGCCGATCTCGGTGACGGTGACGTGCCGGGTTGATCGATTGAGCAGGCGCACCCCGAGTTCCTCCTCGAGGCGCGCGATCCGCCGGCTGAGCTTGGATTTCGGCTCGCCCAGGGCCCGGCCGGCCGGGGCGAAGCCGCCGTGCTCGACGACCTTCGCGAAGTAGTAGAGATCGTTGAGATCCTGCATGCGCCGAACGTTCCGGAAATGCAACGGACAGTATGAATTTTGCCCACTACCGGATCAAGCGTTGCGCGAACAGAATGTTGTCCAACGTTCAATTCCCCGATCAAAGGAGGTCGACATGAAACGCATCAACGGTGTCTACAGCGCGCCCCCGCGCCACTGGGTGGGCAACGGCTTTCCCGTCCGTTCGCTGTTCTCTTACCAGACGCACGGCCGCCACGTCAGTCCGTTCCTGCTGCTGGACCACGCAGGTCCCATGCACTTCGACCCCGCCGACAAGCCTCGAGGCGTCGGCGAGCACCCCCACCGCGGTTTCGAGACGGTGACCATCGTCTACGCCGGCGAAGTGGCGCACCGCGACTCCACCGGCGCCGGCGGCGAGATCGGCCCGGGCGACGTGCAGTGGATGACGGCCGGCGCCGGCATCTTGCACGACGAGTTCCATTCCCCGGCGTTCACGCGCAGCGGCGGCACGCTGGAAATGGTGCAGCTCTGGGTCAACCTGCCGGCCGAGCACAAGATGGCCGATCCCGGATACCAGACCCTGCTGGATGCCGAGATTCCCTCGGTGGCCCTGCCCGACGGAGCCGGCAGCGTACGAGTCATCGCCGGTGAATTCGAGGGCCGCGAGGGCCCGGCCCGGACGTTCACCCCGATGCAGGTCTGGGACATGCGCCTGGCGCGCGACGGTACGGCCCGTCTGCCCTTGCCCGAGGGCTGGAACGCGATGCTCGTTGTCCTGCACGGCACTGTCCAGGCCAACGCCAGCGAGGTTGCCCGCGAAGGCCAGCTGGTCGTGCTCGGCTCGGACGGCGAGGGCGCGCTCGTCGAAGCCAACAACGAAGCAACCGTGCTGGTGCTCGCCGGCGAGCCCATCGACGAGCCTGTCGTCGGGCACGGCCCGTTCGTGATGAACACGGGCGAGGAAATCCGTCAGGCGCTCCAGGACTACTCGTCCGGACAGTTCGGGCGCATTCCCGCCTGAAGCCACCCGGCCGCGGCCTTGGTCGCGGCCGTTCATTCCTGATCCATCAAGCCAATGCAAGGAGAAACCACCATGGCAAACGCATTCACTTACAACCGGCTCGATCGCGACAATGCGGCCGTGCTGCTCGTCGACCACCAGACGGGGCTGCTCTCGCTCGTGCGCGACATCGATCCCGACAAGTTCAAGAACAACGTCCTGGCCCTGGCCGACCTGGCGAAGTACTTCGGACTCCCGACCATTCTGACGACCAGCTTCGAGGACGGCCCCAACGGGCCGCTCGTGCCGGAACTCAAGGACATGTTCCCCGAAGCGCCGTATATCGCCCGGCCCGGGCAGATCAATGCCTGGGACAACGAGGACTTCGTCGAGGCGGTGCGCGCCACCGGCAAGCGGCAACTCATCATCGCCGGCGTCGTCACCGAGGTCTGCGTGGCCTTCCCGGCGCTGTCGGCACTCGAAGAGGAGTTCGAAGTCTTTGTCGTCACCGACGCTTCGGGGACATTCAATGAAGTGACCCGTCATTCCGCCTGGGACCGCATGTCGGCTGCCGGAGCGCAGTTGATGACCTGGTTCGGCACGGCCTGCGAACTGCACCGCGACTGGCGGCGCGATGTCGAAGGGTTGGGCGAGCTCTTCTCGAATCACATTCCGGACTATCGCAACCTGATCAACAGCCACACGAAGTTCACCGGTGGCTGAAGCCGTGAGCAAGAGGCAGGGGACACAGGCGACGCCCTGCGTCGCCTGCTTCCTCGAAGCCTGGCGCCGGATCGTTGTCCGAAGAGCGGCAAGACGTTGTTGATCCTGCTGAGGTATCGCTGAGCGGAATCACAATCGGTCAGTTGTGCGCGCGTGACGGGACGCCGACCCGGGAATCACCAGCCCCGGCAGCGTTCCAGGGTTTTCAAGCACTCACCGTCTGCGCCGAGCAACCACATGTGTTCGAACTGTCCGGCTGTCGCGCAGGCATGATTGGGCAGAATGCGCAGGCGGCGACCGATCGGGAACTGGGAGATGTCGAGCGGCTCGCCGTCGCGGCGTGCCAGGATGCCGTGCTCCTGGTTGGTGGCCGCCACCACGACCTCGGGTGAGAGCAAACGGCCGTCTTCATCGCAAACGAGGCCGTAGTCCTGGTCGACGGGCTGCTCGGCCGTGCCGCGGTCCCGCGACAGGGCCATCCAGCCGGCGTCGACGATGACCTGTCCGTCGCGGACGCGATGACCGATGACTTCGGTCAGTACCGAGATCGCGATGTCGTCGAGCGTGCATACGCCGAGGCCCGCCATCACGAGGTCCATGAAGGAATAGACACCCGCGCGGACCTCGGTGACGCCACCGAGATCCTCGGCGAACATGGTCGTCGGGGTCGAACCGACGCTGACCACCGGCGCTTCGAAGCCCGCGTCACGCAGTGCCCGGGCGGCCGCCACGGCCGAGTCGCGTTCGGCTTTCGCCGTGCGCACCAGGCAGTCCCGGTCGCGGCAGGCATAGGAACCGCCCGCGTGCACCATGACGCCGACCGGCGTCGTGCCGCCTCGTTCGAGGATTTTCGCGGACTCGATCAGGGCCGCGTCATCGGGCTGGAACCCGGCTCGATGCCCGTCGGCGTCGATTTCCAGCAGCAGTCTGAAATTCGTGTCGAGCCGCCTGGCGGCGTCCGCGACAGCCCGTGCGGCATCAGGGTGATCGAGAATGAGCGTCAGCTGCATGCCCCGGGCCATGCGCGTCGCTGCGGCTTCGAGCTTCCCCGGTGCGATGCCCACGGCGTAGAGCAGATCGTTGATGCCGGCAGCCCGGAAGTAATCGGCTTCCGCCAGCGTGGAGACCGTGGCGCCACCGGGATGACCGGCCATCATGCGGCGCGCGAGCTCTGCGTTCTTGACGGTCTTGAGGTGGGGCCGTAGCGGCACGCCGAGATGCTCGAGCCGGGCGTTCATGCGCTCGACGTTGCGCTCGAAGCGCACGTTGTCGATCAGCAGGGCCGGCGTCCTGATTGGGTCTGTCTTCATGCGGCGCCTCGGTTCGGGGATCGGTCGGGAAGGGCGAGCGGTCATTATCGCCGACCCGAAACCGCCCGTGACGGGCCTCGGCCGCTTAAGTCCGCCGCTGGCGCCTTCACACCTCGACCGATACAGTCGACAATTGCAACCAGCGTAGGATCTCATGTTCACAAGAATTTTTCTGTTCCTGTTCGCCGGCCTGATCACCGGTCCGGCCGGCGCGGCCTCCAACGGTGGTGCGATGACCGAGTCCAAGCAGCTGATCGATTTCGAGGCGACCCGGACCGCCGGCTGGCAGGTCGTCAACGACGGCGTCATGGGGGGAAGATCCCGGGGCCATGTCGAGATCGACGACGGCGTGCTTCGCTTCAACGGGACGCTGGTGACCCAGGGAGGAGGTTTTACCTCGGTTCGCGCTTCCGTTGATTTCGATCTCTCGGACTACGAGGGTCTCGAATTGCGGGTACGCGGCAACGGGCGCATCTTCGAAGTCGAGGTCAACGATGGACAGCGCTACGGCTGGCGAAGCGTCTCGCGTCGGGCGCCCTTCGAGACTGGAAATAAGTGGCGGACCGTCCGGGTTCCCTTCTCGGCCTTGCGGGCCACCGTCTTCGGGCGAGCCGTTGATGTGCCAACGGTAAAGCTAGCCGAGATCGAGCAAATCGGCGTCTATATTCTGGACGGCAAGGATGGGCCA
>JAAAPE010000143.1 GCA_009908385.1 Gammaproteobacteria bacterium
CACCGGCATCCAGGGCCTGGGCCTGGCTTCGGTGGCCTACCAGAACGCCGTGGCTTTCGCGCGCGAGCGCCTGCAAGGCCGCAGCCTCGGCGGCGCCAGGCACCCCGAAAAGCCGGCCGACCCCATCATCGTCCATCCCGACGTCCGGCGCATGCTGCTGACCGCCAAGGCCTTCGTCGAGGGGGCCCGCGCGCTGGCCGTGCACACGGCCCTGCAGATCGACATCGAACGCCATCATCCCGATCCCGCCCAACGCGAACGCGCGGGGCACTGGGTGGCGCTGATGACCCCCATCATCAAGGCGTACTTCACCGACATGGGATTCGAGGCGACCAGCCTGGCCATGCAGGTTCACGGCGGCGCCGGCTACATCGTCGATACCGGCGTCGAACAGTTCATGCGCGACGCTCGCATCGCCAAGATCTACGAGGGGACCAACGGCATCCAGGCCCTCGACCTGGTGGGGCGCAAGCTGACCGCGGCTAATGGCGAGACCATCAAGTCCTTCTTCGACGAAGTCGGGCAGCTTCTGGCCGCCTGCGAAGGCGACGAAGGTATGCAACCCTTCACCGGACCGCTCGCCGACGCCACCGAGCGTCTCAAGCAGACGACCGGCGAGGTCTACCAGCGCATGGCCGCCGATCCGCTCGAGGCCGGCGCCGCCTCGGTCGACTACCTGGACCTGTTCGCCCTCACCGCAATGGCCTGGGCATGGACCGGACAGGTCCGCGCGGCCCGTGTCGCGCACGCGGAAGGCAGGATCGGCGATGACTTCCTGCGCGCCAAGACCGAGACGGCGCGCTTCTTCGTGCAGCGCATGCTGCCGGACACCCTCGGCCTGGCCGCGAAAATCACCGCCGGAGCAGCCCCCCTCATGAACCTAGAGGAAGGCGACTTCTGAGGGGGCTTCTACATGCATCGGCGACCGTAATCTGACACAATACGGCGCCTGGACTCAAACCGATCCGAGCGCCCAATGCACACCAGATTACTGACTCTCGCCGCCGTGGCACTCTGCTTCGCGGTCAACGCAGCCGCGGAAAGCATCCCCACTCGCGCGTTCTTCGACAAGGCGCAGGTGCGATCAATGGAACTGTCGCCCGACGGCAGCCACATCGCCCTGACCTACGAAGAGGGCAGCGAGGTTCGCCTGGCGGTCATGAACATCGAAGACCGCGAAATCGAGACCTTCTTCGAATTCGGCGAAAACCAGCACGTCCTGAACTACTGGTGGGCGAGCGAAGAGCGCATCGTCATGGCGGTCGGCGAGGTCACCGGTAACCTCGACAACCGGGGACGACCGTCCTACTGGTACGCCGCCGATCGCGACGGTTCCTACCGGACACAGATCTACGACGCCCAGGGTTCGGGCTACCAGGTCCTCGACCCCCTGCCCGAGGACGACCGGCACATGCTCATCGCCCGCTACCACTGGGCGGACGAAGGCGTTCCCAAGGGCAATCTCATCGACATCTACGACGGCGAGCTCGACTTCGTCGGCGACCAGCCCGTCGACGACGACATGGTCGGCCTGATCGCCGACAACAATGGCGAAATCCGCGCCGCGGCCGCGCTCAAGATGGGCGAGACCCTGGCCGACCGCGAACTCCGCATCTACGTCAAGCACGGCGAGGACTGGCGAACGCTGGATGTCGAATCCGAGCGCGCCTCGCCCGAAATCAACTTCCTCGGCTTCTCGAAGGACAACAGCAAGGCCTACCTGTCGTCCAACCACGACATGGCCGAAAACGACCGCAACGGCGTGTTTCGCTACGATTTCGATACCGAACGCCTGGAACTGATCCACCGGGACCCGGATGTGGATGTCGGCGGGTTGCTCTACGGCACCAGCGGCGAAGTACTGGGCGCCCACAGCAGCCTCGGGCCCATGCGCTACACGCTGTTCGACGAATCGGTCGAGAAGCACCGCGAAGAGGCCGGTACCCTGCAGAGCCTGATCGTGACCTTCCCCGACAGCGATGTCCGGGTCGTGTCCACCTCGCGCGACGGCAAGCTGGCCATCGTCTACGTCAGCAGCGACCGCAATCCCGGCGACTACTACCTGTTCGACACCGAGTCGAAGCAGCTCGAGTTCCTCAACGCCGCGCTTCCCGAGCTGCCCAAGGAACAGCTGGTGGAAATGAAGCCGGTGCGCATCGAAGCCCGTGACGGCCTGGAGCTGCACGCCTTCCTGACACTGCCTGAGGACAAGCAGGAAGACGTCCCGCTGGTGCTCAATGTCCATGGCGGTCCCTTCGGCCCATACGACGCCTGGGGCTTCAACCGAGAGGCGCAGTTCCTGGCCCACCACGGTTACGCGACCCTCCAGGTCAACTTCCGAGGCTCGGGCGGGCGCGGCGCCGACTTCGAGCGTGCCGGCTGGAAGGAATGGGGCGGCAAGATGCAGAACGACGTCACCGACGCCACGCGCTGGGCCATCGAACAGGGCATCGCCGACGAGGACCGAATCTGCATCTACGGCGGCAGCTACGGCGGCTACGCCGCACTGATGGGCGTGGTCAAGGAACCCGATCTCTACGAGTGCGCCATCGGCTACGTCGGTGTCTACGACCTGCCCTGGTTCCGCAGCGGCGACGGCAACGACTTCTCCAGCCAGCGCTCGTCGGGCCGCGACGGTCGCGAAGCCTTCGAGCGCTTCATGTCGACGGCCGTGGGCGACGACATGGAGCAACTGCGCCGCAATTCGCCGGTGCACAACGTCGACAAGATCAAGGCCGACCTGCTGCTCGTGCACGGCGGCAGCGACGTCCGCGTCGTGATCGGGCACATGGAACGGCTGCGAACCGCCCTCGACGAGATCGGCAAGGATTACGAGTGGATGGTCAAGGAAGAAGAAGGTCACGGCTTCTACGACGTCGACAACCGCGTCGACTTCTACAGCAAGATGCTGGAATTCCTGGACCGCAACATCGGGCCGGAAGCCGAGACGTCCGAGGCCATGGCCGAGGCCGCCGAATAAAAACGGACAGCGGCCGGAGCCCTTTTCCGGCCGCTGTCGTGCTCCCGCCCGGGCCGGCCCGGCGCGGGTCGAGGGGAGCATTGCCACCGAGGGAGACAAGGGCCCATGTCCAGAACGCTGCGGATGCCGCACACGCTGGTGCTGATGTTCATCATGATGATCGTCGCGCTGGTGCTGACCTGGGTGCTGCCGGCGGGCAGTTTCGAGACGGTGATCAACGAAAGCGGTCGCGAGGTCGTGCAGGCTGGCACCTTCGGCTTGATCGAGGACGCCGAAACCCTGCCGCCCTGGCACCTGTTCACGGCGGTACCGAGGGCCATGGCGGACGTCCAGGGCATCATTTTCTTCGTGCTACTGATCGGCGGATCGCTGGCCGTCATCCGCAGAACGGGCGCCATCGAGGCTTTCCTGGGCCAGGTCATCCGGAACTTCGGAAACAACGCGTTCGGACTGATCGCCTTCGGGGTCTTCCTGTTCGCGGCGGCGTCGGCCACGCTCGGCATGGCCGAGGAGTACATTCCGCTGGCGGCGATCCTGATCTCCCTGTGCGTGGCGATGCGCATGGACACGGTGGCGGCGATCGGCATCATGGTGGTCGGATACTGCGTCGGATACGGGGCGGCGGTACTCAATCCCTTCACCCTGTTCATCGCCCAGGACATCGCGGAACTGCAGCCCGGCTCAGGCTTCGGGTTTCGAGCCTTGATTTTCTGGCCGTTCCTTATCGTCGGCATCCACCACGTATGGTCGTACGCCCGCAAGGTCCAGCGCGACCCCGAGGCCAGCCTGGTCCACGGCATCGCATCGGCGCAGCCGCCGGAAGAAACCGAGCTGCCGGAAATGACCGGCAGGCGCAAGGGCATCCTCGCGGCAACGGGACTGGCCCTGGCCGTGCTGGTCTACGGCATCGTCGAGCACGGCTGGTACCTGATCGAACTGGGCGCGATGTTCATCGCCCTGGCCATCGTCGTGGCCCTGATCGATCGCATGTCCTTCGACAACCTGGCCAAGACTTTCTCGTTCGGTGCCTCTGAGCTGGCCGGAACCGCCATTCTGATCGGCTTCGCAAAATCCATCGCCCTGATTCTCGAGGACGGCCAGGTTTTGCACACCATCGTCAACGCAATGGCCGCGCCGCTGATCGACCTGCCGGCCGAGCTATCGGCCGTCGGCATGCTGGGCATCCAGAGCGTGATGAATATCTTCGTGTCTTCGGGCAGCGGCCAGGCCTACCTCACCATGCCGCTGATGGCTCCGATCGGCGATCTGGTGGGCATCACGCGGCAGGTATCTGTGCTTGCCTATCAGTTCGGCGACGGCTTCATGAACATGATCGTCCCCACCAATCCGGTCCTGATGGGCATCCTCGGTCTCGCCGGCATTCCCTACGACCGCTGGTTCCGCTTCATCTTCCCGCTGATTCTCAAGCTGCTGGCGCTTGCCGCGGTTTTCATGGTGGTGGCGGTGCAGATCGGGTACAGCTGACCGCGAGGGTTGGCTGGTTGAGCACTGCCAGCCTTCTTGCCGGGCACCCATGACACGCAAGGCCGGGGACACAACCTCAGCGACGCTGGAGCGAAGGAAAACCGCGCCATTGGCCTGGGCCCTGGACCCTGAAACCCGGATCAGTCGACGTAGAGGGAACTGACCGACTCGCCCTCGGACATCCGGCGGATGGTTTCGGCCAGCATCTGGGCGACGGACAGCTGGCGGATCCGCCCGGTCTGCCAGGCCGACTCGCTCAGGGGAATCGTATCGGTGACCACGAGCTCGTCGATGCGCGAGCCGGTGATGTTCTCGATCGCGCGCCCCGACAGCACGGGGTGCACGCAGTAGGCGACGACCTTCTTCGCCCCCTTGTCCTTGAGCGCTCCCGCGGCGGAACACAGGGTTCCGGCGGTATCGATCATGTCGTCGACCAGGATGCACACCTTGCCGTCGACATCGCCGATGAGATTCATGACCGTCGCCTCGTTGGCGCGCGGACGTCGCTTGTCGATGATGGCCAGTTCGCAATCGAGGCGCTTAGCGATGGCCCGCGCGCGAACCACGCCCCCCACGTCGGGCGAGACCACGATGATCTCGTCGGAGGTGTAGTGCTTCCAGATGTCGGCCAGGGTCAGCGGCGAGGCGTAGACGTTGTCCACGGGCACATCGAAGAATCCCTGGATCTGGTCGGCATGCAGATCGACGGTCACCACCCGATCGGTGCCGGCCACGGAAATCATGCGCGCGGCCACCTTGGCCGTGATCGGGACCCGCGAGGAGCGTGGCCGGCGGTCCTGCCGGGCGTAGCCGAAGTAGGGGATGATCGAAGTCACTCGGTAGGCGGACGCGCGCTTGAGCGCGTCGATCATGACCAGCAACTCCATGAAATTCTCGGCCGCAGGCTGACAGGTCGGCTGGATCACGTATATGTCGCGGCCGCGCACGTTCTCCATGATCTCGACCATGACCTCGCCGTCGCTGAAGCGTCCGACGTTGGCACGGCCCATCGGGACACCCAGATTTTCGGCGATGGCCTGGGCGAGTTCCGGGTTGGCGTTCCCGGCGAAAACCATCAGCGAGGGATGACTCAAGAAAACACCCTGTCTTGCTGGAGCATGAAGAATGGCAGGGACGGCAGGACTCGAACCTGCGAATGCGGGGATCAAAACCCCGTGCCTTAACCAGCTTGGCGACGTCCCTGCAAGGCGAAAACCTTCTCTGGCGGCGGGCCGCCCGGCAGCCCGCTCGCGATGGGCGCATTATAACGATTTTTTACCGGGCTTCGACCCCGAAGCGCCAGTCGCGGATGACGATTCGCACCCGGTAAGGGTCGGATTCGGCCTGGAGGCGGGTCGGCAGGAGCTGGCCTTCGACGTCCGAGAATCGCTGGTAGCTCAACTGCCAGACGGGGTCCGATATACCCTCGAGGGTGCCGTCCTCGGCGAATCGGGCCCGGCCGCCCCCGGGCGGCAGCAGGCCTCGGATCCACCACGCCAGCGCCTGCATGGGGATCGGCCAGCCCACCGCTTCCTCGACGATCGGATCGGGATGCGAGGCCACCAGGCGGTCGACGTCGCTGCCCTCGAGCAGCGCGTATCCGGGCGAGAAATTCAGCCGCCACTGACGGCCGCCGGTGGTGGTCCGCAGGTGAATGTGGTGCTCCTCGCCCGCTGCCTGCCAGGTGAACGCCAGGGATCCGCCCCGTTCGCCGTCGGACAAGCCGACCCGGCCGTCGATCGTCCATGCATCGCGCTCCTCGAACCACGATTGCCTCTCCTGGAGCCATGCGCCCGCTGGCCTGGGCTCTCGCGTGGCGCAGGCGCTCAGCAGCACGACGACGAGCACCAGAAGCGAAACCCGCAGGCCGCGCATCTGACCGAGCGTCACGGCTCGAGGTCCAGCCGTTCGAGCGTGTCCAGCATGTAGGGACTTTCGGGATACTGCTCAAGCCCGCGTGCAGCGAGATCGCCAGCCTCTTCCCCGCGACCCAGGTGATGAAGCACTTCGACGAGATGCGCCATGATCTCCGGGTTCTCTTCGCCGGCGAGCGCGCGTTCGAGGTATTCCACGGCTTCTTCGGCCCGGCCCAGGCGGTAGAGCACCCAGCCCATTGAATCGAGCGTCGCCGGGTCCTCCGGGTCGAGTTCGAGCGCTCGTTCGATCAGTCGATAGGCTTCCTGGTACCGATCGGTCTGGTCGGCGAGCGTGTAGCCGAGGGCATTGAGCGCCATCGCGTTTTCCGGATCCATCTGGATGAGGCGCCGCAGGTCCTGTTCGGCCAGATCGATTTCGCCCGCGGTAGCGGCGCTGAGCGCCCGGGCGTAGAGCAGGTCCATGCTCCCGGGATTGTCGGCCAGCGGCTCGGCCAGAAGCGCAACCGCTTCGTCGGCCCGGCCGGTCGAGCGCAGCATTTCGGCCTCGATCAGCCAGGTTTCCTGCTGCATTTCCGGCCCGGTGTCCGCGCGGAGACGTTCGAGCAGGTCCCGCGCCTCGTCGACCCGCTGGCTGCGCCCGAGAATCACGGATCGCCGAAGCAGGGCCTGCTCGAGCCTCGGACCGGACGTCACCCGCGCATACCATTCCAGGGCATCGTCGTCGCGCCCCGCGAGCTCCGCCAGTTGCGCCGCGAGAAAGGCCTGCTCGGGTTCGTCGCCGTCGACGACCTCGACCAGCCTGTGCCAGGTCTCCTCGGCCTCTTCGGACCGATCGAGTTGTACGAGGTAGATGCCGAGCGTGTAAAGGGCATCGACGTCCGGCTCGAGGGCGCGCAGCACGGAAATGGCTTCCTCATCGCGTTCGAGCTGTCGGAGGACTTCCGCCTCGGACAGCGCCAGGCCGACATCGTCGGGGCGATCGGCTCTGGCCCGACGGTAGAGCGTCAGGGCCGAGTCCAGATCCTCGTCCTCGGCGGCGAGTTGCGCCGCCCAGACCAGGTGCTCGACCTCGCCGCCCGCCTCGACGGCGTCACGCGCACGTTCCCGGGCGGGCGCGGTCTCTCCGTGCTGCCACAGCAGGATGCTTTCGGCATGCGCCACGTCGTCGCGGGGTGCGTCCTCCCCGGCTCGCTCGACCAGGCGGTCGAACACGCTGCGCGCCGATTCACGCTCGGATGCCGCCGCAAGCAGGGCGGCCGCCCGGCGCCACTCGATGTCGGCCAGATCACGGCCGTCTGCCGCCAGCCATCCGGCGACCGCTTCGACCGCCGCCTCCTGCCGTCCCTCGTTGACCAGGGCGACGATCCGCAGCTGGTGCGCCGTCGCGGCCTCGGGATCGAGTTCCAGCCATCTCAGGGCGGCTTCGGCCGCGACCTGCCAGTTCTGCAAGCGGCCTGCAAGGCGCGTGACCATCCGGGCGATCTCCGGATCATCCGATGCGCGCGCCGCGGCCAGGTACTCCTGCAGCGCCGATTCGTACTCGCCGACATCGGCAAGACGCTCGGCAGTGGCGATGTGCATCGCCGCATCGTCCCCGGGCGCTTCGTTCTCCGGCGCCCTCTCCTGGCCCGTGCCGGCACAGCCTGCAACGATCAGGAACAGGCTCGCAAGCAGGATTCGCTTGATCTGCCGCGCTGCCGGTAGGAAAATCGCATGTTTGTCCATCAACTGGTCCTGCATGTCGCTAGTCACCCTGGGAATCAGCCACCAGACTGCACCGATCACCATTCGGGAGCAGCTGGCGTTCACAGCGGAATCGCTGCCCGAGGCGCTGGCCGCGCTCTCCGCGATTCCCGGCGTGGACGGCTGCGGCATCCTGAGCACCTGCAACCGTACGGAAGTCTATATCTCGTCGGAGCAGACTATCACGCGACGCATCATCGAGTGGTTGCACGAATGGCACGGACTGTCGCCCGGGAAATTCCGCGAACACATCTACCAGCTCGAACACGCCGCCTGCGTCTACCACCTCATCAAGGTGATCTCCGGCATGGACTCCATGGTCATCGGTGAACCGCAAGTGGCCGGCCAGGCCAAGCAGGCCTGGCAATCGGCACAACTGGCCAACACCCTGGACAGCCGACTCGACCGCATGTTCCAGCACGCGTTCGCGGCGGCCAAGCGGGTCCGCAGCGAAACCGGCATCGGCCGCGACCCGGTCACCCTCCCATTCGCCGCGCTCCGGCTGGCGCGCCAGATCTTCGGCGAGGTCGATTCGCTGCGGGTGCTGCTGATCGGCGCCGGCGAAATGATCGAGGACTGCGCGACGCACTTCCACGCCAGCGGGATGAATACGGTGACCATCGCCAACCGAAGCGCCGAACGCGCCGACCAGCTGGCCGAACGCTTCGGCGGCCGGGCGGCCACGCTCGACGTTCTGCCCCGCCTGCTGGCCGACAGCGACCTGGTCATCGCCTGCACCGGCAGCCCCACCGCGATCATCGACCGGCAGATGTTCCGCGATGCGCTCCGCCAGCGGCGTCGACAGCCGATGTTCGCGCTCGACCTTTCCGTCCCGCGCAACATCAGCGCCGACAGCGCCAGCCTGGACGACCTCTACCTCTATACCATCGACGACCTGCGCGCCATCGTGGAGTCCGCGCAGCAGCAGCGCCAGGAGGCGCTGCAGCAGGCCAACGCCATCGTCGAGTCGGAAGTGGCCACTTTCGAGCGCTGGCTGCGTCTCCAGGCGACCTCCAGCACGCTCAAGCACCTGCGCCAGCGCGCCCAGGGCGAACGGGACGAGCTCCTCGAACGCGCGCGCCGGGAGCTTGCCCGCGGCGGCGATCCGGAAGCCGTCATGCGGCGGCTGTCGCACCGGCTGGTCAACCGCCTGCTCCACGGCCCGAGCATCCGGCTCCGGCAAGCGGCCGAGGCCGGAGACGAGGACCTGCTGGCCGCGGCCCGATTCTATTTCATGGACGACGAGCGATGAACGAGGGCATGCGCCACAGGCTGGCCGAGGCCCGGGAGCGCTTCGAGGAGCTCGAGCAACTGCTCGCCAGCCCGGCCGTGATCGGCGATCGCCACCAGTTCCAGCAGCTCTCGCGCGAATATGCCGAACTCGAACCGGTGATCGCGGTGTGGGGCAAGTTTCGAAACAACGAAGCGGCGATGACGGAGGCGCGCGAGCTGCTCGAGGGCAGCGACGGCGACATGCGCCAGCTCGCGCGCGACGAGCTCGAAGCGCTCGAATCGGAATCGGAATCCCTCGAGGAGCGGCTTCAGAAACTGCTGCTTCCGCGCGACCCCAACGACGAACGCAACATCTTCCTCGAGGTCCGCGCCGGGACAGGGGGGCAGGAAGCCGGGATCTTCGCCGGCGACCTGCTGCGCATGTATACGCGCTACGCCGAGCGGCGGGGCTGGAAGGTGGAGGTCATGTCGGCGCAGGAAAGCGAGGCCGGCGGCTTCCGCGAAGTCATCGCACGCGTCATCGGCAAGGGAGCCTGGTCACGGCTCAAGTTCGAATCCGGGGTGCATCGCGTCCAGCGGGTCCCGGAGACGGAATCGCAGGGACGGATCCACACTTCAGCCTGTACCGTCGCCATTCTCCCCGAAGTCGATGACGTCGAATCGGTGGAGCTGGATCCCAACGATCTGCGCATCGACACCTATCGTTCCTCCGGCGCCGGCGGACAGCACGTCAACACCACGGATTCCGCGATCCGCATCACCCACCTGCCGACCGGCATCGTGGTCGAGTGCCAGGACGAGCGTTCACAGCACAAGAACCGGGCACGCGCGATGAGCCTGCTCAGCGCACGCCTTCTGGAAGCGGAAGTGCAGCAGCAGAAGGACGAACGGGCGGCCGAGAGAAAGCTCCAGGTCGGGTCCGGAGACCGCTCGGAGCGTATCCGGACCTACAATTTTCCGCAGGGGCGGGTCACCGACCATCGAATCGGCCTGACCCTGTATGATCTCGACAAGATCATCGACGGAGAGCTGGACGCCGTCATCGACCCGCTGGTCGAAGCCCACCAGGCCGAACTGCTGGCCGAATTGACGGCGCACTAGCCTCGGCACACGACGGATGCACCAGAACGAACTCACGATCGAGACCCGGGGACGCGACACGCTCGACATCACCGACCGCATTGCGCGCGAAGTCACCGCCAGCGGCGTCGACACCGGACTCTGTCACGTCTTTCTCTTGCACACCTCGGCGTCCCTGCTGATCAACGAGAACGCCGACCCGGACGTCCAGCGCGACCTCGAAACCTTCTTCTCCGACCTCGTGCCGGACGGTGATTCGCGTTTCCGGCACCGGGCAGAGGGGGCCGACGACATGGCCGCCCATGTCCGCCTCGCCCTCACGCATACAGACCTGACCATCCCGGTCCGCCAGGGCCACCTGGCACTGGGAACCTGGCAGGGAATCTTCCTCTGGGAACACCGTCACAAGCCCCATCATCGCCACATTCTGGTCACCGTCCGTTAGGTACTATCGGACTCTGTGCTGGGGTGAAAACCGCGCTTGTCATCCTCAACCGCGAAAGCGAAGTGACGCGCGAAACATTCATCGCCCATGCCTTATATTAGCGTTATATAATACACGCACCACACGCCGGAAAAGGAGCGAACGACCATGGAGCTGGACCCCCTTCTGCTGTCGAGAATCCAGTTCGCCTTCGTGGTGTCCTTCCACGCCATCTTCCCCGTATTCACCATCGGGCTGGCGTCCTACATCGCGGTCCTCGAAACGCTTTACTATCGCAGTGGACGCCCGGTCTATCTCAGGCTGTCCCAGTTCTGGACGAAGGTCTTCGCCCTCGTGTTCGGCATGGGCGTGGTCTCGGGCATCGTCATGTCCTTTCAGTTCGGCACCAACTGGAGCATCTTTTCCTACCAGGCCGCGAACTTCTTCGGGCCGATTCTCAGCTACGAGGTCGTGACCGCATTCTTCCTGGAAGCCACTTTCCTGGGCGTTCTGCTGTTCGGTCGCAACAAGGTGCCGCCGGGCGCTCACCTGTTCGCCGCCTGCATGGTCGCCGTGGGCACCTTCATTTCGAGTTTCTGGATCCTCGCGGCCAACAGCTGGATGCACACGCCCGGCGGCGTCGAGATCGTCGACGGCGCAGTCACCGTCACTTCCTGGGCCGATGCGATCTTCAACGCCTCGCTGCCCTATCGCTTCGCCCATATGGCGCTGGCCTCCTTCATCACCGGCGGTTTCGTGGTCGCCGGCGTGAGTGCCTGGTACTTGCTGCGAGGGCGGCACCGCAAAAGCAGCCTGAAGGCCTTGAAGATGAGCCTGCTGATGCTCGCCGTGGCCACGCCCCTGCAGCTGGTGGTCGGCGACCTGCACGGACTCAACACGCTGGAACACCAGCCCGTCAAGGTGGCGGCCATGGAAGGTCACTGGGAAACCCAGCGCGGCGCGCCCCTGATCCTGTTCGCCGTTCCCGACTCGGAGGCCGAAGAAAACCACTACGAAATCGCGATCCCCTACCTCGGGAGCCTGATACTCACCCACAGCCTGGACGGCGAGGTGCAGGGCCTGAAGTCGGTTCCGCCCGAAGACCGGCCGCCGGTGGGTATCGTGTTCTGGAGCTTCAGGATCATGGTCGGTCTCGGTGTGATCTTCATCGGCGTGGCGATTCTTGGCGCGATCCAGGTGCTGCGCGGACGCCTCGAACAGTCGCCACGGCTGCTGCATGTCATCTCGTGGATGATTCCCCTTCCCTTCGTGGCCGTTCTGGCCGGGTGGTTCGTCACCGAGGTCGGCCGCCAGCCCTGGATCATCTACGGCGTGATGCGCGCCAGCGAGGCCGTGACGCCTTCGCTGACCGGCTGGATGGTGCTGGCGACACTGATCGGCTATGTCACGGTCTACGCCATCGTGTTCACCGCGGGCATCATCTACCTCCGACGCGTGATCATCGCCGGCCCGCCGCCCGTTCCGGATGGAGAAGAAATCGAATCGGCACACGCCAAGCGTCCCTGGTCGGCCGTGCGCGACAGCGCCGACGAGCCGCTTGCCGAAGGAAGGAGCTGAGTCCATGGAACTGTTCGACCTGACACTCATCTGGATCGTGATCATCGGCATCGGGGTATTCATGTACGTCCTGATGGACGGCTTCGATCTCGGCGTCGGCATCCTGTTTCCCTTCGCGCCGAGCGACCAGGCCCGCGACGACCTGATGAATTCGGTCGCGCCCGTCTGGGACGGCAACGAAACCTGGCTGATCCTCGGCGGCGCAGGTCTGCTGGCCGCCTTTCCGATGGTCTACGCGGTCTTTCTCCCGGCGCTCTACATCGGCGTCTTCCTGCTGCTCGCCGGCCTGATCTTCCGCGGCGTGGCCTTCGAGTTCCGCTTCAAGGCGCGCAATTCCCGTCACTGGTGGGACCGATCGTTCTCGATCGGATCGACGGTGGCGGCCTTCGCCCAGGGCGCCGTGGTGGGCGCCTACATCCAGGGTTTCGAGGTGGAGGGATTTTCCTACGTGGGCGGCGCCTTCGACTGGCTGACGCCGTTCACCGTCATGACCGGCCTGGGCGTGGTCGCCGGATACGCCCTGCTGGGCGTCACCTGGGCCATCCTGAAGACCGAGGGCGAAACCCGCGACTGGGGCTATCGCATGGCTCCCCGCCTCCTGGCCGTGGTCATGGGATTCTTCGTCCTGGTCAGCATCTGGACACCGCTGGCGAGCGAACACGTGAGCGAGCGCTGGTTCGGGCAGGTCTCGGCGCTGTGGGCGTTCCCGGTCCTGACGGTGGTCGTGGCCGCCTGGGTCCTGAGAAAGCTGCAGCAGCGCAAGGACGGGCTCCCCTTCGTCGGATCGATGGCCCTGTTCGCCCTGTTCTACTTCGGCCTGCTGGCCTCGATGTGGCCGTACGCGGTGCCGCCCGAGCACACCTTCTGGGACGCCGCATCGGATCCCGGCAGCCAGTTGTTCCTGCTGCTCGGCGTGCTCTTCCTCCTGCCCATCATCATCGGCTACACCGCTTGGTCCTACTGGGTCTTCCGGGGCAAGCTCCGCTCCGGGGAAGGCTACGGCCACTGATCCGCCCGGCGAACGATCGGCAAGGCGCGGGTGCGAACTGAAAGCGACTGGCTGGCGGATCGGGAGCCGAGGGGTTTCCGCGCCACGCTGACCGGTCTGACGCTGCTGCACGCCGGGCTGGTCGTGGCCCAGGCCTGGTTGCTCGCGTCGGTGATCGGCGCCGTGCTGATCGACGGGCGGTCCCCCGGCGAACTCGCACCGGCGCTCTCCGCCCTGCTGGCGGTACTCATCGGCCGGTCGGGCATCGACGCCGCAAGGAACTGGTTCGCGGCCGGGGTGGCCGCGCGCGTCCGTGCCGAGCTGCGCCCGCGCCTGTTCCGGCATATCGCGCGGTCCGGTCCGGATGTCGTTGCCCGCGCCGGTGCCGGCGCGCTGTCGACGACACTGATCGAACAGGTCGATTTCCTGGAGAAGTGGTACGCCCGCTTCATGCCGCAGCGTATCGCCGCGTCGGTGACGCTCCCGGTCCTCCTCGCCGCGGTCCTCTGGCAGGACTGGCTGGCCGGACTCTTCCTGGCGCTTTCCGCGCCCCTGATTCCGTTGTTCATGATCCTCGTCGGCTGGGGCGCCGAGCAGGCCAGTCGCGACCAGCAGCGTGAACTGGTTCGGCTCGGGGGCGTTTTCCTGGACCGCCTGCGCGGCCTCGACACCATTCGGCGATTCGGCAGCGAGGACCACGAGCTGAGCCGCATCAACGAGCTGATCCAGCAACTCCGCGAGCGCACCCTGGCCGTTCTGAAGATCGCTTTTCTCTCGACCGCCGTTCTGGAGTTCTTCAGCGCGGTGGCCATCGCCGCCGTGGCGATCTACGTGGGCCTCGGCCTGCTCGACTACATCCAGTTCGGCCCCGCGCCGAACCTGACGCTTGCCAGCGGCCTGTTCGTGCTGCTGCTCGCGCCGGAGTATTTCCTGCCCCTGCGCCAGCTTTCACAGGCCTGGCACGATCGGGCCGACGGCATGGCCGCGGCCGGCGCGATCCGCCAGCTGCTCGAAACGCCGCCGGCGCGAGCCCGACCCGACAAACCGATCGCCATCAGGCCAGGGCGATCCTGTCGCGTGAAGGTGGCGGAACTGTCGCTGTCGCGGCCCGGGCGCGGGCTCG
>JAAAPE010000080.1 GCA_009908385.1 Gammaproteobacteria bacterium
CCTGCAGAGCCGAAGCAACTCGCTCATCCAGATCCTGGAAGAGCAGGCTGCCGGCATCATCGCGAGACTCGCAGAGCGTCGCCATGGTAGCGCTAGCTAACTTCTTCGAATCCATCCGCGGGTTCATAGAACTCGGCGGGGACGTCCTCTGGGCGATCCTCGTCGTGCTCCTGATGATGTGGACGCTGATCATCGAGCGGTACTGGTATTACTTCCGCGTGCTGCCTTCGCGTCGGCGTGAAGTGCTCGGCGAGTGGCAGGAGCGCGGCGACCACCAGTCGTGGCACGCCAGCCGCATCCGGGAGGAGCTGATCAGCCAGCTCGCGGTGGAGATGAAGCGCAATGTCCGCACCATCCAGACCCTCATCGCCGTCTGTCCATTGCTGGGCCTGCTCGGCACGGTCACCGGGATGGTTGCCGTCTTCGACGTCATGGCCTTCTTCGGCACGGGCAACGCCCGGGCCATGGCCGCGGGTGTGTCGCAGGCGACCATCCCCACGATGTCGGGCATGGTCGCGGCACTGTCGGGCCTCTATTTCGGCTCCCACCTCGAGCGCAAGTCCGTGATCGAGACCGAACGTCTCGAAGATCTCCTGCGTTTCGACTGATTCAACCGCGCTGGCAACAGGTTTCCTAGAACATGGCACGTAGACACGCAACCAAGGATGAACCCGAAATCAACATCACCCCGATGCTCGATATCGTGTTCATCATGCTCATCTTTTTCATCGTCACGACCTCGTTCATCCGTGAAACCGGGGTGGAAGTGAACAAGCCCGAGGCGCTGACCGCGGAACCTCGACCGCAGGGCAATGTTCTAATAGCCATCAGGGATAACGACGAGATCTGGATGAACAAGCAGCAGATCGAGATACACGAGGTCAAATCCGAGGTGGAGCGGGCCCGTGCCGAGAACCCTGAATCGGCGGTGGTCCTGATCGCCGACCGAGGCGCCCGCACCGGCATGCTGGTGCAGGTCATGGACCAGGTGCAGTCGGCGGGCATCAACAGGATTTCGGTCTCCGCCGAGCCGGAAGGCGGGAGGTAGCAGTATGAACGCAGGAATCCGATACGCCGTGGCGGTCGTCATCGCAGTGGTGGTGACCCTGGTGACCTTCTACGTCATGCACCTGCTTATTTCGGGCGGCGGCGGCGACCGCGAGCAGCTTGAACAGCCGCCGGGTATCCGCTTCGGCCCCGTCGAAATCGATGAAACGGTCGAAACGCGGGACCGGCGCCGTCCACCGCCGCCCCCGCCGCCGGAAGAGCCGCCGCCGCCTCCGGAGATGGAGATCGCGCAGATGGAGCAGCAGGTGCAGGAAATGCCGCAGCTCGACATGCCGGATCTCGACCTGTCCAGCTCGGGGAGCGGGCCGTTCCTGGGCTCGATGAACCAGGTGGACCGGAACCAGGAAGGCGACGTCATTCCGCTGGTGAGAATCCAGCCCCAGTACCCGCGCGATGCGGCTATCGCCGAAATCGAGGGCTGGGTCCAGATCGAATTCACCATCGACGAAACCGGATCCGTGCGTTCGCCGCGGGTGATCGACTCCCGTCCGCCGCGCGTGTTCGACCGGGCAGCCATTCGGGCCATCCTGAGATGGAAGTTCAAGCCTCGCATCGTCGACGGCCAGCCCCAGCCGAGGCAGGCGACGCAGACGATCGAGTTCACCCTGGATGATGCATGATGAAAACCGTCAATACTCTTGTGCTGTCCTCGCTGTTCTTCCTGTCCGGCCAGGCCCTGGCCCAGGAAACCGTCGGGGGTTACCAGTGCGGTGTGGAGCGTGAGGTCAGCGCCGGTGCGCTGACGCAGCAGACCTACAACCGCCTGTCCGAGATCTACGAGGCGATCGGCGAAGAGCTCTATGTCGAGGCCTTCGAGGATCTATCCAGCCTGCTCGAGCGAACCCGGCGGGACGACTACGAACAGGCCACGATCCTCCAGGCGATGGCGTTCATCCGCGCCCAGCAGGAACGTTACGAAGAAGCGATCGACTATTTCAACCGGGCCATCGAGCTCAACACGCTACCGAACAACCAGCAGTTCGACATGATCCTGCAGGTCGCCCAGCTCCACTACGCCGGTGAAAACTACCGGCAGTCGCTCGATCAGCTCGAGATCTGGTTCTGCGTCACGCCCGACGATCAGCAGAACAAGGTGACCGTCTGGGTGATGAAGGCCAGCATTCACGCCCAGATCGAGGAGTTCCGCGAGGCCCTCGAGGCGATCGACCGGGCAATCGCCATGTCGGACGAACCCAAGGAGAACTGGTACCAGCTCAAGCTGGGCATGCACTTCGAGCTGCAGCAGTACGCCGAAGCGGCCGACGTGCTCCAGATCCTGATCAACATGAGCCCGGAGAAGAAGGACTACTGGGTTCAGCTGGCCTCCATGTATGTGCAGCTCGAGCGCAACCGCGACTCGATGGCGGTGCTCGCGCTGGCCCACCGCAAGGGTCTGCTAGACAAGCAGTCGGAATACATGCAGCTGGCCAGCCTGCAGCAGGAATTCGATTTCCCGCGCAAGGCCGCTGAAGTGATGCAGGAAGGGCTGGAATCCGGGATCGTCGAGAGCACGCGCCGCAACTGGGAAATGGTTGGTGGCGCCTGGTACGAGGCGCGAGAGCTCGATCGTGCTCTAGAAGCCTACGAGCGGGCCGGGGCGCAGTCGACCGACGGGGAAATCGATTTGCAGCGTGCGTTCATCCTGGTCGACCAGGAACGCTGGGAAGAAGCCAATGAAGCGCTGACTCGTGCGGTGCGACTGGGCGGACTTTCCGACAGCCAGACCGGAAACGCTTACCTGCTGCTGGGTACGGCTCGCTACAATCTTGGCGATAACGATGGGGCGCTCGATGCCTTTAACGAGGCGGAGAATTATGGCAGAGTAGAACGAGCTGCAAGGGAGTGGATGAATCATATTCGCAGAGAACGCTCCAGCTAGGGTTCCAGCTCGTCTGGCGAATAATTCGAAAGTCCTGATCACGACCCAGGGAGGTCAGCATCATGCAAAGCAATGAAGAAACACACGTAGAACAACAATCGCCCGCTGAGGGAAGTGCATCGGCATCAGTTCCGGCCGCTCCTGCCGCGGCCCCGAGCACCGCCAGCAAGAAGGCTTCCAAGAAGAAGGCCTCCAAGAAGAAGGCTTCCAAGAAGAAGGCCTCCAAGAAGAAGGCCTCCAAGAAGAAGGCCTCCAAGAAGAAGGCTTCCAAGAAGAAGGCTTCCAAGAAGAAGGCTTCCAAGAAGAAGGCTTCCAAGAAGAAGGCTTCCAAGAAGAAGGCTTCCAAGAAGAAGGCTTCCAAGAAGAAGGCTTCAAGCAAGGCAGCCGAGGGCGACATGGCGCACGTGCTCGCCGCCGTCGATCAGCTGCGCGATGCCATTCATGATCTCGCCTCGCACCAGATCAATCAGCGTCGCGCGCTCGTCGAAGAGCTTCGAACGGCTGCCAAGTCCGGCTTCTCCGAGGTCGAGTCGGCCGCGCGCAAGACCCTCAATCGCCTGACCGGAAAGGGTTGACGAATCAGAACCGGTACCCGGGAGCGGATCGTCCCGCTCCCGGGCCAGGCCTTCCTTCGCCAGGCCGGCTCGTCGATACGTTCCTCGACGCCCTGTGGGCAGAGCGCGGCATTGCGCCCGCGACCGCCGAGGCCTACCGCAGCGATCTCGGCCACTTCCTGAGAGCGGTGGACCGGCCCCTCGAAGCGATCTCTCGTAGCGTCGTACTCGATTTCCTCGCCGGACGAATGCGTTCGGGCGCAAGCACCAACAGCATTGTTCGCCAGCTCTCCAGCCTGCGCCAGTTTTTCCAGTGGGCGCTCCGCGAGCGCCGCATCGACGCCGATCCGATGCTCGACCTCGATGCCCCGCGGCGTCCGCGATCGCTGCCGGGCACGCTCACACCCCGAGAAGTGGCGTCACTGCTGGCAGCGCCCGGTACCGATCAGCCCCTCGATGTGCGTGACCGAGCACTGCTCGAGACTCTCTACGCGACCGGCATGCGCGTCTCCGAACTGGCCAGCGTCACGCTGCCACGCATGAATCTCGCCCAGGGCGTTATCCGGGTGACGGGGAAGGGCGGGCGCGAGCGTCTCGTCCCCCTGGGCGAATCCGCCTGCGAGGCGATCGACCGGTGGCTGTCCGTGCGCAAGAGAATCGCCCCGTCCGGCGAATGGCTGTTCGTCTCCCGAACAGGCCGCCAGCTTTCGCGCCAGGCCATCTGGGCGCGCATCCGGCAATTGGCCATCCGCGCGGGAATCGCCTCGCCGGTTCATCCCCATCGTCTCAGGCACAGCTTCGCGACTCACCTGCTCGACAACGGCGCCGATCTCCGCGTGGTGCAGATCCTGCTCGGCCACGCCGACCTGTCGACCACGCAGATCTACACGCATGTTTCACGGGCCCGCCTGAAGGCGCTCCACCGAGACCATCACCCGCGCGGCTGAGCGTTCCACTGCACCGGGTTCGACGATGAAACTTGTCGCCGACACTGCGTTCCAATAGAACAGCCAGTCGGTGTCGGCTATCATGCGCGTTGCACGACCCCGACCCAGAAACTCGAATCGCCTTGCAAGGAGTACACAATGAGGATCTTTCCAGCGCTGATCGCGGCCGTCATGCTGAGCCCGGTCGGATCTGCCATCGCGGCCGACGAGACGGCCATCGAACAGCGCATCCGATCGCTCGTTCCGAATGTCGACAGCCTCGCCATCGCCGAGACGCCGGTGCCCGGGGTCATGGAAGTGCAGGTCAACAACGATGTCATCTACATGTCCGAAGACGGCCGCTATCTCATGCAAGGGCGGCTGGTCGACCTTGAAACCCAGACCGATCTCACCGATTCGGCCAAGGCAACGCTCCGCCGTGAACAGATCGCGTCGCTCGATCGCGGCGAGATGGTCAGCTTCGGCCCTGAAGATGCCGATTACGAGCTGATGGTGTTCACCGACACCGATTGCGGATACTGCCGCCGGCTCCACGATCAGATCGACGATTACAACGCCGAGGGCATTCGGATCAACTACCTCGCCTTCCCGCGCGGCGGCCCGCAGTCGGGCACCTTCGAGACCATGGTGTCGGTCTGGTGCGCGGACGATCGCCAGGAGGCGATGAACACCGCCAAGGCCGGACGGACCCCGCCCAAGGCGCAGTGCGACAACCCCGTGGAAAAGCACTATCGCCTCGGCCAGACGCTGGGCGTGACGGGCACGCCCGCGCTGCTCACGCCCGACGGCTCCCTGATTCCCGGTTACGTGCCGCCAAAGCAGCTGCGTGACCGACTGGAAAGTCTCGACGCCGCCGTCGCGTCCAGCGCAGACTGACTCTCCCGGCCCGCGCCGGCTCGGAATTTCGATTCGGCGCGCCGCGGTCCCCGGGCCGTGGCCTATAATGGCGCGTTGATTCCAGACCAGTTTTCCGGGGTTTCGAGATGATCGTGCTGCTCGGCGCCGACGCGCTGCCGCCCTTTCGCCTGGCAGAGACCGCCGAGGCGCTCTCAGCGGTGACCGACAAGTCGATCACTCCCGGCGCCCGGGAGTTGTTCCTGGTCGACGCTGACGCGCTGCCCGGAGAGCCGGGGCGCTCACGGCTCCTTTCCCTGCTCTCGGCCGAGCCTTTCGAAAGCGATCGGCTGGCCGCCGACCAGCTCCTGATCGTGCCCCGGCCGGGCACGGTCACCCCCTGGTCGAGCAAGGCCGGCGACATCCTCGCTCGCTGCGGCCTGGCGTCCTTCGCCCGCATCGAGCACGCCATCCTCTATTCGCTCGACGGCCTGGACGGCGAGCGCCTCCCCGACTCGGCCCGCGCACTCCTGCACGACCGCATGACGCAGGTCGTGGTCGACCGGCTGGCCGATCTCGACGGGTGGTTCGAGCAGGGGCGCCCCGAGCCGCTTGGCGTGGTCGAACTCGGCGATCGTCCGCGCGACGTGCTCGCGGACTACAACACGCGCCTCGGCCTGGCGCTGAGCGATGACGAGGTCGACTACCTGGTCGACAACTACGCCCGCCTCGGCCGCGACCCGAGTGATGCCGAGTTGATGATGTTCGCGCAGGCCAACTCCGAGCACTGCCGTCACAAGATCTTCAACGCCGGCTGGAGCGTCGACGGCGTGCGGCTCGACGACAGCCTGTTCGGACTGATCCGGCAGACGCATGCCGCCACGCCTGACGGCACCGTGGTGGCCTACGACGACAACGCCGCCGTGCTCGAGGGATTCGACGTCGAAATCCTGGCCACTTCGCCCGGGGCGCCGGCCTACGTGGGCCGACCCGGCCGGCTGCACATCCAGATCAAGGTCGAAACCCACAACCATCCCACGGCCATCTCGCCCGACCCCGGCGCCGCGACCGGTTCCGGCGGCGAGATTCGCGACGAAGCGGCCACCGGCCGCGGCGCCCGTCCGGTGGCCGCGCTCACCGGTTTTTCCGTCTCCGACCTGAGGCTCCCCGGCTGGCTCCAGCCCTGGGAGCATGCGCCTCCGCCGCCGGGGCGGCTGGCCACCGCGATGGAGATCATGCGCGACGGGCCGATCGGCGCGGCGCGTTTCAACAACGAGTTCGGGCGGCCGGCGCTGCTGGGCTACTTCCGCACTTTCAGCGCCCGCATCGGCGATCGCCTCTGGGGCTATCACAAGCCGATCATGATCGCGGGCGGGGCCGGCATGATCGCCGACGGCCTCACGCACAAGCTGCCGCTGGCCGCCGGCGACCGCATCATCGTGCTGGGCGGTCCGGCCATGCTCATCGGCCTGGGCGGCGGCGCGGCCTCGTCGATGAGTTCCGGCCAGTCCGACGCCGACCTCGATTTCGCCTCCGTACAGCGCGGCAACCCCGAGATGCAGCGCCGCGCGCAGGAGGTCATCGACCGGTGCTGGCAGCAGGGGCAGGCCAATCCCGTCAAGTCCATTCACGATGTCGGCGCCGGCGGCCTGTCCAATGCCCTGCCGGAGCTGTTGCACGACGGCGGGGTCGGCGGCCGCCTGGAGCTGCGACGGATTCCGACCAACGATCCCTCCCTGTCGCCGATGGCGCTGTGGTGCAACGAGGCGCAGGAGCGCTATGTCCTGGCCGTCGATCCGGCCGACCTCGACCGCTTCAGAGCGATCTGCGAGCGCGAGCGCTGTCCCTGGGCCGATCTCGGAGCGGCCAGCGACGACGGACGCCTGATTGTCGACGACCGCGTCGGCGAGCGCCCGGCCGTCGACATGCCCCTTGAAATCCTGCTCGGCAAGCCGCCGAAGATGCATCGCGATGCGCTGACCGATACGGTTGCTTGGGGCGCGGGTTCGGCCGCGGATATCGATCCGGACGCCGCCATCGAGCGTGTGCTGGCCCTGCCCGCCGTCGGCAGCAAGCAGTTCCTCATCACCATCGGCGACCGGACCGTCGGCGGATTGAGCGCGCGCGACCAGATGGTCGGGCCGCACCAGGTGCCCGTGGCCGACTGCGCAATCAGCCTGCTCGGCTACGACAGCCACGCCGGTACGGCGATGGCCATGGGTGAACGCACGCCCATCGCCGTCCACGACGCCGCGGCGGCGGCGCGCATGGCCGTCGGCGAAGTGCTGACCAACCTGGCCGGTGTTCGCGTGCGCAAGCCGTCGCACATCAAGCTGTCGGGCAACTGGATGGCGGCCGCCGGCGCGCCGGGTCAGGACGCCGCGCTACGAGCCGCCGTCGAGGGCCTGAGCACGGCCTGCCTGTCGCTCGGCCTGGCCGTCCCCGTCGGCAAGGACTCCCTGTCGATGCAGACGGTCTGGAACGACGAGGGCGGCGAACAGCGCATGATCGCGCCGGTCTCGCCGGTGATCACGGGATTCGCCCCCGTCGAGGACGTGCGCGTCCACCTGACGCCGCGCCTCGAGGCCGGCGTCGAGTCGAAACTGCTGCTCGTCGACCTGGGCCGGCGTCGGCTCGGCGGATCGGCCCTGTCGCAGGTCTTCGGCCGCGAACTGGGCGAGGTCCCCGACCTCGACGATCCGGCGAGGCTCGGGGCGGTGTTCTCGACCATGCAGTCGCTGCTCGACCAGGGCCGACTGCTCGCCTGCCACGACCGGTCCGACGGCGGCCTGTTCGTGACCGTGCTCGAGATGGCCCTGGCCGGCCGCTGCGGCGTGAGCCTGGATCTCGAAACCGAAGACGCGGCGCTCGTCGCTGCCCTGTTCAACGAGGAACTGGGGCTGGTGCTTCAGGTCGCCGATACCGAGATCGACGCGGTTCGAGAAGCTTTCGCCGCAGCCGGGCTCGCGGATGCGCTGTCGACGATCGGGTGCGTCGAGGCCTCGCATCGCCTGACCATCGCGGTCGCCGGTCGGCCCCGGATTGAACGTGACCTGCCCGGCCTGGCCCGCCGCTGGGGTGAAGTCAGCCACCGCATGCAGCGCCTGCGCGATCATCCCGAATGCGCGGACGAGGAGTATGACGCTCTCGGCGACTGGTCGCGACCCGGGCTGGCGCCGCGACTGACCTTCGAGCCGGAGTCGCCGATGGCCAACCGGGGTGCGAAGCCGCGCGTGGCCATCCTTCGCGAGCAGGGCGTCAACGGCCAGCGCGAGATGGCGCAGGCATTCATGATGGCCGGCTTCGAGGCCGTCGATGTGCACATGAGCGACCTCGAAACGGGTCGCCAGTCGCTCGACGAGTTTCACGGGCTGGCGGCCTGCGGCGGCTTTTCCTTCGGCGACGTGCTCGGCGCCGGTCAGGGCTGGGCCCGTTCGATCCTGTTCAACGACCGCCTGCGCGAAACCTTCGAGGCGTTTTTCGCCGACCCCGGTCGCTTCGCGCTCGGCGTGTGCAACGGCTGCCAGATGCTCTCGGCGCTTCGCGAGATCATTCCGGGCACGGGCGCCTGGCCGGATTTCGTGGTCAACCGCTCGCGCCAGTTCGAGGCGCGGCTGAGCCTCGTGGGCATCGAGGGCAGTCCCTCGCTGTTCTTCGCCGGCATGGCCGGATCCCGCCTTCCCGTCGTCACCGCGCACGGCGAGGGCCGGGCCGATTTCGGGGCCGTCGACGCCCGGGACGCGGCCGTCGCGCTGCGCTACGTCGACGCGGACGGCCGGCCGGCGACGCGCTACCCCGACAATCCCAACGGTTCGCCCGGTGGCGTCACCGGTCTGGCCTCCGACACCGGCCGGGTGACCGTCCTCATGCCGCACCCGGAGCGCTTGCTGCGGCGCGTCAACTATTCCTGGGCGCCGGCCGAGTGGGGCGAGCTTTCACCCTGGATGAAGATGTTCCACAATGCCCGTCGCTGGCTGGAATGAACTCCGACCATGAACGAACCGAACGAACCGCCTCACGACGACAACGACGACAGCCAGAGCGGCCCGGTCAAGGAGATGTTTCTCCTGGCGGCGCTCTACCTGCCGCTGGGCTTCTTCCTGTGGTTCTTCATGGCCAGCGGGCTCATGTTCCCGACCTCCCGGCTGGTCGAATGGCTGCTGACCGGCCTGTTCCCCGATCTGTTCGAGCGGGTGGTCCAGCTCGGCTACCGGTTCGAGATACAGACCGGCGTCGTCATGCCGCAGCGCGTCGAGGGGCGCGTGGCCGCGCTCAACCTCGACATCAACCCCATGATTTACGCCTGGGGCATGGCCCTGCTGTTCGGGCTGATCATGGCCACGCCCCTGCGGCTGTCGCAGCGCTTGATACAGCTGGTGGCCTCGCTGGCGATCGTGACCCTCGTGACCACCTGGGGCGTGTTCTGGGAGGTCTGGCGGGACCTGGCCTTCCTGTTCGGCCCGCAGGCGGCGTCGGCCGTCCAGACCGCCGGGCTGTCGCCCACGGCCATCGCGCTGTGCTACCAGCTGGGCTACCTGGTGCTGCCGGGCGTGGTGCCCATCGCGGCCTGGATCCTGATGAATCGCCCCTTCATCGAACGACTGGTCCGCCATCGTCGATTCTGAACCGACGGGCCCGTGCATTGTCTGTTTGAGACGTGTATCACGCGGCCGTCGCCCCGGCCTTCACCGCTATAATCGGGACGGATATGGAAACTGAAGCGCTCACAGCCACCGACGATACCGAGCTTCTGCCGAGCGTCGGCGACCACCTGGAGGACCGGGCGGCCGAACTGTGCCGGCTGATGATCGATCAGGAGCGCCTGCGCGAGGAGGACCTCCAGCGCGCGAAGGCCTACCGCGAACAGCACGGCGGCAACCTGCTGACCCTCCTGGTCCGCCTGGGGTTGGTGTCCGAACGCGATCTCGCCCGCGCCCAGTCCGAGCTGCTGGGCATCGAGCTGGTGACCGAAAAGGACTACCCCGAGACCGCGCCGCAGGTCGAGTCGATCTCGGTCCGCTACATGAAGCAGCAGCACCTGGTGCCGATCCGGATCGACGACGACGCCATCGACGTCGTCATGGCCGACCCTTGCGACGAGTTCGCGCTACGCGCCATCGGCATGGCCACCGGCCGCGAAGTGCATCCGCAGGTCGGCGTGACCTCGGAAATCGACAACACCATCGAGCGTTATTTCGGCGGTGGCAAATCGGCCATGGGGCAGATCGCCGAGCACCTCGGCAGCGAGGGTGGCGGCGAGGACGACGAGGAGGATGTCGAGCACCTGCGCGACCTCGCTTCCGAGGCGCCGGTCATCCGTGTGGTCAACCTGATTCTCCAGCGCGCGGTCGAATCGCGCGCATCCGACATCCATATCGAGCCCTTCGAGAACCGGTTGAAGGTGCGCTACCGAATCGACGGCGTGCTGCAGGAGGTCGAGGCGCCGCCGGCCCGATCGACCGCGGCGGTCATTTCGCGCGTGAAGATCATGGCGCGGCTCAACATCGCCGAGCGGCGGCTGCCGCAGGACGGCCGCATCATGCATCGCGTCGGCGGCAAGGAGCTCGACCTGCGCGTGTCGACCGTGCCGACCGCGCACGGCGAGTCCGTGGTGATGCGTATTCTCGACCGCGAGGCCGTGGTGCTGGATTTCGCCAGCCTGGGCTTTGCCGATGACGTTCAGAAGCGCTTCGTACACGAGCTCGAGGTGCCGCACGGCATCATCCTGGTCACCGGGCCGACCGGCTCCGGCAAGACCACCACGCTCTACACCGCGCTGTCGAGGCTCAACACGCCCGAGCGCAAGATCATCACCGTCGAGGATCCGGTCGAGTACCAGCTCGAGGGCGTCAACCAGATCCAGGCCAAGTCCTCGATCGGCCTCGACTTCGCCCGTGCGCTGCGCTCGATTGTCCGCCAGGACCCCGATGTAATCATGATCGGGGAAATGCGCGATCTCGAGACGGCCAAGATCGCCATCCAGTCGGCGCTGACCGGCCACCTGGTGCTTTCGACCCTGCATACCAACGACGCCGCCGGCGGCGTGACCCGAATGATCGACATGGGCGTCGAGGATTACCTGCTGACTTCGACCGTCAACGCGATCATGGCCCAGCGCCTGGTGCGCCGGCTCGATCCGGAAACGATGGAAGCCTACGAGGTCCTGCCCGAAATGATCGAGGAGCTCGGCCTCGAGCGGCTGACCGACGAGCGGCCCATCCGGCTCTATCGTCCGGGCAGCTCCGAGGCCAGCCCGACGGGCTACCGCGGACGGACAGGTATTCACGAGCTGCTTGTGCTGACCGAAGAGATCAGGCGCATGGTCATGAAGCACGCCACCTCGACCGAAATCGAGAAGCAAGCCCGCAATGAGGGCATGCGCACGATGTACGAGGACGGCCTCAAGAAAGCCTTGCAGGGCGTCACCTCGGCCGAGGAAGTGCTGCGCGTGACGCAAGAAGCATGATGGATACCAGCAAATTCGAAATTCGAAATCCGAAATTCGAAATGCAGCCCCGAAGGCTGGCGGACGACTGTTTCGGATTTGTTGCTTCGAATTTCGTGCTTCACCCGGAGGGTGTCCAAGTTGCCTTTGTTTGAGTACAAGGCCGTTACCCCGGCCGGCGAGACGATGACCGGCGAGATGGACGCGCCGAGCAAGGATCTCGTCATCGCCCACCTGCAGGAGTCGGGCAATATCCCGGTTTCGGCCAAGGAGGTCGGCTCCGGTTTTCGCCTGTCGGCCCTGTTGCGGGGGCGGCAGGGTCTCAAGCAGGCCGAGATCGGTGATCTTACCCAGCAGCTTGCCACGCTGCTCGGCGCGGGCCTGCCGCTCGATCGTTCGCTAGGCATCCTGGCCGAACTGGCGGAAAACGACCGGGTCCAGGGGACGGTCGAGAAAATCCGCAACCGGGTCCGCGAAGGCGGCTCGCTGTCCGAGGCGCTGGAGGAGCGCCACGGCGTTTTCTCGCGTTTCTACATCAACATGGTCCGCGCCGGCGAGATCGGGGGCTCCCTCGACAACACGCTCGCGCGCATGGCCGAGTACCTGGAACGCTCGAAGGAGCTCAAGGATTCCGTCATCTCGGCGATGATCTACCCGGCGCTGCTGGTGCTGCTGGCGGTCGCATCGCTGATCCTCCTGATGGGCTACGTGATTCCGCAGTTCGCGCCGATGTTCGAGGAGTTCGGCGGTGAGCTGCCGCTGCTGACCAAGATCGTGATGGTCGTCGGTGCCGCGCTTCAGCATTACTGGTGGGCGATGCTCGGCGCGGTGCTGGTGGTCGTGCTCTGGTTCCGTGGGCAGATGCGGCGCCCGGCCTCGCGTCGGCGCTGGGACCGGCGATTCCTGCACATGAAGGGCGTCGGCGACGTCATCGCCAAGATGGAAACGGCGCGTCTGGCGCGCACCTCGGGCACCCTGCTGATCAACGGTGTGCCGCTTTTGTCGGCACTTTCCATCGCCAAGAATGTCATGACCAATACGGTTCTCGGCGACGACGTCGCGGAGGCGGCCAAGCAGGTCAAGACCGGCACGCCCATGACGCGGGCCCTGGCGACCAACGAGAACTTTCCGCGCCTGGCGCTGCAGATGATCAATGTCGGCGAGGAAACCGGCAAGCTTGACGAGATGCTTCTGAAGGTCGCCGATACCTATGATCGCGAGGTGCGCACGACCATCGACCGGCTCATGGCACTGCTCGTGCCGCTGCTGACCCTGGGGCTGGCGCTCGTCATCGGCGTGATCGTGATGTCGGTGCTCATGGCCATTCTCAGCATCAACGAACTGGTGGCCTGAAGGCCGCGGTTTCCACCCACTGTCATTCGCCCGTACCGGGCCGGAGGAAAACTGGATGTACAAGGCTTCGAACAATGCCGGCTTCTCGCTGATCGAGCTGCTGGTCGTGTTGATCATTCTGGGCCTCATCGCGGGCCTGGTCGTTCCCAACATCATGCAGCGTGGCGAGGACGCCAAGGTGCGCGCGGCGGAAGCCGAGGTGCAGCGTCTGTCGATGGCCGTCGACGAGTTCTACCTCGACAACGGCCGGCCGCCCAACGAGTTACGCCAGCTGATCGAAAAGCCCGGCAATGCCAGCAACTGGAACGGACCCTACGTCAACGACTCTAACCTGAATGATCCCTGGGACAACGCCTACCAGTACCGCTATCCGGGTGAACACCGGTCCTTCGATATCTGGTCCCACGGCGCTGACGGTTCGCCGGGGGGCGAAGGGCCCAACTCCGATATCAGGAACTGGGATTGAGTTGGATACGGGTTCCGGGTGCCAGGTTTCAGGATCGAGCTGATGAGTTCGGGAGGACCGCGTTCGCTGCGACCGGCTCCGCGCTCGAGACACCGATCGACCGCCCGGTATTCCGAAGGAGGTCCCGGATCTTCGCTTCGCTCGTCCGGGACGCCGGCGCGACATAATCGCGCGGGCGGGTTCAGCCTGATCGAGCTGATGGTGGTCATGGTGCTCGTCGCCATGCTCTTCGCGGTGATCGGCGTGTCGCTGACGCGCTCCATCGGCGGTGCGGAGATCCGCAACGCCGCGCGCGAGATCACCGCCGGCCTCCGCCATACCCGGGGTCAGGCGATCGTCAAGCGCCAGGCGCAGGTCTTCCAGGTCGACGCCGACGCGCGCACCTGGCAGGCCGCCGGACGCGAAGCGGTCAAGCTGCCCGACGATCTGGAGATCACGCTCGAGACCGCGCGCTCGGAGATGACCGGCGAGAACGCCGGCGGCATCCGGTTCTTTCCCGACGGCGCTTCGACCGGAGGCAGCATCAAGCTGCTCGCACAGGAGCGCGAATGGGTGATCAACGTCGGCTGGCTGACCGGTGAGGTCAGCATCGACGAGGAGTTTTGATGAGTCTGGCAGGACACGACGATCCGGATCGCGCACGGTTCCCGGTGGCGGCCTGCCGGCGGAGCCGGCAGGCCGGCTTCACCCTGATCGAGGTGATGGCGGCCTTCATGGTCTTCTCCCTGCTGTTCGGTGTCGTGCTGCAGATTCTCTCGACTTCGGTCGGCAATACGCGCATGTCGGGCGACTACACGCAGGCGGCGCTGTGGGCCCAGTCCAGGCTCGATACCGTCGGGCTGGAAAGCATGATCGAGCCGGGCGTGACCCGGGGCGATTTCGACGACCGTTTTTCCTGGACGATGGAGGTCGAGGAAACCGCCGTGGCCGACGGCCGCGGGCTCGACGCGCAGGAAGGACTGCCCATCGTCCTCTACCATATCCGGCTGACGGTGGAATGGGGCGAAGGCAACCGTGGCCGGCAGGCGGTCTTCGAAACCATGCGCTCGGTCGATACTCACTGGCAAGAACGGCAGCGGGGTCGGCAATGATCATGCAGCGGCATCGCGGCTTCACCCTCATCGAGGTGCTGCTGGCCGTCTCCCTGGTGGCGATCATCATGGCGATGGCCTACGGTGGCTTCCGCGCCAGCGTGCGCGCGACGCGCTCGGGCGAGGCGGTGATCGAACAGACCAACCGGCTGCGGGTGGTCCAGCAGTTCGTGCGTCGTCAGCTCATGCAGACCCGCTCGCTGGTCATCGAGCAGATGGAGGATGGCCAGGCGATCCGGTTCGAGGGCGACCGCGACTTCGTGCGCTTCGTCGCGCCCCTGCCGGGCTACCTCAGCTACGGTGGCCCCTACGTGCAGCAGCTCAGCCTGGAGCGCGGCGAGGACGGGCAGGAGCTGGTCTTCTACTACGCGATGCTCAACGGCTACGAGGACGGCGCCCTGGAGGCGACCACCGACGGGGTCGTGCTCATGGAAGGCCTCGAGGACGCCGAGTTCATCTTCCTCGACGTCGACGAGCGCGGCGAGGAGACCTTCTGGAGCGACTTCTGGGAATACCCCGAGCGCCTGCCGCTCGCGGTCGGCTTGCTCGCCGACCTGAACAGCGAACGTGGCCTGGCCTGGCCGGACCTGATCGCCCCGGTGATGATCGACTCCAGCCATACGCAGCGCGACCGCACGATCCGGCGCGCCAGCGACATGATCCTGCAGCGCAGTCGCGGAAGCGACCGGGGGCGTCGTTGAGAACGCGATGGCCCCCGCGCCAGTCCGGCATCGCACTGATCGTGGTGCTGTGGATACTCGTGCTGCTGACCATCGTCGTCGGCGTGTACGCCGTGCTGGCGCGCACCGAGAGCATGCAGTCGCGTTTCCTCTTCGACACCACCATTGCCCGCTACGCTGCCGAAGCCGGCATCCACCGGGCTGCCTACGAGATGAGCAATCGCGACTGGGAAACGCGCTGGGTGCCCGACGGGCGTCCCTACGCCTTCAATTTCGGGGGTGCCGAGGTGGAAGTGCGCATCACCGACGAATCGGGCAAGATCGACATCAACCAGGCCGGCGCGGAACTTCTTTCCAACCTGTTCATCTCACGGGGTATGGAAGAGGCGGAGGCCTGGCATCTGGCCGACGCCATCGAGGACTGGCGCGACGCCGACGACCTGCCCCGGCTCTACGGCGCCGAGGAAGACGACTATTTCGCCGCAGGCTATCCTTACGGACCGGCCAACATGCCCTTCAGCTCGGTCGCGGAGCTGCAGCAGGTCATCGGAATGAGCTGGCAGCTGTTCCGCGACATCGAGCCGATGCTGACGGTCGATTCGACAAGCGGCGGTCGCGTCAATCCGGCGTTCGCCTCGGCCGACGTCCTGGCCACCATGCCCGAAATGGATCGCGAGTCGGCGCAACGCTTCGTCGAGGAACGGCAGACCTTCCACCCGGTCGACCAGCAGGCCCTGGCCTTGCCCGACGGGACCATGGTCAGCTTGCAAGGGGGTGGCCGGACCTTTAGCATTCGCTCGCGGGCGACGCTGGACAGCGGTACCTGGAGTGAAGTGCAAGCCACGCTCGAATTGGGCGGGGACCATCGCGGTCGTCCGTTTCGGGTGCTGCGCTGGCGTGACAATGTCGAGGATCGATGAATCAGAGTGCCATCAACGAATACTGGGGCAGCGTCGTTGCCCGCTACCGCGCCGGCCCGCTTCCGGGGTTCCTGAAATGGTGGCGCGGAGAACTGGCCGGCCTGCTGCCGTCGGGTCTGCGCCAGCGCATGATCCCGCCGCGGCCGGTGCTGTGGCTGGTGCCGGAGTCCGAAGGCGGCCGTCTGACCGTCTGGGCCGGCGGCGATTCGCCGACGCAGCGCGACAGCTTCGGCGCCGGAGAGGATGCCGGCCTGGTTCGCGATCGCTGGCTCGAGCTGGTCGGTGATTTCGACGACGGGCTGCCCGAGATTCGCCTGTGCCTGCCCCCCGAAGACGTCCTGCGGTGCCCCGTCGAGCTGCCGCTGGCGGTGGAATCCAATCTCGACCAGGCGCTGAGCTATCAGCTCGACCAGCTCACTCCCTTCAGTGCCGACCAGGTCCTGTTCGATTACGACATCATCGAGCGCGACGCCGATCACGGCCGGCTGCGCCTCGATCTGCGGCTGGCCCTGCGCTCGCGTGTGGATGCGCTGACCGAGCGGCTCGACGCCATCGGCATCAGGCCGCACGCCATCGATTGCCTCGCCGACGACGGCGAGCATCCGGCCTGTGCCGGCTTCAATCTCCTGCCCGAGGATGATCGGCCCCGCTATGTCTACCGGCGCGCGCGCATCAACTGGGTGCTCGCCAGCGGGCTGGTGCTGGTGCTGGCGCTGGTCATGGTCGAGTCTCTCTGGCTGCGCCAGCAGACGGTCGACCAGCTCGAAACCGAGGTCGAGCAGCTGCGCAGCGAGGCCGACAGCGTGCTGGCGCTGCAGCGCGAGCTCGAAGACGCCCTGGCGGCGGCCAACTTCCTGGCCGAGCGCCGCCGGCGCCAGCCGGTCGCGGTGCAGGTGCTCGACGAGCTCACCCGGATACTTCCGGACGATATCTGGCTGCAGCAGATGCAGATGCGCGGCCAGGAGCTGCAGCTGCAGGGTCTGGCCGACGCGTCGCAGCGCCTCATCGGGCTGATCAACGAGTCGCCGCTGCTGGCCGACGCGGAGTTCCGCGGATCGATCAGTATCGACCCGGGCAGCGGGCGCGAACGCTTCAACGCCCAGGCCCGCATCGAAACGGCCCGCATCGAGACCGAAGGAGGCGAGCGTGCAGCTGCTGCCGGATCTGGAGAATAATCGGCCGCTGGCCATCGGCCTGCTGGCGATCGCGCTGGTGCTGGTCTACCTCGTGGGTTTCCACTGGTTCGTCGTGCGTCACGTCGAACTGTCCGATCAGGTTGCGTCCCTGGAAGAGCGAGCGGCGCGCTTCAAGGCGGCGGTTGCGCGTGGGCCGGCGCTCGAATCCCGGCTCGAGGGGCTCGAGAGCGAGCGGCTCGACAGCGCCCTTTTCCTGCAGGAGACGAACTTCAATGTCGCCGCGGCCGGCCTGATGCGCCGACTTCGGGATATCATTCAGCGCGAGGCGGTCGATGCTGAGCTGTGCAACATCGTCTCGACCACCAACCGTCAAGACTCCGAGCCTGAACGATTCGAGCAGGTCACGGTCAATGTGCGCATGAACTGCCCGCTGCCGGACATGGTTCGCATCCTCTACCAGCTGGAGAACAACGTGCCGCTGATCTTCGTCGACAACCTGATCGTCAATCAGCGCATTTCCGCCGATCGTGCCGGGCAGCGCGGGCGCAGCAACTACGGACAGCTCGACGTGCGTTTCGATATGTACGGATTCATGCCCGGGCAGGTACAGGACGACGCATGATCGACCTGCAGCGCAATCTGCTGACCGCCCTGCTGGCCGCCGGCATTGCCGTGCTGGTCCTGGCGGCGGGTGGCCTGGCGCTCCTGCTGGGTCGTCCCGACGTGGACGAGATCGAGCCCGAGGGCCGAACGACGCTCGACGAGGTGCAGGTCGACGTGCCGCGCACCGGGCTGGAGGATTTCGAATCCTACTCGGCGATCATCGAGCGTCCGGTCTTCTTCTCCGACCGGCAGTTGCCGGTCGTCGAAGTGGCCGAAAACGATGCAGAGCCCGAGTCGCCCGAGCCCGAAGAGGTCGAGGAGATCAGCGAGCTCAAGGCGAGCGTGGCCGGCATCGTGATCACGCCGGATATGAAGCTCGCCATGGTCGCGGACGAAACGGCCGGCGAGACCATGGTCCTGCGCGAGGGCATGAGCCTGGAAGGCGAGCAGGCGGCCTGGAGGCTCGAAGCCATCCAGCCGCGGCAGGTGCGCTTCGTGTCGGTCGACGGCCGGCAGGCCGATCTCGAACTGGCGGTCAACACCAGCGGGCTCGCCGCACCGGCGCGAGCGCGACCGCAGCAGCAGCAACCGCAGGAGCAGCCGGACGCGGCCGACCAGCAGCAGGGCGAAGAGGGTGCCCAGGCCCGTCAGGAGGCCAGCGAAGAAGCCCGAGCGCGGGCCGAGGAAATTCGAAGGCGCGTGGCCGAACGCCGGGCCCAGCTCCGGGCCGAGGCCGAACGCCGCGCGCGTCAAAGACAGGAACAACAGGATAACGATGGCTGACGACAATCGATCAGGATTCACTCGACTTCCGCTCTCGCTCGCGATGGCCTGCCTCTTGCTGACCGCCTGCGCGTCGGTGGGGCAACGCCAGGGCGACGACGATCCCACCCGGATCGAACCGGGCCGCAGCGCGGTGTCGGACGCGGAGCGCGAGGGTGAGGACGGCATCCGGCTCGACGGCACCTCCGACGAGGACGGCGAAGGCGAGTTCGAGGAGACCGAATTCTTCACTGGCACCGGGGTGTTCATCGACGAGAGCGCCGCGCGCCCGCGCGCCGAGCCGCCCGGCGAGGACGGCGAAATCACCCTCAACTTCGAGGGGCAGGGCATCCAGGAGGTGGTGCACGCCATCCTCGGACACATGTTCCAGGAGAACTACGTGATCGCCCCGGGCGTCAGCGGGGAGGTGACTTTCTCCACCGCCAAGCCGATCAAGCGCGACCAGATCATGTCGGTGCTCGAGATGCTGCTGCGCTGGAACGGCGCCACCCTGATCTGGCGCGAGGGCCGCTACCACGTGGTGCCGGTATCCGAGGCCGTGCGTGGCAACCTCGTCCCGAGAACCGACTCGGCGCGCAACGCCCGCGGTTACGAGGTGATGGCCGTTCCGCTGGAGTTCGTCTCGGCCAGCAAGATGGCCGAAGTGCTGGAGCCCTGGGTGCGCGAGGATGCCGTCTTCAACGCCGACAACGCGCGCAACATCCTTTTCCTGGCCGGCACGCAGTACGAACTGAGCAACTACCTGCAGATCGTCGAGACCTTCGACGTCGACTGGCTGGCCGGGATGTCGGTGGGCATTTTCAACCTGCAGCGCATCGAGGTCGACGAGCTGTTGCCGGAGCTGCAGGGCGTGTTCGGCGAGGAGGGCGAAACGCCGCTTTCGGGCATGTTCCGCTTCATGGCCCTCGAGCGACTCAACGCCGTCATGGTGATCACGCCCAACGAGCACTATCTCGAAGAGGCCGAGAAGTGGATCGACCGCCTTGACCGTTCCAGCCCCGAAGCCGGCGCACGCCTCTACGTCTACCGGGTCAAGAACCTCGAGGCCGACGTGCTCGCCGGGTATCTCGGCGACCTGTTCGGCAGCGGTGGCGGCGGCGGCAGCCGCTCGCGCGAATCGCGCGGATCCCTGGCGCCGGGCCTGGAGCGGGCCACGGCCAGTTCCGTGAGCGATTTTCAGCGCTCGCAGGCCGGCGGCGGCTCGGACGACCAGGGCTCGCGCCCCACGGCGGGCGGCATGCAGCTCGGCCAGGACGGTAGCGTGCGCATCACCGCCGTGCAGGAAACCAACTCCCTGCTGATCCAGGCCTCGCCGAGCGAGTACGACGGCATCCTGTCGGCCATCGAGCGGCTCGACGAAGAGCCGCTGCAGGTGATGATCGAGGCCCAGGTGCTGATCGTCGACCTGACCGACGATCTCCAGTACGGCGTGAGCTGGTTCCTGGCCAACGGTGCAGTGGACGGCAGCGTCCCGGGTCTTCCGGACGGATTCGCGCAGAGCAGCGACGACAATGCGGTGCGCTTCGGGGCCGGACAGCTGCTGGGCACCATCACGCGGCAGTCGGTCGGGAACGATTTCGTCTCCGCCACGATCAACGCGCTCGAGACGGTTTCGGACGTACGCACGATCTCGTCGCCCAGCCTGATGGTCCGCAACAATTCGGACGCCAGCATCAATGTCGGCCAGCAGATCCCGGTGCAGTCGACCAGCTTCATCGGCGGTTCGGGCGAGGGCAGCCGCTTCGGCAGCGTCCAGTACCTCAACACCGGCGTGATCCTGGAGGTCACCCCGCGGGTCAACCCGGGCGGGCTGGTCTACCTCCAGATCCGGCAGGAGGTTTCTTCGCCGGGCACCCCGGCCAGCGGCTCTTCCAACCCGCCGGTGGACACGCGCACGGTGCAGACCGAGGTGGCGGTGCAGTCTGGGCAGACCATCATGCTCGGCGGTCTGATCGAAGAGCGCACGCGCGAGTCCAAGAACGGGGTGCCGGGCCTGCAGCGCATTCCGCTGCTCGGCGGACTGTTCCGGAGTACCACGGATTCCGTGACCCGAACCGAAACCCTCGTCATGATCACCCCCACGGTGGTCGAGTCCACCGATCAGCTCAAGCGGGTCTCCGACGAGATGCGCAGCCAGTTCGAGGCGCTGCGACCCCTGCGCGGCCTGGAACCGGTCCCGCAGGACTGATTTTCATTGAAAAACAACCGACTGGATGCTATGTATCAGGAAATGATGAAAACCATTCGCCTTTGGGCGTTCGCGAGCGCGACACTGCTCGTGCTGAGCGCCTGCGGGCCGGCTGAGGAACAGCAGCCCGAAACGGTCGAGGAGCGCGCCCAGGCGCGCTGGAACCTGCTCGCCGAAGGCGAGTTCGAGCAGGCTTGGGCGTACTACACGCCCGGCTTTCGCGAGCGCATCGAACAGGACGATTTCGCACGCGACATGAGCCGGCGGCCCGTTACCTGGCTGGGCGCCGAGGTGCTCGGCTCGACCTGCGAGGAGCCCGACCGCTGCACGGTGACCGTGGAAGTGGCCTACCGTGCGGAAGTGCCCGGCCTGCGCCAGACCAGTTCGCAGGTCGAACTCTCCCGCCGCCTGGAGGACGAATGGATTCGTCTCGACGGGCAGTGGTGGTACGTGAAAAACTGATTGCTTTACATTTCCGGATCAATTAGCATAGAATTACGCATGCTGGGATGGGCTCGGGAGGAGCCGCGCGCGTCCCGCTTGTGTTTACACAGAGCCCTGTGTCCAACAACTTTAGGAGTGTTGTAATGAAAAGAAACACCTTGACGACTGCGGTACTTGCAGGTCTGACGGGCGTTGCGGGGATGGCGAGCGTCGCGAACGCTGTCAACGTCAACCCGGACGGCCTTGGTCAGGTGCTGCTGTATCCGTATTACACCGCCCGCGGTGGTAATGACACGCTGATCTCGATTGTCAACACCACTGAGCGTGGCAAGGCAGTCAAGATTCGCTTTATCGAAGCCCTGAACTCGCGCGAAGTTCTTGACTTCAACATCTACATGTCGCCGTACGATGTGTGGACGGCTGCCGTGACCGCGACCGCCGACGGCGGTGGCAAGATGGTCACCAGCGACTCCACCTGCACGGCGCCGTACTTCTACGATGCCGAAGCCGGTTTCGGTGAGCGCGCGTTCCTCGACTTCGAGTACGCCGGTGACGGCGGCCCGCAGGGTATCGAACGTACCGCTTCGGGTTACATCGAAGTCATCGAAATGCACACCATGCTGCCGCAGAGCGCGTCGAGCGACGACCCGACCAACCCGGGTTACGTTCCGTTCGCCTCGAAGCACGTTTCCGGCCTGCCGCGCGACTGCCAGACCCTGGTGAACTACTGGGCGCCTGGTTTCGCGTTCGACATCTGGAACCAGGGTTCGGTCGACTTCGGCTTCGACACCGATCTCGGTGCCACCGGTGGCCTGTTCGGCGCCGGCAGCGTGATCAACGTGTCGGAAGGCACGATGTTCAGCTACAACGCCACGACGGTCGACGGTTTCTGGGTCCAGGGTGACTCGTTCCACACCAACCCGGCCTCCCTCGAACCGGATCTGGGTTCGGGCACGAACAACGTCAGCAATGTCTTCGTCAACGGCGACGTTGTGACCCACGACTGGACGGGTGCCCCGTCGGTCGCGGCGCTCAACGCCACGCTGACCTATGACGAGCTGATGAACGAGTACTCGATCAACGAGGACCTCGGTGGCCGTTCGGAGTGGGTGCTGACCTTCCCGACCAAGCGCTTCCACGCGGACGCCAACGGCGGTTACACGGCAGCGAACGATCCGATTCCGCCGTTTACCCGCACCTGGCACATTCGCGCGGACGGTTCGCTGAACCTGCCCTGCGAAGACATTGCCTTCCGTGTCTGGGACCGCGAAGAAACGCAGCCGACCGACCCGGTGGGTGACGTGATCGTGTCGCCGCCGCCGCCGCCGGAAACTCCGTCGATCTTCCAGCTCTGCCGTGAAGCCAACGTCGTTCGCTTCACGACCACCGGCTCCCTGCCGGACGAGTCGGAGATCATGAAGGAGCCGCTGCGTGCCGACTACCCGCGTCTGAGCTACGTCAACTTCCAGCTGCCTGGCTACACCGACGGTTGGGTGCAGTACGACCTGACGACGGTGCCGGGCGCTTCGCCGGTTGCCGCGCTGGGACCGCGTCGTAGCGAGCCTGGTGAGAACGTCGACACTGGTGTCTTCGAGCGAGTCGAAGGTCTGCCGGTCATCGGCTTCTGGGCCAACACGTTCACCAACGGTGACGTCGCCGGCACGCTGGCCAACTACGGTGGTTCCTTCGACCATCGCGGTAGCCGCAGCGTCGTGGCTTCCGACTAAGGGATTTCCCCTAGTGTGAAGTCCGTCCGGTTTCCGGACCGGAATCGAGAAAGGGGCCACCCACTGGGTGGCCTCTTTTTTTGGTGATTACGGAATCTTTACGGCCGGTTACAGGTCAGATAACTTACAATCCACTAATGTGCGACCAAGTCGGAGCCGCGTGCTCCGGGCCTCTTTACAGGGAACTCGAACAGTTCAATCAACAGGAATCCCGGAACGGATATGAAAACCAGGACGTCCCACATTATCCAGGCACTCGCGCTCGGCGCACTGACCTGCGGTGCGCTGCTCGGTCAGTCAGCCGTGGCCCAGAACAAGCAACTCATCCTTCAGACCCAGCCCGAGCCGACCGTCATCGAGCTTCAGGGCAACATGCAGATCGACGGCAACGGCAACATCAACGTCATTCCCGTCGATCCCGAGGCCTGTACGGCCACCGGCGACTGCGAAGGCGTCGACGTGGCCGTCAACAGCTTCACGGTCAACGGACAGACCTCGAACGTGGAAGTGGCCCAGGGCGAAACCCTGAGAATCCGTTGGGAAAGCCGCGGCGCCTGGGCCTGCGATGGTTCCGGCCTGGCGGGCTGGACTGCTACGGGCAAGCAGCCCAACAACACGGTCGGACAGGTCGTCTCGACCACCAGCATCGACCCGGGCCCCTACACCGTGGGCCTGAGCTGCTACAACGGGACGATCGTGGCCGGAACCACGCCCACGGTCGATATCGACGTCACCGACGAAGAGCCGACGGACCCGCCGGTGCCGGCCGGGTGCGAAGATCGTGTCCTGCCGTCGACCTGGAGCCGGATGACGACGGGCTCGAACAGCTGCAGTTACAACTTTGGCAGTGCGGGCCAGTCACTTGACACCGACGCCGATTGCCGTCAGTTCACCGGCGTGTGGCCCTTCGACTGGGAAGACCAGGCCAGCCTGCAGCGCGTCATGGGCATCCCGACGTCCAACCAGGGACGCCATTACATCTCCCTGCAGTTCAACAGTGGCGTGGTGCCGACCTCCGGCAGCAAACAGATCTCGATCAACCAGCCGCAGACTGCCGGTCTCGACAACCGTCAGAAGTTGATCACGATTTCGAAGTGCCCCGGTGATTTCGACCAGGCGGCTATCGCCAGTGAAATGGGATCGGGCTGCATGTGGCAGACGTTCACCGACAACATCCTGTGGAGCGGTCCGCAGGCAAAGACCCATCCGTTCATCTGTGGTCTGGATGCAAACACCAACTACTACATGAACATCATCTTTACCGACTCGGAACCGGGTACGGCGCCGCAGAACATCCAGCCCAATACCGACTGCGCTTCCGGCTTCGGATGCGGCTCGCGCTTCACGCCGAGCGGCTGATCTCCGGGAACGGCGTGAGGAAAAAGACACCAAGGAAACGGACAAAAGAGGATTGCATGTTGAAAAGGAAGACCGGCCGGGTCATCGCCTGGCTCGCCATTCCCCTGTTTTTCGCGCAGACAGCCTCAGGGACTTCCCTGGGGCTGCCTCGCGATTCGGAAGCCTTCGCGTACCAGGGCCCGGTAACCGTCACACAGGCAGATCTCGACGCGTACCTGGACCGCATTCCCGAGGAACACCGGGGCGGATTCCTGCTCGACAATGAGCGCCTGGCACAGGCGATCGAGAACCTGCTGCTGGTTCGCCTGCTCGGGCACCAGGCAATCGAAAACGGCCTGCTCGAGGAGCCTGTCGTGCAGGGCAGCCTCTACCAGACGGCCATGGTCTACCTGGCCGACGAGCGGCGCAAGCGCTACCTGGACGAGAACATGCTCGACGACTACGAGCAGCAGGCGCGGGAGCTCTACCTGACCCAGCCGTCGATGTTCGAGGTGCCGGCGTCACTCAGCTTCTCCCACATCCTGGTCAATCGCGGCCAGGGACGCGGCGAGCTCGAGGCCATGGAGCGCATCTTCGAGGTGTATGAGAAGCTCCAGGACGGGGCCGAGTTCGACGCGCTGGTCGGCGAGTATTCCGACGACCCGTACGTGGACGACAACCAGGGCAGTTACGAGAACGTCGCGCTCGACGAACTCGAAGGCGAAGTGGCCCAGGCGCTCCAGCTGATGCAGCCCGGACAGATTTCCGAGCCCGTGCTTTCCGACCACGGCTGGCACATCATCCGGCTCGACGCACGTGACGATTCCCGCAAGTTGTCCTGGGAAGAGGCCGAGGATCAGGCGCGCGAGATCGCTCGCAACCAGCATCGCGAGGAATTGGTGGATTCGCTCTATCGTGACGCCCTCCAGGCCCATCCCTTCCGGATCGAACCGGGATCGGTCGAAAAGCTGCTCGAACGCTACGGCGTTCGCGATGCGGGTCGTCCCACCGACGACAGCATCAGCGAACAGGCAAGCGGGGCTGACCGGCAGGGCGAATGAACCGGGCCAACCGGGCGCTGCTGCTACGGCTGATCGGCCGGGAAGTTCGCTCGCGTTTCATCGGCAGCGCCACCGGCTGGGTCTGGCTGATACTCAATCCGCTCCTCCTTCTGGGCGTCTACGGCTTCGTCTTCGGGGTGATCTTCCAGGCCCGGGTGCCGCCCGGCCTGGACATGCCGTTCGTCGCCTGGCTCGCGGTGGCTCTCTGGCCCTGGCTGATGTTTTCCGAGGGCGTGCTGCGGGGCGCCCAGGCAATTCGCGAACACGCCGCGCTGATCTCCAAGGTCGCGCTCAAGCGAGAATTGCTCGTCATCGCTTCGGTGTCCGCGGTTTTTCTCCTGCATCTGTTCGGCTACGTCACCGTACTGACGCTGATCGGGTTCCTGGCGGACCTGACCTGGCTCGGGATGTTTCGGCTCTCGCTGGCGCTCGTCGGCCTCTACGCGCTCGCGCTCGGACTCGGCCTGGGCCTTTCCGCGGTTCAGGTATTCGTTCGAGACCTCGAGCAGGCGATGCCGACACTGTTCATGTTCTGGTTCTTCCTGACGCCCATACTCTACGCGCCTTCCCTGGTTCCCGAGTCATTGGTCGACTGGCTCTACTGGAATCCGCTGACCTGGGTGATGGGCGAGATCCGGGCCGGCATCCTGCACGGTGAACCCGTTCCGGGCGTCGCGGCCGGGCTGCTGTTGCTTGGCGGCTTGCTGACGCTCTGGCTGGGCTGGCGTCTGTTCGCCCGGCTCAACCCCTATTTCGAGGACTTCCTGTGACCGCCCCGCTACTCAAGCTCGACCGGATCGCCAAGCGCTATCCGCCGACCGTTCAGTCGGGCGAACGCTTGCGGGCGTTCTGGCAGCTCCTGTGGCGCGGCCGGTCTTCCGGTGGCACGCCGGTGCTGGAGGATATTTCGCTCGAAGTGCTGCCCGGGGAGTCCCTTGCGATTATCGGCGCCAACGGCGCCGGCAAGTCGACGCTGCTGAAGATCATCACCGGCGTCCTGGCTCCCTCGAGCGGCGAGATGACTCAGCGCGGAAACATCGCCGCGCTGCTGGAACTGGGCGCGGGCTTCGATCCCGAGTACACCGGCCTGGACAACCTGCGATTCAACGCCGCCTTCCTGGGCCTTTCGCCCGAGCAGGTCGAAGAGCGCCAGGACGATATTCTGGCGTTCGCCGACATCGGCGATTCCATCCACGAACCGGTCAAGCACTACTCATCGGGGATGGTCGTGCGTCTCGGCTTCGCCGTGGTGGCTTCGGTGCGTCCCGACCTGCTCATCACCGACGAGGTCCTTGCGGTCGGCGATGAGTCGTTCCAGAAGAAGTGCATTCGCTGGATCGAAGGCTACCTGGCCGACGGCGGAACCATGCTGATGGTCTCCCACAACATGTACCAGGTCCAGAAACTCTGCCGCCACGCCCTCTGGCTCGACGGCGGCCGCGTGGCCCTTTACGGGGACGTCTTCGAAGTGACGCAGTCCTATCTAGCGTGGCACGAGCGCAAGGACGCCCGCGAAACCCATACGCCCCGCAACAGCCAGGCCCCCTACCGGATGCTGAGTCTCGGGCTCGACGGCGTCTCGGGCGGGCAGCACGCCGTTCCCCTGGGCGGCCCGCTCGAGGTGAACCTGTCGCTCGGTGCTCCCGACGGCCGGCCGCCCGTCGCCCTGGTCGGCATCGTACGGGCCGACGGCACGCCGGTCTACGGCGTGGCCACCGATCACGACGATTTCGAAGCGGAGCCGGACGGAGCAGGCGAGTACCGGGTGTCTCTCCGTTTCCCCGCGCTACCCTTGCTGCCTGGCGCCTACGCCATTCGCGCCCACGCCATGGATCCCGAAGGCCTCAGGATTCATGACACACTTGAGAGCGAGTTCACCGTGACCGGTCAAGCCCGGGAACTCGGCTTGATCCGGATCGAGCACGAGTGGCACCGGCGATGACCGCCGTCGTGGTCCCCGTGTTCAACGCGCCCGAGCAGGCCCGCCGTTGCCTGGCTGCGCTCGACTCGACTGTGGAGGCCAACCGGCCCGTCATCGTCATCGACGATGCTTCCGACGACCCTGCCATCGAGGGAGTTTTCGACGACCTGCCGCGCCGCTGGACGACGGTCCGGAATCGCAGCAACCTGGGGTTCGTCGCCAGTGCCAACCTGGGCATGACCCTCGCCGGCGGCGAGGACGTGATCCTGCTCAATGCCGACACCTGCGTCAGTGAGGGCTGGCTCGACGCGATCGAGCGATGCCGCGACAGCGACGCGAGCGTCGCTTCGATCACGCCGCTGACGAACAACGGCGAGATTGCCTCCATTCCCGACTTCTGCCGGGCCAATCCCTGGCCCGACGACGTCGAGACCTGGGCCCGCGCCTGCCGAAGCGCCGGACCGCCGATGTATCCGGACGTGCCCACCGCGGTGGGCTTCTGCATGTTCCTGCGCCGCGCCTGCCTCGACGAGATCGGATTGTTCGACGAGGCCGCCTTCGGTCGCGGCTACGGCGAGGAAAACGACTGGTGCATGCGCGCCACCCACGCCGGCTGGCGCCACGTGCTCTGCGACGATGCCTTCGTCGCCCACGAGGGCGGCGCCAGCTTCGGTCCGCTGGGAATCGAGCCCGGCGGCGAGGCCATGGCCACCCTCCTGGCCCGCTACCCGGACTACATGGACCGCGTTCGGGCCTTCATCGACGCCGATCCGATGGCGGAGCGCCGGCGGAGGATCGTCGCGCGTTACCGGGCGGTTGGTGGGGCCGGAAGTGAAGGGGCGGAGGCCAGTGGTCGGTAGTCCGTAGTCAGTGGTCCGTGATCAGTGGTCCGTGGTCAGTGGTCAGTGGTCACTGGTCAGTGGTCAGTGGTCAGTGGTCAGTGGTCAGTGGTCAGTAGTCAGTGGTCAGTGGTCAGTGGTCAGTAGTCAGGCGCGCCGACCACTGGCGCACGGACGCACGGACCACAGACGCACCGACGCACAGACGCACCGACGCACAGACGCACGGACACACCGACATGCCCCTTCCCCGCGGCGCCTCCGGTTAAACTGGCAGTTCAAGATGATCGACGAAAGCAGCATGTCCGACCGCCAGCCCCTCGAATTCACCGGTGAGCGCTTCACGCCCGAGTGCGTGCGCGAGATGGCCTACGAGCACTGGCACCGCTACGCCTGGGCGGCCGAGCTGGTCGGTGGCCGGGACGTGCTGGACGCCGCCTGCGGTGAAGGTTACGGCAGCAACCTGCTCGCCGTCCGGGCGAGTTCGGTTACCGGCCTCGATCTGTCAGAAGTGGCGGTAGCTCACGCGCGTGAGCGTTACTCGCGCGAGAACCTGAGCTTCGACCGCGGCGACGTCACGGACCTTCCTTACGAGGCTGATCGCTTCGATGTCGTCGTCTCGTTCGAAACGCTCGAGCATCTGGAGGCCCATGAGACGCTGCTGGCTGAGTTCCGGCGCGTCTTGCGCCCGGGAGGCTTCCTGGTCCTTTCCTCGCCCGACCGCAAGACCTACAGCGACGAGACGGGCTACGACAACCCCTATCACGTGCGCGAGCTCTATCGAGACGAATTCGAGTCGCTCGTCTCGGCGACCTTTCCCGCCGTCCGGCTCTACGGGCAGAAGCTGGTCTTCGTCTCCGCCCTCTGGCGTCTTGACGGCAGAGAGGGCGGACAGTTCCTGACCGACGAGGAGGGCTCGATCAGCACCGGTGCGATCCCCGATTATCCGCCGCTGTACTTCATCGCGCTGGCCGCGGCCGACGAGCGCTGCCTGCCATCCGGACCGGGGTTGTCGCTGTATGGCGATCGTTCGGAATCGGTCTACCGGCACTACAACGACGAGGTCGCCAAACACATCCGGGCCGGTCATCTCCTCGCCGAGCGCGAGGCCGAGATCGAGCGGCTCAGGGCGCAGCTCGGGCGCCCGTGGTGGCGGCGACTCCTCGGCGGCTCATGAAGGGCACGGGCAGCCCGCTTTCCCGGGTCACGGCGGTCATCGTCAACTACAATTCCGGCCGCTGGCTGGGACGATGCATCGAGAACCTGCGCGGCCGCGGCGCGTCATCCCCCGAAGTCATCGTCATCGACAACGCCTCCGGCGACGGCAGCGTCGACATCCTGCCCGAACTGCCCGGCATCACGATTCGCCGGGCCCACCGCAATCTGGGATTCGGGCGCGGTGTCAACCAGGCCCTGCGCTCGGTCCGGACCGACTACCTGCTGATCATCAATCCGGACTGCCTGCTGATTCCGGAATCCCTGTCGCGCCTGGTCGAAGAACTCGATCGGCACGACGACGTGGCCCTGGTTTCCGGTCGCGTCTTCGACATGCGGGGAATGGAACAGCGCGGCAGCCGGCGCCGTCTGCCGACCCGTCGCCAGGTCCTGTCGGAGGTCCTGCCTTTCGGGCAGGTCAACGGCATCGACCTGACCCACGAGCCCTCGCCGGAAGAAGCCTGCGACGTGGAAGCCGTCTCCGGCGCCTGCATGCTGGTCCGGACCGCCGCCCTGGAAGCGCTGGGCGGCTTCGATCCGCGCTTCCACATGCACTTCGAGGATCTCGACATGATGGCGCGGCTTCGCGAGGCCGGCTGGCGGATTCGCCTGGTGCCTTCGGTGTTCGTCTCGCACGCCGGCGGCGTCTCCACCCGGCGCCGACCCGTGGCAGTGATGTGGGCCAAGCACAAGAGCCTCTGGCGCTATCTCAACAAGCATTGCAGCGATGGCTGGGGCTGGTTCAGCCGGTCCCTCTGGTGGCTGCTGATCCACCTGCACGCCGTGGTCATGACGCCGGTCTGCCTGCTGGTGCGGCGATGAGCGACGCCGGGATCATCCTGCTACTGGGTGCCAGCGGCCCGGTCGGTCGCTGCTTTATCGACCGCACGGCCGGGAAGCAGGTGCGCGTCATCGCCGTCTCCCGGCGCAACCCGGCCCGGTCCAGGCCCCATGTCACCTGGCTGCAGCACGACCTCGAAAATGCCCCGGCCGACGTGCGCGCCGGCACGCTGATCAGTTTCGGCCCGCTGGCGCACACCCTGTCACAGGTCGCGCAAGGTATCGGCCTGGGTCGCGTCATTGCGCTGAGTTCTGCCAGTACGCTGTTCAAGCAACACTCCGCCGATCGGGCCGAACGGCGACGGATTCGCGCGCTGGCCCGATGCGAGGTCGCGCTTGCCGACATCTGCCGTGAACGCGGCATCGTGCTGACCCTGCTCAAGCCGACGTTGACATACGGCGGCGGATCGGAAAGCGATCCGGTTGGCCGGCTTGCGGCGCTTGCGCAACAACGCTCGATCCTGCCCTACGCCGGGCGAGGTCTGCGCTCGCCGGTGCACGTCGACGACCTGGCCCGCCTGGCCGTCCAGTGCGTCATTTCCGGTCCATCCAGTGAAGGCAGTTGGCTGCTGGGCGGCGCTGAGACACTGACCTACCCGGAACTGCTACGACGGGCCGCGGCGTCGCAAGGGCGTCCGGTCCGCTTGTTGCGTTTGCCAGCCTGGTTGATGAAGACCCTGCTTCGCGGCGCCCACCTGGCCGGCCGGATGCGCGATATTCGTCCGGTCATGATCGATCGCCAGTGCATGGATCTTGTCGTCGACGACACCCCTGCGCGAGAGAGGCTGGCCTGGAATCCGCGGCCGTTCCGCCCCGATCCAGGCCCATGAGCGGCATGCCCCGACGTAGCCTGGGCGCGCGCCGGCAGTCTGTTTCGCTGCTCGGGCTGGGTTGCGCCAGCTTCTGGGCGCATCCGCGTTTTCCCCTGGCGCGAGCCAGGCAGGTGCTGGAACGAGCGCTCGAGCTCGGCGTCGATTTTCTCGATACCGGTGCCTCGTATGCCGGCGGCCTGGCCGAACGCCGACTCGGGCGGCTTTTGCGCGAGCTGGACCGCGACCCCCACGAATTGGTGGTCGCCACCAAGGCCGGTACCCTGGTCGGCCCTGAGGGAAGGCTGATCAGGGACTTCCGGCCGGCTTCGATCAGTGAACAGGTCACGGGCAGTCTCGACCGGCTCGGCATGCAGCGGGTCGCCCTGCTTCAACTTCACGGGCCGCAGCCTGACGATCTGAGCGACGAGCTGCTTGCTGCGCTTGAGCGCGAACGGGAGGCCGGGCGGGTCGAGATGCTCGGCGTCAATGGCGGCGAGGCGGTGATCGCCAGGGCGCTCGAGTGCGGGGTATTCGATGTCGTCATGCCTTTCGTGTCGGTGCTCAGGCCCGAGGGGCGAGCCAGCGTACGCGCCGCGGCGGCGGCGGATGTCGGTGTCGTCGCGGCCGAACCACTCGGACGCATGCTTTTCGCGCCACCGCTGCTCGAATGGCTGACCCGTCCCAGTGGCCTGTGGTATCTGGCCCGTGCACTGGCTGGCGGACGCGGGTTTCTGCGTGAGCGCCGCAGGCTTGCCGGCGTGCTGAAGGCACCGGGCTGGACACCGGCACAACTCGCCTTCAGGTGGGTCATCGAGCAGCCGCAGGTCGCTTCCGCGGTGGTCGGCTCGACCAATCCCGATCACCTGTCCGAACTTGCGCGTGTGACCGAACTGCCGCTGCCCGAGCCGGTGGCCAGTGCACTCGACGCGTTGCTGCACGAAGGAGGCGGGGTGTCGTGAATGCATCCGGAAAGCCAGCGCGCGTTGCTGTCGTCGTGCTCAACTACAACGGCGCCGCCGATACCATCGCCTGCCTGGATTCGCTTGCGGCGCTCGATACGGCGCCGTCGGCGATTGTGGTTGTCGACAACGCGTCCAGCGACAACTCGGTCGCGGCAATTCGGATGGCCCATTCCGGGGTGGAGCTGGTCGCCAATGCCGAGAACCTGGGCTTCGGTGCCGGCCAGAACGCAGAGCTCGAGCGCCTGGTTTCGTCGGGCTTTGACTGGATCTGGCTGGTCAACAATGACCTGCGCGTGCGACCGGATTCGCTCGGCCAACTGCTCGAATTCGTCGCGCGGCATCCCGGGATGGGGGCGGTCGGCACCTGTATCCATGACGTCGAACAGCCCGACTCGGTGCTGGCCATCGGCGGTGGCACCGTCAACCACTGGCTGGGGCGTTCATCGCATGTGCGGCGTCGCGGGCGCAGGCCGGACTACATCACCGGCGCCAGCATGCTGCTCAACGCCCGTGCCCTGGCGCAGGTTGGCCTGTTCAACGCCGATTACTTCATGTACTGGGAGGATGTCGACCTGTGCCGCCGCCTGGACGCTGCCGGCTGGTCGATCGGCGTGGCCGAATCGGCCGTGGTCTGGCATCGCCACTCGGCTTCGGTCGGTGGTGAGGGCGCGCTCAAGGACCGCCTGATCAACGCCTCGGCCGTGGGCTATTTTTCCCGGCACGCTCCGCTGGGCGGCTGGCCGGCGATCGTGTTCGGCAGTCTGCTGCGAATCCTGCTGCGCCTGAGCACGGGGCGCTGGCGCGAGGCCGGTGCGGTGTGGCGGGGCACGCGCGAAGGCCTGCGCCGGTTCAAGCGAAACGCGTGAGCAGATCCCGCGTGGCGCGCGCGCTGCGTCGCCAGCAGAACCGGGCGCTTCGTTCCGTCGCCCTTGCGGCCAGTTCCCGGCGGAGTCCGCCACCGGACAGGGCCTGGCGCAGCCCTTCGGCGATCGCTTCGGGCGAGTGCGGATCGACCCGCAGCCCGGCCTCGCCGACCGACTCGTTGAAAACCGGGATATCGCTGACGATCACCGGTGTGCCGCAGGCCATCGATTCGAGCGGCGTCAGCCCGAAGCCCTCGTAGCGCGAGACACACAGGCTCCATTCGGCCCCGCTGTAGAGGGCGGGCAGGTCGCGGTCCTCGATGTGCCCCGTCGCCAGCACGCCGTCGGGCCATGCCCCGAGTCCAGCGTCACCGAACACGGCCGGGTCGCCCGCGGCGCCGGCCACGACCAGCACCAGGTCGTCGGGTAGCTGTGCACGTGCCCGTTGCCAGGCCTCGAGCAGGGCCGGAATGTTCTTTCTCGGTTCCAGCGAGCCCAGCGCCAGCAGGTAGCGGCCCCGGCCCAGTCCCAGCCGGGCGCGAGCAGCCTCGATCGCTTGGGCGGATGCCGGACGGAAGTCCTCGCCCACCCCGCAGGGGATCACGGACGTGCGATCGACCGGAAGGCCACAGGTGGCGATCAGCCGTCGTCGGGTGAACTCCGAGATGGCGATCACGTGCCGGGCCCGGCGAACCAGGCGCGGCAGCATGAAGCGGTACCAGCGTGCAAAGCGCCGGTTGAGCCATTCGGGGTGATCGAGCGGGACTACATCGTGCACCGTCACCACCTGGTTGCGCCAGGCCAGCGGGCCCGAATGCACCGGCGACCACAGCAACTGGCTCCGGCGCAGCCTGGCCGGCAGGACGAACTGTTCCCAGGCGTGTCCGGCCAGCCCTCGAGAAAGCGCGACCGGCGGCGTGATGCGCTCCGGAGGACTGTCCGGCCAGGCCGCCAGGATTTCCGAAACATAGCGCTGAACACCGGTCGGCGGGCCATGAAGGACTCGGGTGTTGACGACCGGCATCACGGTGGGGGCTCGTGATCAGGCCTTGAGGCGCTTGTACTTGAGCCGATGTGGCCCCGCCTGGTCGCCGCGGCGGCGTTTGAGATCCTTCTCGTAGTCGGTGAAGTTGCCTTCGAACCATTCGACGTGGGAGTCGCCCTCGAATGCCAGCACGTGGGTGGCGATTCGGTCGAGGAACCAGCGGTCGTGCGAGGTGACCAGCACGCAGCCGGGGAAGGCCAGCAGGGCTTCCTCGAGGGCGCGCAGGGTTTCGACATCGAGGTCGTTGGTCGGTTCGTCGAGCATCAGGACGTTAGCGCCGGATTTCAGCACCTTGGCCAGGTGCACGCGGTTGCGCTCGCCGCCGGAGAGCTGACCGATACGCTTCTGCTGCTCGGACCCCTTGAAGTTGAAGCGGCTGGCGTAGGCGCGGGCCGGGATGCGGTAGTTGCCGACGTGGATTTCGTCCGCGCCGTTCGAGATTTCCTCCCAAACCTGGCGCTCGTCCTCGAGGCTGTCGCGCTTCTGATCGACGTAGCCGAGTTCGACCGTCTCCCCCACCTCGATACTGCCGCGGTCAGGTTCCTCCTGGCCGGAGATCATGCGAAACAGCGTGGTCTTGCCCGCGCCGTTGCCGCCGATGATGCCGACGATGGCGCCCGGAGGCACCTTGAAGCTGAGATCCTCGATCAGCAGACGGTCGTCATAGCCCTTGTAGAGGCCGTCGACCTCGATCACCTTGTCACCCAGGCGCGGCCCCGGCGGAATGTAGATCTGCTGAGTCTCGTTGCGTTTCTGGACGTCCTTCGAATTGAGTTCCTCGAACTGCTTCAGGCGCGCCTTGGACTTGGCCTGGCGGCCCTTCTGGTTGGAGCGCACCCATTCGAGCTCGTGCTTGATTTCCTTCTGGCGGGCCTGCTCCTGCTTCTCCTCGACGGCCAGCCGGGCTTCCTTCTGCTCCAGCCAGGACGAGTAGTTGCCCTCGAAGGGGATGCCGTGGCCGCGGTCCATCTCCAGGATCCAGCCGGCCACGTTGTCGAGGAAGTAGCGATCATGGGTGACCGCCATGACGGTGCCGGGGAACTCGTCCAGGTAGCGTTCCAGCCACGCCACGGACTCGGCGTCGAGGTGGTTGGTGGGCTCGTCGAGCAGCAGCATGTCGGGCTTCGACAGCAGCAGGCGACACAGCGCGACGCGGCGACGCTCGCCGCCGGAGAGCGTGTCGATCTTCGCCTCCCACTCGGGCAGGCGCAGTGCGTCGGCGGCGACTTCCAGGGTCCGCTCGATCTCCCAGCCGCCGGCCGAGTCGATCTTGTCCTGCAGCTCGGCCTGCTCGGCCAGCAGCTCGGTCATTTCCTCGTCGTCCATCGGCTCGGCGAACTTCTCGGAGATTTCCTCGAAGCGAACCAGCATGTCCCGGAGTTCGCCCACGCCGTCCATGACGGCTTCCCGGACGGTGTCTCCCTCGGGCAAATCCGGCTCCTGGGGCAGGTAGCCGATTCGGATGCCGGGCTGCGGCCGGGCCTCACCGTCGTATTCCTTGTCGACGCCGGCCATGATGCGCAGCACGGTGGACTTGCCGGCGCCGTTGAGTCCCAGCACGCCGATCTTGGCGCCCGGGAAGAACGACAGGGACACGTCCTTGATCAGGGTACGGTTGGGTGGCACCACCTTGGAGACGCGGTGCATCGTATAAACATACTGAGCCATGAGTGCTTGCTGCTGGTTGAACGCCAGTCGATGGATGTGGGGGCGAGTGTAGCGGATTACCAATTGAGGTTTCAGGTTTCAGGGTTCAGGTTTCAGGAGCGCCGTCCGAGGCCGAGGGATCGTTGCCGACAACCCTTGCGCCTTGCTCGCTTAATGCTTGGGCATGAGCGGGATAGAGGCCCCAGGCCGCGGCCGGGTCTCGGCCGATCACCGCCCGGCGAAGCCGGCCCGCATGGCGGGCGTCCCGCGCCGCCGGAACCCCGAACCCCATGGCTTCCTACTGAACCCTGAAACCGATTTCCAGCTAACCTGTAACGCGTCAATCGAAGGAAGGCAAATCCATGCGAGTACTGGTAACCGGAGGCGGCGGATTTCTTGGTCAGGCCATCGTCCGCCAGCTGGTCGAGCGGGGCGATTCGGTGTCGACCATCAACCGCTCCGACTACCCCGAGCTGGGCGAGCTCGGCGTGGTCTGCCATCGTGGCGACATCGCTAATCGCGCCGCGGTCATGGCCGCCGTCGACGGCGTAGAGGCGGTCATCCACGTGGCCGCCAAGGCGGGCCCGGGGCTGTACGCGCCGGATTTCGTGGCCGCGAACGTTATCGGTACCGGCAACGTCATCGAGGCTTGCCGGGCCCACGGCGTAAGCTATCTGGTCCATACGTCATCGCCCAGCGTGGTGCATGCCGGCGGGGATATCGACGGGGGCGACGAATCGCTGCCTTACCCGGATCATTTCCCGGCGCCGTATCCGGCCACCAAGGCGGAGGCCGAGCGGCTGGCGCTCGCCGCGAGCTCGGACGCCATGAAGGTCTGTGCCCTTCGCCCGCACCTGATCTGGGGACCGGGCGACAACCAGCTGCTGCCCCGGCTGATCGAGAAGAACCGGGCCGGTCGGCTAAAGCTTCCGGCGCCGGAGAAGCTGATCGACACCGTCTATATCGACAACGCCGCCGAGGCGCACCTGCTCGCGCTCGACAACCTGGCCGGACCGGCGACGGCGGCCGGCAAGGCGTATTTCATTTCCAACGGCGAACCCATGCCTGTCGGGGAGATGCTGTCGAAGATGCTCGAGGCCGGCGGAGAGACGCCGCGACTGGGCAGCGTGTCGCCGCGCGTGGCGATGGTCGCGGCCACCCTCGTCGAGTGGTTCTGGCGCGCGACGCGGCGCCGGAGCGACCCGCCGCTTTCGCGTTTCGTGGTCGAGCACCTGGCCACGGCGCACTGGTTCGACCTCTCCCAGGCCCGGCGTGATCTCGGGTACGAGCCGGCGATCAGCATCGCCGACGGGCTCAGGCGGATGGCGAACTCACAGGCTCCATCATAGCCCGCGGCGCCGGGCCCAGTGGTTGACGCGCTCGATGCGCGAGCGCCGCACGAGGTGGCGGTCGAGTTCGTCGACACGATCGTAGCTGCCGTACTTGAGCTTGACCCAGCCATTGAGGTCGATCTGGCGAAGATAGCCGAACAGCCAGTGATTGAGCGGCCGCCACCCCGGTCTGCGCACCACCGCCGCACCGAGATCGATGATCGCCGGGCGTCCGTCGCTCGCTACCAGCACGTTCTTCCGGCTCTTGAGGTCGCCGTGTGCCACGCCGCGGCCGTGCATGGCGACGATGATCTGCCTGAGTTCATCGAAGAAACGCGGCCGGTCGGGCGGTATCGCGTGCCGGAGCAGGTCGCCTTCGAGGTATTCCAACGCCAGATGGCAGCCGCCGAACAGCCCCAGGCAGCGCGGAAAGCCGGCCAGGCCCGCGATGCGTCGATAGGCCTGGAACTCGCGTCGCAGGGACAGGCGCCTCGCCTCGCGCGCGATGCCGCGACCCCGCGGGGACTTGACGGCGAGATCGAGCCCCGGCGCCTGGACGCGCACGATCGTGCCCTGATTGCTGTCCGCCACCAGGGGCCAGTCCGCGGGATTGAAATCCGCGAACAGGGATTCGAGCCTTTCGGTCCGGGATTCTGCCTGCGCCATGCCCGGATCATATCGGATCGGCGTCGGTGCTCCGTACGAAAAATCTGTGCCCGCGGACTCGAAAACCGGTCGCTGGGCCCCCACAATACGCACTTCGAGAGGATTCAGACGGGGATTTTTGAACGATGCCTATCTATGAATATCGCTGCCGGGCCTGCGGGCACGAAATGGAGAAGCTGCGGAAGCTGTCCGATCCGCCGCTCGTGGACTGTCCGGAATGCGGCGAGCCGGCGCTCGACAAGCTGATCTCCGCCGCCGGTTTCCGGCTCAAGGGCGGCGGCTGGTACGAAACCGACTTCAAGAAGGACAACAAGCGCAACCTGGCCGGCGAAGGCAAGTCCGAGAAGAAGTCCGACGGTGGAGGCAGCTCGAAGGCCGACAGCAAGCCGTCCAGCGCTTCTGACAAGAAGGCCAGCGACACCAGCAGCACCTCGTCCGGGCAGGCGGCCTGATCGATGCGTTCTCACCTGTGCGGAGAAGTCGACGAGACGCTCGACGGCCAGACGGTCACGGTCTGCGGCTGGGTCAATCGCGCCCGTGACCTGGGCGGCCTGATCTTCGTCGGCCTGCGCGACCACGCCGGCGTGCTGCAGGTCGTGGTCGAACCCGACAACCAACCCGCCTTCGCCGAGGCCGAAAAGCTCAGGAACGAGTTCTGCGTTCGACTCAGCGGGACGGTGCGCATGCGTCCCGAAAGCCAGTGGAATCCCGACATGCCCACGGGCAAGGTCGAGATGCTGGCCGACTCGGTCGAGATCCTGAACGCTGCCGCGCCGCTGCCGCTTCTGATGAACGACGAGGACGGCGAGGAAGTGCGCCTGAAGTATCGTTTCCTCGACCTGCGCCGGCCGCGCCTGCAGCGCAACCTGCGGCTGCGGTCCAGGCTGACCGGCGCGATCAGGAAGTTCCTCGATGCGCGCGAGTTCGTCGACGCCGAGACGCCGATCCTGACCCGAGCCACGCCGGAGGGCGCCCGCGACTACCTGGTGCCCAGCCGCGTGCATCCGGGCAGCTTCTTCGCGCTGCCGCAGTCGCCCCAGATCTTCAAGCAGATCCTGATGATGGCGGGCATGGACCGCTACTACCAGGTCGCGCGATGCTTCCGCGACGAGGACCTCCGGGCCGATCGTCAGCCCGAGTTCACCCAGCTCGACATGGAAATGGCCTTCGTCGAGGAATCCGACGTGCAGGACACGGCGGAAAACCTGATCCGGCAGGTGTTCCGGGACGTGCTGGACGTGGATCTGCCCGATCCCTTCCCGCGCATGACCTATGCCGAGGCGATGCGTCGCTATGGCTCCGACAAGCCGGATCTTCGCATCGACCTGGAGCTGGTCACGATCTGCGAGCACGTGCGCCACGTCGAATTCAAGGTCTTTTCCGGCCCGGCCAGCGATCCGGCCGCGCGCGTGGCCGCGTTGCGCGTGCCCGGCGGCGCCGAGCTGACGCGCAAGCAGATCGACGGCTACACCGATTTCGTCGCCCGTTACGGCGCGAAGGGCCTGGCCTGGATGAAGGTCAACGACGCTGCCGCCGGACTCGAAGGCGTCCAGTCGCCGGTGGCGAAGTTCCTCGACGAGCGGGCGGTAACCGGCATCCTCGAGGCGACCGGCGCGAGAGACGGCGACATCCTGTTCTTCGGCGCCGGCGAAAAGCCGGTGGTCAATGCCTTCCTCGGCGCGCTGCGCCTGCAGGTAGCCCGGGACCTCGATCTGGTGGCCGAGGGCTGGAAGCCGCTGTGGGTGGTCGACTTTCCGATGTTCGAGTACGACGAGGAAGACGGCCGCCACTACGCGCTGCACCATCCCTTCACGGCCCCCGCGGTCAACGACGGCGAGGCGCTCAAGGCCGATCCGGTCAACGCGCTGTCGCGCGCCTACGACATGGTGCTCAACGGCTCGGAAATCGGCGGCGGCTCGATTCGTATTCACGACCCGAAGCTGCAGCAGGCCGCATTCGACGTGCTCGGCATCGACGAAACCGAGGCGAAGGCTCGTTTCGGTTTCCTGCTCGAAGCACTGAAGTACGGCTGCCCCCCGCACGGCGGCATCGCCTTCGGCATCGACCGCATCGCCGCCCTGATGGCCGGGGAGGACTCCATCCGCGAAGTCATCGCCTTCCCCAAGACGGCCAATGCGTCGTGTTTGATGACCGGGGCACCCGCAGCCGTGGAGGCCGATCAGCTCAAGGAGTTGAAATTGAAGAGTGAGGCCAGCGGCGAGGAATGAACAAGAACCAAGCACCAATTTGCAAACAAATCTCAATGACCGAATGATCAATGTTCAAAACGAGGGGGCGGGCACCCGTTTCGGTCATTGCAAGTTGATCATCGGTTCTTGTTTGAAAGTTGGAAATTGGTACTTGGTCATTCACAATCCGAGATTGGTGCTTGGAATCCGGACATTCAGGACGACGGCCACCAACTCATGACCGCAGTCACCGATCCCCGAACCGTCGTCCTGGTCCACGGCCTCTGGTGGGGCCCCTGGAGCATGGGGCTGCTGGCCCGCCGGCTCGAACGGCGGGGCTTTAGGACGCAGGCCTTCGGCTATCCCACCATGAGACAGTCGCTGCGGGCCAATGCCGAGGCCCTGCGTGAGTTCGTCGCCGGCCTGTCGCTCGAGCGGGTCGACCTGGTCGGCCATTCCCTCGGCGGCCTGGTCATCCTGCGCATGCTCGACGAATTCTCCGACCTGCCGCCCGGCCGCATCGTCCTGCTCGGCTCGCCGGTGCAGGGATCCGCGGTGGGCCGTCGCGTGGCGGACCGGCCCCTGTTCAAGCCCCTGGTGGGGCAGGCCAGGACAGCCCTGGAACGCGGCTTCTCCCACGCCCCGGCCGGGCGCGAGACGGGTGTGATTGCAGGCAGCCGTTCGGTCGGCGTCGGGCGCCTGTTCGGGCCGTTGGATACGCCCAACGACGGCACCGTGACGCTGGCGGAATGCCGGCTCGAAGGCGCCGCCGAGTGCGTGCTGCCGGTGACGCATACGGGATTGGTGACGGCGCCGGGGGTGGCGCGAGCGACTTCGGGCTTTCTGCGTTCGGGAAGTTTCGGGGATTGCTGAAACCTAAAATTCGAAATATCAAGCACCAAATCCGAAACAAATCCGAAATACGAAATTCGAAACCCGGGCCTGGAGCTGGCAGCCGTTTCGGGTTTCGAATTTCGAGCTTGTTTCGGGTTTGATGCTTCGTGCTTCGTATTTCGCGCGCTTACCGCGCGAGTCACTCCCACGGATTGCAGTCGTACCCGGCCGTGCGGATCAGGCGTTCGGCCTCGAAGGAACCTTCACCCAGTTCGCCTTCGGCGAAGTCGTAGCTGACCAGCAGTCGGTTGCAGTCGAGCGCCTCGATCGTCATCGTGCCGATCGAGAAGATATCGACGTCTTCTTCGCTGAAGCTGCCGGGCCCGGAGGTGATGAACTCGCCGCCGTAGAGCTCGAGCATGTCGAGCGTGACGATGTCGAAGCCGGGTTCGAGACCCGCCCTGGAACCGATGACCCAGAACGGCGCCCCTTCGAAGTAGGTGAACAAGATCGCCGTCACGTTGTTGGTATCGTCGAACGCCTCGCCGATCTGCAGCACGAGGCCGCTGAACGGGATGCCGTCGACGGTGTACTGGCCGGACATGCGGCCGTGCAGCACCTGGTAGGGGTCCTGGGTGGGGTCGAGCTCGGGCACGTAGGGCTCGATGATGAATCGCTCGCCGTTGGGCGCGGCGATCGGTGAATAGTCGCCCCAGAAAAGCTCGAGCGTGAACACGCCGTTGTAATCGTCGGGGCCGAACTCCGTTGCGCCGTCGAGCGAGAACGGGTCGACGCCCAGCATGTAGGTCACCGGCGTTTCGTTGATGATGTTGGCCGAGGCGCCGACATTGCCGACCGCCGGATGGCGGATCAGCTGAGCCACGTGCATGGGCAGCGTCGTCTCGCCGGCTTCGGCGTAGACCTTGGGGACGAGGACGGGGTCTCCCGAGGTCTTCTGCAGCCGGACCATGACCACCGAGTAGCCTTCGTCGTGGCAGCCGGTGCGCCAGATCGTGACCTGCACCTGCGCGTCCTTGCTGGTCGAGCCGATCGACGGCACCGAAATGTTCTCGTTGAACAGGGTGTTGGCGGGCGAGGCCGGCGCGCTCGGCAGGTCGACCGCCACGCAGCCGGGCGGGAAGGGCGACTTGAGATCGGTGAGCACGTTGATCTCGCCGGTCGCGGCGGCGCGGCCGACGATGAGGAAGGTCAGTGCGAGCAGGAAGTAGCGCATGGTTCGGTCGCTCGTTGAGGCGTGGCTCCATTCTAGCGCCGCTTTCTGACCGCTGGCTGAACGACGGCGCGATGTTCGTCGCAGGTCGGGGCCGCGGTCCCGGCGGGCGGGGGCTGTGGTCAGTGCGTCAGTACGTCAGTAGTCAGTACCTCTGACGCACGGACGCACGGACGCACGGACGCACAGAACCCCGCCGGCCGGGCGAATCCGGCGCATCCTTCGGTTAAAATGGCCGACTTGTCATCATCATGGAGGCACGCGACCCATGGCCGGTCACAGCAAATGGGCCAATATCCAGCACCGCAAGAAGGCGCAGGACGCCAAGCGGGGCAAGATCTTCACCCGGTTGATCCGCGAGATTTCGGTGGCCGCGCGCGAGGGCGGCGGTGATCCCGACAGCAACCCGCGGCTGCGGCTGGCGATCGACAAGGCCAACGGCGCCAACGTGCCCAAGGACAATATCGAGCGTGCGATCAAGAAGGCCACCGGCGAGCTCGAGGGCGCTTCCTACGAGGAATTGCGCTACGAGGGCTATGCCCCGGGGGGCGTGGCGGTGATGGTCGATTGCCTGACCGACAACCGCAACCGCACGGTCTCGGAGGTGCGCCACGCCTTCAACAAGCACGGCGGGAACCTGGGTACCGACGGGTCGGTGGCCTTCCAGTTCGAGAAGAAGGGCGTGATCACCTTCGCGCCGGGTACGGGCGAGGACAAGGTGATGGAAGCGGCCCTTGAAGCCGGCGCCGAGGACATCGTCACCGACGAGGACGGCTCGATCGAAGTGCTCACCGAGCCGGAAGAGTTCGAGGCCGTTCGTGACGCCTTCCGCGCCGCCGGCCTGGCCTTCGAGGAGGCCGAGGTCACGCAGCGCGCGAACAATCTCATCGAGGTGGACGTCGAGACCGGAAAGAAGGTGCTGAACTTCCTCGACGTGCTCGAGGATCTCGACGACACGCAGAATGTCTGGTCGAACGCGGACATTCCGTCGGAAGCGTATGAGTAAGGTTTCAGGTTTCAGGGTTCAGGTTTCAGGGGGACTGGCGGGCTGCGTCGGTTCGCCATGAGAATCCTCGGCCTCGATCCCGGTTCGCGTCGTACGGGGGTGGGCATCATCGACGGCGAGAAGCTGGTTCATGCCGAGACGCTGAAGCTGGGTGAGGGGCCCATGCCCGAGCGGCTGGGGCGGATCTTCTCCGAGCTGCGGCGGCTGATTGCCGATTACCGCCCGGAAGTGGCGGCGGTCGAGACCGTGTTCATGAGCCGCAACGCGCAGTCGGCGATCAAGCTCGGCCAGGCCCGCGGGGCGGCGATCTGCGCGGCGGTCGAAGCCGGACTCGAGGTGCACGAGTACGCGCCCACCGCGATCAAGCAGGCCATCGTCGGGCGCGGGCGCGCAGGCAAGGAACAGGTCCAGCACATGATCCGCGCGATCCTCAAGCTGGACTTCGACCCGGGCGAGGACGCCCACGATGCGCTGGCCGCGGCCCTGTGCCATCATCACACGGCACAGACCGCCAGCCGACTGCCGCCCGGAGTGGTATTGCGATGATCGTCCGACTTCAAGGCACCCTCGTTTCGCGCCAGCCGCCGGCGCTGGTGGTCGACGTGCACGGCGTCGGCTACGAGGTCGAGGCGCCGCTGAACGTCTTCGACCGCCTGCCGGCCGACGGCGAGCCCGTGACCATCCTGACCCACCTGGCGGTCAAGGAAGACGCGCACACCCTCTACGGCTTTCTCTCGGAAGCCGATCGCAAGCTGTTCCGGGAGCTGCTCAAGGTATCGGGCATCGGCCCGCGCCTGGCCCTGGCCATCCTGTCGGGCGTCAGCGGCGACGACTTCGCGCTGATGGTCGAGGCGGGCGACAGCCAGGCCCTGACCCGCCTGCCGGGCATCGGCAAGAAGACCGCCGAGCGCCTGATCCTGGAAATGCGCGGCAAGGTGTCCGACCTGGGCGGCTCGAGCGGTGCCGGCGGCGGCGCGCTCAGCGCGGAGGCAGAGGCGCGCGAGGCCCTGACCGCGCTGGGTTATTCCTCATCGGAAGCGCTGAAGATGATCAAGGCGGTCGGTGACAAGGAGCTGCCGGCCGAAGCGTTGATTCGTAACGCGCTTAAGAAGAAGATGCAAAGCTGATGAGCGAGGAAAGACTGGTCACCGCCGAAGTCGACCGCGACGAGGCCCGCATCGAGGCGAGCCTGCGTCCCGGCCGTCTGCGCGAGTATATCGGCCAGTCGTCCATGAAGGAGCGCCTCGGGATCTACCTGGAGTCGGCCCGCGGGCGCCATGAAGCGCTCGACCACGTGCTGATCTTCGGTCCGCCCGGCCTGGGCAAGACCACCCTGGCGCACGTCATCGCCCACGAGATGGACGTCAACGTCCGGCAGACCTCCGGCCCGGTGCTCGAGCGCGCCGGCGACCTGGCCGCGCTGCTGACCAACCTCGAGCCCGGCGACGTCCTCTTCGTCGACGAAATCCACCGCCTGAGTCCCGTAGTCGAGGAAGTCCTCTATCCGGCGATGGAGGACTACCGGATCGACATCATCATCGGCGAGGGGCCGGCGGCCCGGTCGATCCAGCTCGACCTGCCGCGTTTCACCCTGGTGGGCGCCACCACCCGCGCCGGCCTGCTGACCTCGCCGTTGCGCGATCGTTTCGGCATCGTCGAGCGGCTCGAGTTCTACGGCCCCGAGGAGCTGGCCGAAATCGTGATTCGCTCGGCGGGCATCCTCGGTATCCAGGCCGAACGCGAGGGCGCGCTCGAGATCGCCCGGCGCGCGCGCGGCACGCCCCGGATTGCCAACCGCCTGCTCAGGCGCGTGCGCGACTTCGCCCAGGTTCGCGCCGACGGCCGCATCGTGGAAACCGTGGCCGCCGAGGCCCTGGAAATGATGCAGGTCGACGCTCGTGGCTTCGACGCGATGGACCGGCGCCTGCTGCAGAAGCTGGTCGAGGATTTCGGCGGCGGCCCGGTGGGCGTGGAAAGCCTCGCCGCCGCGCTCTCGGAGGAACGGGGCACGATCGAGGACGTGATCGAGCCCTACCTGATCCAGGAGGGCTTCCTGATGCGCACGGCCCGCGGCCGCATGGCCACGGCGGCCACCTGGAAGCACTTCGGCCTCAATCCGCCCGACCGCCCCGACGACCTGTTCAGCAATCGCTCCGAGACATGACAGGACCCTTCCGCTACCGCGTCTACTGGGAAGACACGGATGCCGGCGGTGTGGTCTACCACGCCCGCTACCTGGCCTTCTTCGAGCGCGCCCGCACCGACTGGCTGCTGGCCATGGGGTTTCCCCAGGTGCCCATGCGCAGCGAGCAGAACCGGCTCTTCGTCGTGCGGCGGGTGGACATCCGATTCATCGCACCGGGGCGCCTGGAAGATGAACTCGAGGTCACGATCGACGTCGAACATCTTCGAGCGGCGTCGCTCACCTTCGCCCAGCGCATGGTGCGCGCCGACGACGGCGAGCTGCTGGCCACCGCGCGCATCGACGCCGCGTGCCTGGCCGCCGACCGCTTCGCGCCGGCGCGCATGCCCGAAGCGCTGCGCACGGCCATACAACGACAACAAGAGAGACAGGAATCGCAATGAACGGCGAGTTGCAAGTCTGGGAACTGATTCTCGAGGCCAGTCTGCTGGTCCAGTGCGTCATGGGGCTGCTGGTGGCCGCCTCGGTGGCCTCGTGGATGGTCATCTTCCGCAAGCGGCAGATGCTCTCCCGGGCGGAGACGCGCTCGCGCAAGTTCGAGGAAAAGTTCTGGTCAGGCGCCGATCTCAACAAGCTCTACGACTCGGTCGCCGGCGATCGTGAACCGCGCGAGGGGCTCGAGGCCCTGTTCGAATCGGGCTTTCGCGAGTTCACCCGCCAGCGCGAGGAGCGGCGATTCGACGCGGATTCGCTGACCAACGGGGCGCAGCGCGCCATGCGAGTGACCCTGACGCGGGAAATGGACCGGCTCGAGCATCGTCTGAGCTTCCTGGCCACGGTCGGCTCGGTCAGCCCCTACGTGGGCTTGTTCGGCACGGTCTGGGGCATCATGAATTCCTTCCGCGGGCTGGCCGGTTCGCAGCAGGCCACCATCGCCATGGTCGCGCCCGGCATTTCCGAAGCGCTGAT